>CANOIR010000032.1 GCA_947566125.1 uncultured Ruminococcus sp. | reverse complement strand
GCAGGAGAACACCAATGAAAAACGCCCACATAAAAACCATTATGATACAATGAATGCTTCTTTGTTCCGCTGTATAGTTCCATATATCTAAATGTAGAATCGCTGATTCAATTAAAAATATTGAAAAATATTCAAGAAAAAATGCTCCAAATGAGAGCAAGCTCATCCATAAATATTTTGTCCATTTTATTTCTCTAACCATTATACTCACCTTATGAAATCTCGATTTGTCGCATCACTAATCAGCTCTGGGTCTGGCTATTTGATGATGTATTTGTTCTTCCCTGCAAACTGGAATTTAGCATGTTCCAGTTTTGATAAATGAAATCAAGGTCTCAATATCGTCAAAGTCATCATAATCGCCGATAATACCTCCTCTATGATAAATTATTCCTACTTTCTCGTTACGTTCAAGGCAGTCCAGCAGTTCTTCTGTACCAAATCTTTTAGCAAACTCAGCGAAAGCACGTGCTTTGATTTTTTCTGCATACAAACCTTTTCTGCAATGTTGCGGTTCACATTCATAGCAACCTCTAATCTTTTTTTCAATTACACACTTTCTATTCTCGCACCATTCAGCTTCCTTACACCAAGAAAGTTCCAGAAAGCCATCTCGTTTACAACCTTTGCATTCTGTATTTTCAGAACACAAACAGCATGCCAGTCCACACCTTGCTATACCCAATTCACGCTTCATAATATCCTCCTATAAATACAGATTTTTCTATTTCTTCTTTTTCGGCTTTGGTAATGGTAATTCATCATACATAGTATTAAACAAGCCGGTCAGAAATTCTTTATTATCAACTTCTTCCACAAACAACATTTCTTTTGCTCCCTTATAAGGTATTGCATAAGAAGCTTTCGGCATATAGGAAATTGCTGATTGTATTGGTTTTACCAATAATCTGTCATCATAAATACCACCGACAATTTTCCCACGATAGTAAATAATAAATTCTCCCATCATTGCACGATATGTAATTTCTTCTAACTCGGATAATTGTTCCAAAATAAAATTTAAATACTCTTTACTTGATGCCATTTTTTACACTCCGTTTCATTTTCAAAACATAATTCAAACTTGAATTTATCCATCTCTTTTCATATACAGTAATGGATAAGGATTTCCTTGTTCGTCTAATTCATTTCTTTTATAAACCTCAAAACCCATGTGTTCATAAAAGCCTTTTGCAAGAGGATTTTGTTCATTGACTGCAAGTTCATTGATTGAATAATTTTCAATACCATATTGCAGTAATTGCTTTCCAATGCCTTGTCCTCTGCTTTCATTTGAAATGAATAACATTTCAAGCATTTTATCTGCAACTCCCATGAAACCCATCGGATTTCCGTTTTCATTCTCTGCAACAATCAAAATAGGAACACCATTTAAGGCTTGTGGGACATATTGCTTGATATTGCTTATCTCATCACCTGATAAAAACAAATGTGTAGCTTTAACCGAACTTTCCCATACTCTTAATAATTGTTCAACTAATACGGTGGTTCTGTCTTTTACTTCTATAATTTTCATATGATTTACCTCTGCAACTTCCGATTTTTCTCTTTATTCAGCACTACAAAAAGCAGAATTTTATTTAATTATATGTGCCGTAATAATTGTATAACTGTAAGAGTTAATCGTTATTTTAATATTATCAATTTCGCAATACCAATTCTTTCCCTGTTTGTAAATATTGCACCCTTCATCCAACACCTTATTCTTACACCATTCAACCACATCATCGGTATCTAATTTCAGATTTCTCTTTATTCTGTCAATTCCCATTTCCGTAGTATGAACTTTGTTTATATTAGATAACAGAATTTCTTTATTCATAATAATCGTTCCAAAATAAAATTTAAATGCTCTTTACTTGATGCCATTTTTTAAACCCCGTTTCATTTTCAAAACATAATTCAAACTTGAAGTTCTAAACTTATTCAAGCCATTGTATAAATGCTGTTTTATCAGAACTGTTATATCCTGCATTTTCATAAAATTTTATGGTTGATTCCTTCTTTGAACCGGTTAGTAACATCATTTTATAGCAATTTTCCTTCCTTGCAATTTCTTTTGCATAATGTAGGCATTCTGTTGCATAACCTTTTCCACGATACGCATTATGAGTAACAACATTTTCTATAAAAGCATACGGTCTTATATTTCTTGTTAAATTTGGTATGATTACACATACACAGGATGACACTATTTTATCATCTATAATATTGACAATAATATGATGATTTTTATCTTGAATTATAGTTTTCCACGTATTATTTAAATATTCTGTCATTTCTGGAATGGCTTTTTCGTGTAAATGCAAATACAATTCCAGCAATTCTTTTAATTCATTTTCATAAACTTCTCTAACCAAGTATATCCACCCTACTGACTTCCGATTTTTCTCTTTATTCAGCACTCAATGCCATAATTTCACCTTAATAATGACGCAATAAGTGCTGTACCTGATGCTGCCAACGCCACAACAATAAGCGGTAGACCTATATATGCAAGAATTACAGCAACTACTGTACCCAATAATGCTGTTAAAACATCTCCTGTTGAATAAAAAATTGCTGGGATCGTCATTGCACTAAGTACAGCATATGGTATATAATATAAAAAACTTTTCAGAAATCTGGAATATATCTTTTTCTTCATAAGGGTAAATGGTATCATTCTTACAAGATATGTAACTCCTGCCATTACCGCAATATATATAACTATACTCATTCTTTCTTTTCCTCCTCTTCCGGAACAGGAAACAATATAGCTGCAATAAATGCTGATATAACTGAACTGATTATAACTGCAAAACCACTCGAAAGTCGCGGAACAGCATAATATAAAACAGTACTTATCAATGCTGCTATAACTATTGCCAGCAATACACTTCTGCTTTTCTTTGCAGCCGGAATAATTATTGCAAGGAACATTCCATAAAGAACTATTCCCATAGCATCTGTTATAATCGAAGGAAGAATATTCCCGGCAGCTGCTCCAAGAAGTGTTCCGCTGCTCCAGCCTATAAATGATATAAGAATAAGTCCATACATATATCTTGGAGTAAGTTTCGATGGCTGTGCTGATGATACCGCAAAGATCTCATCTGTAATTCCAAATGAAACTACCAATCTGTGTGCCGTGTTAAACGAACTATCCAGCTTTTGCGAAAGCGACAATCCCATCAATGAGTAACGAATATTTATAATAAACTGAGTCACTGCCATTTCTATATATGTACCACTGGCAGCTATAACACTTACACCTGCTGCTTGACCAGCTGATGTAAGATTTGTCATTGATATACAAACTGCCTCCATCACTGTAAGACCTGCTCGAACTGCCATTATTCCAAACCCAAATGATACAGAAAAATATCCTAAAGCTATCGGTATTCCATGAATAAGTCCTCGTCTGAATCCTAATCTCAATTTTCATTCTCCTTAGCAAACCTTGGATGCTGCTTTATAAGTTCTTCTCTTGCACTCTTAAGAATAAGCTCACTCGGCGGTTCTCCACACATTATTCTTCCTATTTCATAAACTCTTCCTTCAAAATCAAGAGTTGTCACCTTTGTGGAAGTGCGTCCATTTTCTTGATGTTTTTCAATTTTTAAATGATTTTCTGCCATAATTCCTATCTGCGAAAGATGAGTAACACACAAAACCTGTCTTACACTTCCAAGTTCGCTTAGCTTGATTCCAATTTTTTGTGCTGCTCGTCCGCTTACACCAGTGTCTATTTCATCAAATATCATAGTTGGTATGCTGTCTTTATCTGCAATTGCACATTTTAATGCAAGCATTATTCTTGAAAGCTCACCGCCGGACGCTATTTTTGCAAGAGGTTTAAGAGATTCACCTTTGTTAGCCGAGATCATAAGTTCCATGCTATCCATTCCCTGCAATGTAAGCTTGCCAACTCTGTGAGCAACCTCCAATCGTACACCCGGCATATCAAGAAATTGAAGCTGCTCTAATACACAATTTGTAAAACGTTTTGCCGTTTCAATACGATAGCTGCTTAAAGCTTTGGCTCTGTTTGAAACTTCTGTCAACAGTTCTGACTTTTCACGCCTTAGCTGTTTTATTTCTTCTTCATTATCCTGCATATCCTTGAGAGCTGCTTTTGCTTCCTCACATCGTTTAACAAGCTCATCCCCAGTACAAACATATGAACGTGTAAGCTCTCGTATAGCATTGCTTCTGCTCTGAAGTTTAGCCAGCTTCATTTCATCAAGTTCCATATCTTCAGCAAGATTTCTTAGTGTTTCTGAAATATCACGCAGCTCAAGTTCCGTTGTTTTAAGTCTGCTTACCAATTCTTCTGAATCTTCTATATAATCAGACTGGGAATCTACCGCACCTGCTGCATCTTGAATAAGACTTACAGCATTTGCAGAATCATCATTATCAATTGCAGAGGCTGCAAATTTAAGTGCAGTTATAATATTTTCTGACTTCATAAGACGCTCAAGAGAATTTGCAATTTCATCTTCTTCACCAATTTTAAGCCCAATCTCTTCAACGTCCGAAACAAGATTTTTCAAATAATCTGATTTTTTTTGCTGCTGCTGATCCTGCTTTACAAGCTGACTAAGTCTTTTTGCCTTCTTTTGCAATGTCTTGAAACTCTCCTGATAAGAGTTCAATAATGAATCATCGCCGCCAAACCTATCTATTATTTCCATATGTCTATCAGATGACATTAAAATCTGAGTATCATGCTGACCATGTATATCAATAAGCATTTCACCCAAACGTTTTAATGCTCCTATAGTTGCAGTCTTGTGATTTATTCTTGCAATACTTCCGCCATCAGCTAATATTTCACGTGTAAGCAAAAGTTCGCCATCAGATTCTATTCCAAATTCAGAAAGAGCTTCCTTTACATTATCATCAATATTCTGAAATAATGCAGATATAACAGCTTTATCGCAGCCTGTTCTTACTATATCCTTTGTAACACGCTGACCTAATACTGCATTTATGCCATGTATAAGAATAGATTTACCAGCACCCGTTTCACCAGTAAATACATTAAAATTACCGCAAAGCGGTATTCGTGCTTTTTCAATAACGGCAAGATTTTCAATATAAATTTCAGTAAGCATAAAAACGCCTCGATTCATTAGTCCATTTCAGAAATGCCGCCGCTGCGAAACTGTACCGCAAGTCGCTCTGCCTGATCGTCTTCACGCATCAACACAAAAATAGTATCATCTCCGGCAATAGTTCCAACTACGCCTTCTTTTTTCATAGCATCAAATGCAGCACACGCCGCTTGTGCCATTCCCGGTCTGCAATGTACTACTGCCATATGTCCTGCAAAATCAGCTTCCAATACTGCTTCTTTAATTATCCCATCTACAGCAACCGGTGCATCTGGTCTTACATAACGCACCGTTCCATCTATATGCTGTTTTGTAAGACGCAGTTCATGTATATCTCTTGAAAGAGTCGCTTGTGTTACATTTACACCATGTTCAGATAAAAAACTTTGAAGTTCATCTTGTGTATGAACTTCGTTTTCTGATATAATTCTGAGAATCAACTCATGTCTTTCCTTTTTCATACGGGACCTCCGCTGCCGTCAAAATTTACATTCCCTTTTAGTGAATGTGTTATCTTGCGGTTAAGTGAATCAAAAAATGTATTTCCGCTCATATCTACAAGCTGTATCGTATGTTCAGAACGATATATGTTTAAATGACTGCCTGGAGCAAACGGAATTGGAATTTCTCCATCAGAAGTAATGTATATTTCACCCTCATCACGCACCGAAAGTTTTACGCAAAGTTTGCTTTCCGGTGAAAAGAGTATTGGTCTTGATGCCAGAGAATGCGGACAAACAAGAGTAAATCCTATACATGAAAATTCAGGTTCTATTACACTTCCACCTGCTGAAAGTGCATATGCAGTTGAACCAGTAGGTGTGCTAAAAATCGCACCATCTGCACGATACTGTCCAAGAAGAACTTCATTTCTGTATACAGAAAAATCAATTACACGTGCAAACTGCCTGCCTATAACTATATCATTCAAAGCCGTAAAATGCTGAAATACATATCCTCTTTCATCAGTAAGGTCGCCGCAAAGCATCATACGTTTTGAAACACGATAATCTCCCGTTTTAAGTCTTATAAGCTCATGGATCTGTGAAGGTTCAATAGATGCCATAAAACCAAGTCTGCCGGTATTAACACCAAGTAATTTTGTATCTGAACCGATAAGAGCCTTTGCACATCTTAGAATAGTTCCATCTCCGCCTATTGCAACAGCAAAATCAGAATCACGAACCGATTCTTCAAACGGAATATATTTTACAAATGATTTATCATAAAAAAGTGCTTTCAGCTGAGGATCTGCAATTACTTCAAAATCATTGCTATATAGAGCATCACAAACATTTCTTGCACAGGAAAGTGCATTTACTTTTTGTAAATTTGGAAAAATAACGGCTTTCAAATTTATTTACTCCTTGTAATTATTATAATTATTTCCGAGAAAAAGCCTCTGCAACCAAAGCCTGAAAGTCAACAGCAGCATCAGAAATATCAGAATTTTTAAGCACTGCTAAATATTCTATATTGCCTGAACCGCCTTTTACAGGAGATGTGCAAAAAGCTGTAAGAGAAAATCCATTTTTACGAAATTCCTCTTTTATCTTTGCAAGTACATTAATATGTACTTTTTGTGATTTTACAATTCCATTTTTGCCTATATTCTCTCTTCCGGCTTCAAACTGCGGCTTGATAAGCAGTGCAGCAGTACCGTCTTTTCTTAAAAAACGTGATATATGAGGTAATATCAAAGTAAGAGATATAAACGAAACATCAACAGATATAAAATCTATATTTTCAGTTACTATATTAGAATCAAGTGTTCTTATGTCTGTTCTTTCAAGATTTACAACACGGCTGTCACTGCAAAGTTTTTCTGCAAGCTGATTATGACCAACATCAACTGCATACACTTTAACAGCACCGTTTTGCAGCATACAGTCAGTAAAACCTCCTGTAGATGCACCAATATCCATGCATACAGACCCACTAAGGTCTATATTTCCAATCTCTATAGCCTTTTCAAGTTTAAGTCCGCCTCTACCTACATATGCAAGCCCTTCACCGTCCATTGTTATGACTGTATTTTCATCTATTTGTTTTGACGGCTTTTGACATATGTTACCATCAAGCTTTATCTGTCCGCCCTTTATTAGTTCCTGAGCTCTTGCCCTGCTGCCTGATATACCTCTTGCAACAAGTTCTGTATCAAGCCTTGCCATCTTACATTTCCTTTCCGGATGATTTTCTTATTCTTTCAAGCATTTTATCTACACTAAAGCCAAGCTTCTCAAACTGAGAATTCATTGATGACTGAGTTACAAATCCCTTAGCAGTTACACATTCATAACTTCCCTTATATCCATTCTCAATAAGAAGAGAACCGAATTGACGGGAAATACTTCCAATGTCATATGCTTCTTCAAAGAAAATGATTTTATTATAGGAACACGCAATATTAACTGCCGTTTTATCTATTGGAAATATTCTGGTAAGCTTAAGCAAATCACAATTTATATTCTCTTCCATAGCCTTCTTATTAGCTTTAAAAAGATTATCATATATTCTGCCATATGAGATCAAAAGAATATCAGTTTTTTTGCCCGTAATATGAGTGTAATCTGAATTCAGTGCTGTCTTGTCGAACTGCGTGTGGTCTGACCCTCTTGGATAACGTACACAAGCAAGTCCCGTATCTTCATACATAGCCCTTTTCATACAAATATAAAGTTCATCATAACAAGAAGGCGAATATATAACAGCACCCGGAACAGTGCTTATAAAGCTAACATCAAACATTCCGTGATGTGTTTCCCCATCTTCTCCTACCAATCCGGCACGGTCAACACCAAGCACAACATGAGCTCCGCTTATTGCAACATCATGTATAAGCTGATCATATGCTCTTTGAAGAAATGATGAGTAAACTGCAAACACCGGCAAAAATCCCTGCTTGGCAAGTGAAGCTGCAAAAGTTACAGCGTGCTGTTCTGCAATGCCAACATCAAAATATCTTCTTGGAAATGCCCTTGAAAAATAATGAAGTCCTGTACCATGTTCCATTGCAGCTGTTATTGCACAAAGTGAATCATCTTTTTTTGCAGCTTGTACAAGGAATTTTCCAAACATATCTGAAAATGTATCCTTACAAGCAGCTTCTGGATTGCCTGTTTCAATATCAAATCTTGATACGCCATGGTATTCTCCCGGGTTGTTTTCAGAAGGCTTATAACCTCTGCCTTTTACCGTATTTACATGGACAAGCACAGGGCATTCATAGCTTTTAGCAGCAAGCAAAATCTCATCCAGTTCTTCTATATTATGACCGTCAACAGGTCCTAGGTATACAAATCCCAAATCTTCAAATATTGTCAAACTGCCAAGTACAGTTTCTTTTAGAACATCTTTTGAATTCTTTATAAACTTTGCGACCGGCACACCTATGGCACTGCTTGTAAGATGCTTTTCAACACGTTTTTTTGTCTTTACATAATTTTCAGTACCACGTATAGATGAAAGATATTTTGCAAGTGAGCCTACATTTTTTGAGATAGACATCTCATTATCATTCAAAATAACTATAAGTCTGTTATTTTTAACCTTGCCTGCATTATTAAGTCCCTCATATGCCAAGCCGCCTGTCATTGCACCATCGCCTACTATCGCAACAGTGTAATGTTTATCATCTCTAAGACGATTAGCCTCAGCAATACCAGCCGCTACAGAAATAGCTGTACTGCTATGACCGCTTATAAATGAATCGTGTTCTGATTCTTTTGGCTTAGGAAATCCGGAAATTCCGCCTTCTTGCCTAAGCGTATCAAAACTGTCATTTCTGCCAGTTAAAATTTTATGTGTATAACACTGGTGACCTACATCCCAAACAAATTTATCATTTGGTGAATCAAATATACGATGCAATGAAACAGTAAGTTCTACCACACCAAGATTTGATGCTAAATGACCTCCAGTTTTCGATACCGTGGAAATAAGCTTTGCTCTTATTTCCTGACAAAGCTTATTGCATTGCTGCAAAGTAAGTTTTTTTATATCTTCAGGAAGATCAAGCGTTTCGAGCATATCTGTATCTCCCGGAAGATTCTTTTTTCCGGTTGTGGTTTTCATATATTTATTGCTACGGCATAATGCCGTTTTCCCCTTATTTTATTCGCACTAATAAATCGTGCGTCAAATCCTTCAAAAATTCGCTTTTCTCAAACTGACCTAATATTTCTATAGCCTCATCGGTAAGCTTTGACGCAAGCTTGTCTGCCTGCTCTATACCCATTAGAGTAGCAAATGTAGTCTTGTTTGAAGCTGCGTCACTTCCTACAGGCTTTCCAAGAACCTCGGTAGTACTTGTAACATCAAGAATATCATCCACTATCTGAAAAGCCAGACCCAAACATGAACCATATCTATCCGCTTTTGCAATGATTTCATCATCAGTACCGGAAATAATACATCCCATAAGGCAGGCACATCTTATAAGAGCACCTGTCTTGCCGTCACACATAGCATGGAGATTATCTATATCAACATCATCACGCATCTCATTCTCCATATCTATTATCTGTCCGCCGATCATACCCTTATAACCCGATGTTTCAGATAAAACTTCCATAAGCTTTACTTTCTTATCAGAGCTTAAGTTTTTATCTTTGGAAATTACAGAAAATGCATGAACAGAAAGTGCATCACCTGCAAGAATAGCTGTTGCTTCATCAAATTCTTTATGACATGATTTTCTGCCACGGCGATAATCATCATTATCCATAGCAGGCAGATCATCGTGAATAAGCGAAAAAGTATGAATCATTTCAAGAGCAGCAGCTGCTGATAAAGCGTCATTTATATTACCGCCCAACATACGGCAAAATTCCAAAACCAAAACCGGACGTATACGCTTGCCACCAGCTTCAAGGGAATAGCGCATTGCATCAATTACTACCTTCTGACGCTTAACATCTTCTGCATATGGAATATAGTTCCTTATCGCATTTTCAATAAGCTCTATATCACTTTTCATTTGCTGCTTATGTACATCATTCATATTTTACTTCTCCCTTTCTTTATGCTCCTGTATTTTAAGCTTAGCATTGCAAAGCTGTTTTTCACATTCTGCGGAAATACTCAATCCCTTTTGATAAAGCTCTACTGATTCTTCAAGATTAAGATTGTTTTCTTCGAGTTTTTTTGTTATATCTGAAAGAGCCTTAATATTTTCTTCGAATGTCATCTATATCAATCCTTTCTTTTATCATCATCTTCAATTACTGCGACACGTAAAGTACCGTTTCCAAGTCTTATTTCCAATTCATCACCAATCAATACATCGTCATTGCTTCGCAATAATTTATTGTCTTTATAAACAAGTGCATATCCTCTTTGCAAAACTTTAAAAGGACTTAATGCTTCAAGATGCACAAATTCTTTTTGCAGCAAACTTTCTTTATCCTGCAATTTTGAATCAATAAGCATATTCAGCTTTTGAACAAGAGAATGAAGTTTATTTTTTGCAAGAATATGACTTTGACTTGGAGACAGTGAAAGAAGTCGCTCAGTAAGTTTATTAAGACTTATTTCACTATGACTTATATTATTAGAAAATATCTTATCAAGCAGCCTTGTTTCTCTTTCAAGTCTTTTGGCAAGTTCATCTATTGACGGTACTGCAAGCTCTGCCGCTGCTGACGGAGTTGGTGCTCTAAGATCTGCTGCACCATCTGTCAAAGATACATCAGTTTCATGTCCAACTGCTGATATAATCGGAACTGAACAATTATAAACCGCCATAACAACACATTCTGTATTAAATGCACTTAAATCCTCAGATGAACCTCCGCCACGTCCGACTATTAAAACATCACATCCATATTTTTCTGCTGCCAAAATAGCTTTCACTATAGACTCTGGCGCATCATCACCCTGAACTTGTGCCGGAAAAATATTAAGTTCACATAATGGATAACGTCTTGATATTACATTTATTATATCTTGCAGTGCCGCACCTGAACTTGATGTGACAACTCCTACTTTATCAGGACACGATGGAATAGAACGTTTAGATTCAGGATCAAATACGCCAATTTCAGAAAGCTTTAACTTGAGCTTTTCAAGTGCGATCTGTTGACTGCCAATGCCGTCTTCCTGCATATCAGTAACATAAAGCTGAAAACTTCCATCTCGTTCATAGAGAGAAGCTGACGCTGCTGCTATAATATGCATTCCATCCTTTGGCTTAAATTTTATTCTGCCCACATATGAACGAAACATTACTGCTTTAATACTGCATTCTGAATCTTTAAGCGTAAAATAACAATGCCCAGATCTTGAATGATATGTGAAATTTGATATTTCACCACGAACCAGTATACTTTGTATAGCCTTGTCCTCTTTAAGACGAAATGCAACATATCTATTAAGCTGTGAAATTGTCAATATTGCCACACTTCATTCCTCCATTTATAATAGCTGCATAAACTGCTGTGCCTGCTGCATTATCACAAGAAAATTCAGGCTCGGCAAAAAACGCTCCAAAATCTCTCTCAAATGAAGCCCTTATCAATTTATTAGACATTACGCCGCCAGCATATACTATAGGAATATCACCTATTTTTAAAACAGCTTCTTTTGTCATTGCAGCAATCGTTACTTCTATAGTTTTAAGACAATATAAAGCTGTATCTTCTTTAGATACACCGTCAGAAATAAGTTTTTTGCATTGATTTTCAAGTCCAGACAAACAGCAGCTGCCGTTTTTTATAACCGGTTTTACTTTCCACTTGCGCTCGCTCTTCATTGCAAGCTTTTCAAGCTCTTTGCCGCATGGAAATCTAAGTCCAAGCATAAGCCCTACTCTATCAACAGCTTGTCCGGCTTTTAAATCAAGAGATGTACCGAGTTCAGTTATCTTTAAAAGACCGTCATTACACGGCTCGCAGTATAAACAATCAGTAGTACCGCCGCTTACATGAAATGCAATAAACGGTTTCTCTATAAGCGAAAGTTGCCCTGCAGAATAAAGTGCTGCTAAAATATGGCCTATCTGATGAGATGTTTCATATACTTTCGCACCTGTTACTGCTGCTATTCCTCTAGCCATTGTTTGTCCGCAAAGGAAACAGGGCATATATGAACCTTCAATGTTTCTTGGACGTACAGATACGCCTATTGCATCAAGGCTGTGTAATTTTTCAGGTAATAATTTTTCTATTACTTCGGGCAATTGTTTGGTATGATGAAAAACGGCATCGCTTTGTCTAAGTCCCGCTTCTCCGTTTTTTACAGGCAGCAATTTCTTTTCTTGATACAAAAAATTTTTTTCTGTATCAAGAACAGCACACGAAGTAGTGTAATTGCTGGTATCCAGTCCGAGATATTCAGGCATTTTCTTCCTGCTTCTCCTTTTCTATCTGCTCTTCTTTATTATTTTCACGTACATAAGCACCAAGAACACCATTTATGAATGCAGTATCTTCTTGATATGTGTAATCACCTGCAAGAGTTATAGCTTCTGAAATAGCTGCATTATTAGGCATTGTTTCATCATAGATAATTTCAAAAAGAGCAAGTCTTAAAATTGTAAGATTAAGCTTTGGCAATCTTGAAATACTGCGTTTTGTACTATATTTTGCAATAATTTCATCAAGTGTATCTTTATGTAAAAGAACACCTTCTACCATAGTTTTAACTGAATCCGTTACAGTAAGATCTTGAACCTCTTCTGCAAGTTCATACATCTCTTCCAATGTATCATCTTCACGAAAAGAAAGTTCAAATAAAATAAGAAATGCACACTCACGAACCTCATGTCTTGTCATTGCTGTATTACTTGTCATAATTACCTCCTGTATTTAAGGGACTTGTTTTAATATAAGCGGCAAGCAGAAATACTGCTGTCTGCAAGCAGCGAACTGCTTGCCGTTAATATTTTGTTTACCAATTTCTTTTGACTTAAGTTACATACTATTATTATACCAAAAAATTTTTGAAATTACAACTATTTCACCTCAAAAAGTCTGATATTTTCTGCTGGAATACTTACCTCGCCCAAAATAACATCTTTTATTGCTGCTGCTTTGGCTGAATCAAGACCTTCTGTCTGGACAACGATCTTTGCACTATCCTGATCTAAGTACACAATACAGTCTGAATATCCCATTGATTTTACAATAGACTCAATATTGCTTTCACTTTTTATAAGTTTTGATGTTTCAACAGCTGCAATGGCATCTGTTATATATTCATTATCTGTTCTGTCACCTCCGCCCATTATAGATTGAAGAGTTGCAACACTTTCATCACGGCTAACACTTCTTTCAAGACGTGCTTGTGCAAAATATTCTTCTGCTGTCTGACCTTCTGCCTGTTCTGTAGGAATATCACTGCTGTTTTCACTTATATTTTTTGCATCAGCATTTTCTTCAGCAGTCTTTTCCGAATCACTTTTACTATTGCTTTCGCTGTCTTTTTTATCATCTTTGTTATTCTCTTTATTCTTTTCATTATTATTGCTGTTTTTATCTTCCTTTGAATCAGAATTATCCGTACTTGAGGCATTTACAAATTCAGTATCTCCATATGATACTGTTCCCTTTGCATCAGCAGAACTTAAAGGAGCAGTTTCAACATCATCTTTTGTAATAGCATAGTTCACATATACCGCAACTGCCAGCATAAGAGTAAGACATGAGAGTATTATCTGTTTCTTTCCAATAATAAATGATGGTTTTTTCATGATTAGTCCTCGCTTTCACTGATTTTTTTAGTAACACATATCCGATTGGACGGAATGTCCAAAACTGCACCAACAGCACTTATTATTTCTTCTCTGACTACATTATGTTCTCCTCCTTCACAAGCTATAATAACACCGACAACCTCTGGATTCTTAGTACACTCAATAAGAGCTGAATCACCTGATTTTTCATCTAATATGACGTGTTGTCGTTTTATTTCCTTTACATTTTCACTGGATTGATTTTCTTCATTCTGGGCATAAGAATAGGAAACACTGCCTGAAACGGTAAGCATGACACTGCAATCACCTACGCCGTCAATTTTTGAAAGCATACTTTCAAGGCGACTTTCCAGAAACTCAGCATATTTCAATGAATCTTCTGCTGAATCTGTTGCCTCTATGACAGAACTTGTTGGATCATTCGACTTATCATCCTCTTCTGACTTATCAGGAAACCATGATGAAAGCAGTATGCATACAAGTCCTGCAAGTCCGCCAAACACTAATAATTGAACAGACTTTTCACCGTGCATAAATTCCTTTAGCTTTTCAAAAATTTTCTTCAGCATTTATCTCCACATCCTTCCCCAAAATATTCCTAAGAATTCGCTCTGCATCCTCTGCTTTTGTGCTTACAATTGTCACACTGCTAATATTTATGCTTTGATCTTCATTTGTATTCATACAAACAGTTATACGACTGCACGGCACCGATTCTTCTGCAAGTTTAAGTTTAAGTGCGTCTTCAAGTTCTGCTTCCGCAAGACGAAGGACCTCTTCATCAGCTGCATATTCCAATTCTTCAGCCGTTTCAAGCGATGATGTACTTATCATAAAATTAGGATCAATATTTTTTATACTATCAAAAAATGGTGATAGTATTCCTATGAACATAATACACGATGTAAACAATTTCAGCTGTGAATCATATTTTCCATAAGGTTTTATTGCCATAACTATTCCAATTATGATACTTAAAACACTTATCTGCAAAACCATATCCTTGACACTATTCAAAATGTTTTAACCTCCTACGCTAAGGCATTTCCAGTAAGCATCAGCACAAGTGCTATAGCTACAAGAAACATGACTGAAAAACATACAAGTACAGAAAACGTCATACGCAGTGTAAGTTCAATTCCACGAAGCAATCTTGTAATGGAAGATGAACCAAAAAGTTCTGACATTGCAGCAGCAAAACTTATTGCAAGCCTATAAAGCATAATTTCGGTCAGTACAGGTAAAAATAAAATGCAAAGAGTGATTATTCCCACAAATCCCGTACAGCTTTTTAATATTTTAAGACTGCCAAGCACTGTACTATATGCATCTGATACCGCACCGCCTACAAACGGAACGAAATTTGATACAACATATCTTGCTGTTTTTGATGCAAATGTATCCGTTGTACCTTTTACTATCCCCTGAATAGACAGCACACCTATAAAAACTGTCATAAGAAATCCAAGTATCCATGTGACAACAGTTTTCATAAGTTTCTGCAAACCACTTACTGAAATATCTTTTGTAATGGCATCTGTTACAGAAAGTGCAAGACTCATACTCAAAAGAGGAAGCAATGCATTATTTATCACTTGAATTATAATATTAACCAGTGCATAAACAGCTGTATTATAACAAATACCTGTACCCGGACTTCCACTTGTTATGATTATTCCGGCAAATACAGGAGTAAATGCTGTCATAAAATCCGAACTTTGTGCTATAGTTTCACGCACTCTTAAAAAGCAGCCGCATATATCAGGCATTACTGCTACAGCTCCTGCCATTGCAGTTATAATTCCGCCAATATGTTCTGTTCCGCCCTTCAATCCGCCTTTTGAGGCTTCTGCAAAAGCTGTAAAAACTATCACTGCTATAAGAGTAAGAAACATTCTTAAGGGAGATGTGATTTTTTCTAAAATGGAATTGCTTACGATCTTAAGGATTTCTAATACTCCAAAATCATCTACAGCATCAGGATTATCTGCACTTATATTATATTTTTGAAGAACCGACTGTACATCTAATGGAACATCATCAATAATGCTATCTGCACCACTGGCAGATATAAAATCATCCGAAATGGTATATTCGGATTCCAAAGCAACAACAGTAATATCATCTATAAGTATAAAACTAAGAAATATGCAAAAAGTACAGTTTAAAAATATAAACAGCTTTTTAAAAAATCCTTTCATTGAAGAACTCCTGTTATAATATTCAAAAGAGCATCTATCATAGGCAGCGTAAGAATAAGCAATGCTATTCTACCCCATATCTCTACAGCAGACGCAAGTGCCTGTTCTCCACTATCACGGCATATATCAGATGCGATACCTGTCATATAACATATGCCTACAGCTTTTAGAAGAGATTTAAAATAAGTTTTATCAAGACTTGTTCTTTCAAATAAAGCCTCTAATTGCCCTATAGCAGGAGAAGCAAATGCAAGAGCGGCAGCAGCTATCATAACACATACTGCGATAGAAGAAAATATCGCCTGTTCACGACAATACTGTTTCAATAAAACTGCTGTCACCGCACCTATTATGCAAAGTGCTGCTGCACTTAAAGTATCACCTATCATAAACCAAACACCGATTTTATCTTTTCAAAAAGGTCGGCAATTTCATCAACAATAAGCATAAGAACAACTATTAGACCTGCAAGTGTAGTCATCATTGCTTGCTCATCACGTTCTGCACGTCTGAGTACAAGATTAAGCACTGCAACTATTATCCCTGCTCCTGCTATCTTAAATACTAAGTCGATTTCCACGTTGCATTTCCTTTCTTTCAGCAAAGCAGCAATGCTGCTGTCATTCCTCCAAGAATCCCGATCGAACGATAGAGTTTTCCTTTTTTACGATATATACTAAGAGCATTTTCATGTATTACCAAAAGCTCTTTTGCTGCCCTTTCAATGCTCACAAGCTGTCCATCTATATCACTGGTGCCAAGACTTTCACCAAGTGTAAATAAAAGCTCTTTTAGCTCCGGACATAAATTTTTATCATTAGAAAGAGCTTTTTTCCACGAATATGGAAAATTTGTTCCATCTAACATACTGTTTATAACATCTGATAAAAACGTAAGCTTGCTTATACTTCCTCTTTCTGCAAGTTCAGATATAAGATTAAATAATGTATCTCCGCTATATTTCATAAGAATACTAAGTTCACTCAAAAATGTTTTTACACAAAGACACATATCAGAACGTTTTTTCAAATCACCTGATGCCTTTGCTCCAATGCCAGCACCACATATAATAATAAATATAACTCCTAAAAACTTTATCATACAACATTCATTCTCTGAATAGATACAACTCTTCCAGGCTTTGTCCCATCACCCAAAAGTGCTGCATTTAAAAATACTCCTGCATTGATCAAAGGTCTAAGCGTTTTGCGTTTCATAAGGTCATCAAGACTTCCGGCATGAGCAGAGGCAATGATATTCACGCCACAGCCAAAAACCTGCAAAAGTGCATTTGCCTCATCGTATGTACTTATTTCGTCACATATTATATATTCAGGTGTCATTGCACGCAGTGCCATAACTGCACCATCACTTCTTGGAAAGCCGTCAAATATATCTGTATGAGTACCAATGTCATATTGAGGAATACCGTGAAGAACACCTGCAATCTCTCCACGTGTATCAATAAGTGATACACGTGAGCTGCTGCCCAAGATCCTGCACATATCACGAAGCATTGTAGTTTTTCCGCTGCCTGCTTTTCCTGCTATGAGCATACCTCCGCTGCCTTTCATAATAGTTTCTCGTACAAGTCTTGCTGCACAATTTATAACTTGTCTTGGCAATCTAAAACAAAGGCTGCTTATATCACGCATTCCGGAAAGTCGTCCGTTTTCATATACTGCTGTTCCTGATATTCCCACTCTGGCTCCACCTCTTAAGGTTATATATCCATCACGAAGCTCTTTTGAGAAACTGTATACAGAATATTCGCATACACTTCTAAATGTTTCCTCAATCTCCGGCTTTGTAACCTTTACAGCTTGGTCGGGATATGCAGTAAGATTTCCGCTTATCATCAAAAAATATTCTTTTCCATTAACAGTCACTGCAAGCGGTCTTCCTGAACGTATTCTTATCTCCTGAAGCCTATCTGTATCCGCCTGCTGCATTGACTGTACAGCACTCCTAAGTCTTGGAGAAAGATAGGAAAAATATCTTGTCCATACATCTGTCATATTAACACACTCCTTAAAACTCAATTAACATTTCTGGTTAATACTATGCTGTATTATCACTGTATAGAACGTACAAAACAAAAAAAAGCCGTACCGCCTTCTTAGGCAATACGACTTTTTTATATTATATAGACACTAAAATAATTGTTATCAAATAGATTTCAATTAAAGTTCAACAGAACCGCTTTCACCTTCAATTACATAGTAAACCATGTTCTCTTCAGGCTTTACATAAAGATTGATATTCTTAGCAGCTGTCTTTGCATTACCTGTTGCTTCAGCCCATGCAGCAACTGCCTTACCTTCCAGAGAAGATATATCAACGCACTTTTCAGCGTACTGAAGTTCAATATTAACCTTCTTGCAAGTTCTCTTAGCAGCAGTTTTTGTTTCAGCTGCCTTTACTTCCTTTACAGCTTCAACCTTTGCGTCAACAGCCTTTACTGTTTCAGCAGCCTTCTTTGTAGCACTAACTTTTGCTTCTGTTGCCTTAGTTGCAGCAGTTGTCTTCTTTTTTGTAGCCATTTTTTAATTCCTCCCGATCCTTAATCCTTGTTTACAATCTCTTTAAGGTTTTTGCTTGCCTTAAATACTGGTGCCTTAGAAGCAGGAACTTGAATAGTTTCTCCTGTTTTAGGATTTTTACATTCCTTGGCATTACGATCACGTACTTCGAAGGAGCCAAAACCGGACACTGTTACCTTATCGCCGGAAGACAGTGCTTCTGTAATTACAGCAAATACGCTGTTAACAGCCTTTTCTGCATCCTTCTTGGTGCATTCATTTTTGATCTGCATTGCCTGAATCAGTTCTGCTTTTGTCATTATTGTTTCCTCCAAAAATTTAGTCTACTGGAATTATATAACATTCTTTTGCGTTTGTCAAGATTTTCAGAGAAAACTGACATTTGCACGGAATATGGCTATATTTTAAGCAATTTTTTATTGAAAAATACACGTTATCAGTTAATTATTTTGCTTCAAGTTCACGTCCATTGAAATCCACATGAATAACAGTGCCGGGAATCGGATTCTTTTCTATAATCATTCTTGCAGCCAATGTTTCAAGTTTTTGCTGTATAAATCTTCTTAAAGGTCTTGCTCCAAAGTTTACATCATAGCCCTGAGATACAATAAATTCCTTCGCTGAATCTGTAACTTCCAACACAAGCTGCTTTTCTGCAAGACGCTTCTTAAGACTTTCAAGCATAAGATCAACTATACGATAAATTTCAGTTTTTGTAAGAGGTTTATAGAATACTATTTCATCAAGTCGATTGAGAAATTCCGGTCTGAAAGATTTCTTGAGCAATGTATCAACACTTGCACGTGCAACATCAGAAATAGTTCCATCCTCACTCATGCCATCAAGAATATAGTTAGAACCAAGGTTAGATGTGAGTATTATAATCGTATTTTTAAAGTCTACAGTTCTTCCTTGTGAATCTGTAATACGTCCATCATCAAGTACCTGCAAAAGAACATTGAAAACATCGGCATGTGCTTTTTCTACCTCATCAAGCAATACTACAGAATAAGGTTTTCTACGTACTGCTTCTGTAAGCTGACCGCCCTCTTCATATCCAACATATCCGGGAGGTGCACCAATAAGACGGCTCACACTATACTTCTCCATATATTCACTCATATCTATACGAACGATATTTGTTTCATCATCAAACAATGCTTCCGCAAGTGCCTTTGCAAGTTCAGTCTTGCCCACACCTGTAGGTCCAAGGAACAGGAACGAACCAAGCGGTCTATTAGGATCTTGAATACCTGCACGTGAACGCAAAATAGCATCGCTTACTTTTAAAACAGCCTCATCTTGTCCAATAACACGCTTGTGCAAAATATCTTCCATATGAAGAAGTTTTTCCCTTTCTCCTTCCATAAGTTTTGATACAGGTATGCCGGTCCATCTGGAAACGATTTTTGCTATTTCTTCTTCTGTAACCTTATCTCTAAGCAGGTTTACATCTGCCTTTTGCTTTTCAGCCTTAATTTCCTCCTCTGCCAATTCTTTTTTCAGCTGAGGCAGCTTGCCATATTT
The DNA here is from genome assembly GCA_947566125.1 of uncultured Ruminococcus sp. Classification (GTDB taxonomy): domain Bacteria; phylum Bacillota; class Clostridia; order Oscillospirales; family Ruminococcaceae; genus Ruminococcus_C. Next base: position 3,525 of record CANOIR010000032.1, on the reverse strand, counting down.
TAATTCTGCTGCACGGTTGAGATCATAATCACGTTCTGCTTTCTCAATCTCGCCGCCAATCTTTTCAATCTCTTCTCTAAGCTTCTGCACCTTTGATATATTATTCTTTTCATTTTCCCATTTAGCTTTCATCTCATGGAATTTAGCTCTCATTTCGGAAAGTTCCTGTTGAACTTCCTTAAGATGCTCCTGTGAAATTACACTGTCTTCTTTTTTCAAAGCAGCTTCTTCTATTTCATGTTGAATTATCTTTCTTTGTATCTCATCAAGTTCTGTAGGCATTGAATCCATCTCTGTACGAATAAGTGCACAAGCTTCATCAACAAGGTCAATAGCTTTATCCGGAAGAAAACGATCTGAAATATATCTGTCTGAAAGCGTTGAAGCAGCAATAAGTGCCTGATCCTGAATTTTTACGCCGTGGAAAACTTCATATCTTTCTTTAAGTCCTCTAAGAATAGATATAGTATCTTCTACAGTAGGTTCATCTACCATTACAGACTGGAATCTTCTCTCAAGTGCAGCGTCCTTTTCAATATACTGACGATACTCATTAAGTGTAGTAGCACCTATACAATGAAGTTCACCTCTTGCAAGCATAGGCTTTAAGAGATTTCCGGCATCCATTGCACCATCTGATTTTCCTGCTCCAACTATAGTATGGAGTTCATCGATAAACAGAATGATTCCGCCTTCACTTTTCTTTATTTCAGAAAGAACAGCTTTGAATCTTTCCTCAAACTCACCTCTGTATTTTGCACCTGCAACAAGTGAACCCATATCAAGTGAAAATACTTTTCTATTCTTTAAATTATCCGGAACGTCACCTCTTACAATACGGAGTGCAAGTCCTTCTGCAATAGCAGTTTTACCAACACCAGGTTCACCTATAAGAACCGGATTATTCTTAGTCTTTCTTGAAAGAATGCGTATAACATTACGTATCTCGTTATCACGTCCAATAACCGGATCAAGCTTTCCGCTCTTTGCAAGCTCTACAAGATCTTGACCATACTTTTTCAAAACATCATATGTTTCTTCAGGATTCTGACCTGTAACTCTTTGATTACCTCTTACTTCCATAAGAGCCTTTAAGAATTCATCTTTTTTAATGCCAAATGTTTTAAATATGTCTTTAAGATCACGATCCGACGTTTCAAACAATCCAAGCATAATATGCTCAACAGAAACATACTCATCTTTCATACGCTTTGCTTGCTTTTCGGCTTCAGATAGAGCATTGTCAGCATCTTTTGAAACATATACACTCTCCGGATTTCTTCCTGAACCTGTAACACTCGGCATTGCCTTTAACTTTGCCGTAATAGCATTTTTTATATTTTCATTCTCTTTGCCCATTTTCTTTAGTAGTTCAGAGATGAGTCCGCCATCCTGAGAGATCAATGCATAAAGCAAATGTGCTTGTTCTATGGCATTATGATTATACTCTGCTGCCAGTTGATTTGCGGTTCTTATAGATTCAAGGGATTTTTCTGTAAGCTTCTGTACATTCATAACTATACCTCCAAAAATTTATTTTTTTAATATCTTCATAACCTATAAACTAATGCTGCTTATACAAAATCAAATGAAAACTCATTAAACTTCTCTTCGATCTGATTTCTAAGCATCTCACTTGGAATGCCGCTTTGCATTCCGGAAAAATACATTTGTATAAGGCTGTCAAAATTTCCAATATATTTGCTTATAGAGTCTCCTATTTCTTCCGAAGTTTTTTCACTATTTCTAAGCAAACATCTTGTCATTCTTCCCGGTACAAGTTCATACATACCTTTAAATCTTTCAAAAGCAGAATTTACTGATGTTTCCATACTTATCCATAGCTTGAAAAAATCTTCCATTGCCATCAGCAATGCTTTACTTTGAGTACGGCATGAAATTCTAAGCCATCCTATCTGATTTTCTGTAGGTTCACGCATAAGCTCCACGCTATATTTCAGTGATGGTCTATATTTATAACGCAAAGCACTATGCATGGAAAACATTGCTTCAGATGCTTGAGTTTCTATGCGAAACAATCTGTTCATCTGTTCTTCCATAGCAGCAAATACCGACTGCATATGCATTTCAGGAGTAGTACAGCAAACGTGCTGTGCAAGTATCTGATTTATAAGATTAGATCTGCTTGTACCCTGCCTTGAAGCAAGTTCATCTACGGCAGCTACAACATCGTTCATAAGCACTATGCTGTATACACTTTTTTTCATCTTTATATCCCTTCTTTCCTCCTGTCTTTACTTGATATTATACCACAATTATTTAATTTGTCAATAGTGTTATATAACTATACAATCATATTTTAATATTATAAAGTTGTATAAAACAAAACACGCATTTCATAAAGCACGAAGCCATAAAATGCGTGTTTTAGATATATTTATAATAAAAATAAAAAGGGAAGACTTATTGAACACCATCAAGCATTGCTTGAGTTATAGGATCGGTAAGCGTGAAATTATCATAATAAGTGTCAGATAACCACACATCACATACAGCACCAATATAAAGATCCGGAGAACTTATAAGAACGCATGAAAACTTTTTATTTGGCTGCACAGATGCAATAGAACCACCATTTACTGATATGCCTACAGTATTATCCTTTGCAACAACACTTGGAAATGAGAACACTGCTGAACATTGACCATTTGGCACAGTCTGATTCATACCAACGGCAATTACAGTTCCGCCGCTTATATAAAAATTTCCACTATCTGAAATAATTCCGCCTCTGTCTGCATCTGCTTTTTTGCCGCCGCAGGAAGATACATAGCCATCAAAAATTTCAATATAATCACGACAGCGTATACCGCAATTATCACCTTTTGTATTTACATTTCCTGAAAAAATACTTATAGACTTATGTGAATTTATACCCGTCTTTTCAGCCTCAACAGTAAGCTGACACTCTTCGATTTCCAGATCCTTATTGCATGATATACCATGTTCATTTGCACACGATACATAAATCGAACCATTGCCTTTGATTCTTAAATCGTCCTTGCTAAATATTGCTGCATCATTTACATCATTTGTACTATTGCATACAAAATAGTTTGATGAACCGTCTTCAGCATTTATAATCACCCTATCCGCATTGTCAACTTGAATGCAAGGTGCACCATCATTTGTTATGCCAACTCCATTTAATTTAAGTTTTACTTTTTCTTCATTGCTTACATTTATGTAAATCATACCATTAAGTTCACCTGAAAGATGATATGTACCTGAAGAAAATATATTTAAAGTTGAACCATCAAATGAATATCCATCACCATTTGATGGAGAACCAAAATCAACATATTTATCAACATCTTCTGGAGCAATTGGTTCCGTAGCGACTGTAGTTATAATCGTTGTTTCAGTTGATATAATATTTTTAGTTGTAGTGATATTATTATTGTTATTATTATTTTTATTGCTGCTATTATTGCTATTATTATTGCTGTTGTTAAATTCACAACAACAGCAGCAACGTCAAAGACAAAGAAATCTGTTACAACT
>CANOIR010000031.1 GCA_947566125.1 uncultured Ruminococcus sp. | reverse complement strand
GTTATATATAAATCCTGTAAGATTTATTTAAATCCTACGGTTATTATATAATAGTTGGAAGTATTCTTTAATATTGTATTTATTAAATTATCATATAATTATTTTAGATTTAAAAACATTAAGAAAGGATCGTTTTAAATGAAAAAAAGTGACGCTGTTTCTAAGCTTAAACAATATGATCAGCTGCATATTCTCGATTTTTACGACTCATTATCTGAAAGTTCAAAAAAATATCTTCTTTCACAAATAGATCTTCTTGATCTATCAATACTGGAAAGAATAAATGATGATAAATATTCTAAAAGAGGAAAGTTTGAGCCGCTTGGTGCACTTACTCTTGATAAAATAGCAGAAAATGAAGATAAATTCCGTAAAATAGGTCTTGATACTATACGTAATGGCAAAGCGGCGTGTATTTTGCTTGCAGGCGGACAAGGTTCAAGACTTGGATTTGAACATCCTAAGGGTATGTTCAATATGGGCATAAATCGCACACTTTATATTTATGAATGCCTCTTCAATAATCTTATGGAAGTTACTGATGAAGCCGGAGCATTTGTACACCTTTTTATAATGACCAGTGAATCGAACGATATTGAAACACGTCAGTTCCTGAAGGAAAATGAATTCTTTGGATATAATGAAGAATACGTGCATTTCTTTATTCAGGAAATGGCACCTGTTATTGATTCTGAAAATAAGATTTTGATGACAGCACCTGATACTATTGCAATGTCACCAAACGGCAACGGCGGTTGGTTCTCATCAATGGACCGTGCAGGACTTCTGCCGTTTATACAAAATGAAGGCATAGAATGGCTTAATGTATTTGCTGTAGATAATGTACTCCAGAAAATGGCAGACCCTGTTTTTCTTGGTGCTACAATAGATTCCGGCTGCACATCCGGCGGAAAAGTCGTTTCAAAGGCGGACCCGCATGAAAGGGTAGGTGTACTTTGTACAGAAGACGGAAAGCCATCTATAGTTGAATATTATGAAATGACGAAGGAAATGGTTTCTCAGCGTGAACCAGATGGACAGCTTTCATACAATTACGGCGTTATACTCAACTATTTATTCAAAACAGACGACCTTATGAAAACACTTGACAAAAAACTTCCTCTTCATATGGCTCACAAAGCGGTGGCATATATAGATCAAAACGGTGCACAGATAAAACCAGATTCTCCTAATGCATATAAATTTGAAACACTGGTGCTTGATATGATTCATATGCAAGATTCGTGTCTTGCATACGAAGTCGTTCGTGAAAAAGAATTTGCACCGGTAAAAAATAAGGAAGGCGTTGATTCTGTAGATACCGCACGTGAACTTTTAAAGAAAAATGGTATAGAGCTTTAATAGCCTTAAATATTTTTAAACATGGAGAGTATAATATATGTTTGAAAAAAATGATCTTGGAGAATATCAGGCAAAGATCAGCGGGATAACTTTTGTATGCGATGAAATAGATTCAGAAAAAGAAAACGTATCTGCTGCTATTGCAAAATGCTACAATCAAAAGCTTAATGATATTGCGAAATTTATGATCGATGACGGCATAGACGAATATGTTGAAAATATTTCCAAAGACAATATCATAAAATCTCTTGGTTTTCCAATTATAAGTCTTGACAGAAACATTATCACCTACCCTGACAACAGTTTTGATGATTCGCTAATAATAGAATTTCATTTCACAGGGATATTGGACGAGTTCTATGAACTTGATATTGACGGATAAAAAAATAATATAATAAAATAATATCGGGACTGATGCAGCAGCAAAATGCAGAAGTCCCGATTTTTTTAATCAAATACATTTTTTTAATAAAAAAGATAGATTTAACATTTTAATTTCGTATTAATAAATGAAAGAGGTAATTTAAATCGATTTAAAAACTTAAGGAGGTATCAAATTGAAAATTACAAATGAAAACTTTATAAAGCAGCTTAAGAATAAAAACGAATATGCTTTGGAATTTGTTATAAGAAACTATGGTGGTCTAATGATGTCAGTTATACATCGCATACTTTACTCATATCATGAAGATGCTGAAGAATGCCTTTTTGAAAGTATTATGAAGATCTGGCAACATATCAATTGTTATGATGAATCAAAAAGCACATTTTCAAACTGGGCGGCTGGAATAGCAAAGTATACAGCTCTTGACAGATTCAGGAAACTCACAAAAATTGAACCAACTGTAGATATAGATCACCTTAATATAGAAGATATTGAGCATATTACCGATAATTCTTTATTTGATGAATTCTTTATGGAGCTTATTTCATGTCTCAACGATGAAGATAAGGCTATTTTCATAAGAATATTCTGGATTGGTGAAACTACTGAAGAAACAGCTATTTCCCTTGGGAAAACAAAAAGTCTGATATATAATCATATTTCCAGGGGAAAAAAGAAAATAATTGCAAATAATCCGCATTTGTTTCGAAAGGAGCTTTAAAAATGGACGATAAAATTTATAAAATTCTAAATAATACTAAACAAGAGATAAAAAACATTAAATCAAATGTTCTTAACGATGAAGAAATTGATACAATTATGGAAAAGTTCAGAAATGAGATAAATAAAGATAATGTGCCAAGAAAAAGAAAAACACGTAAAAATGTAATCATTTCAGCTGCCGCTGCTGCGGTTCTTATTTGCGGAGGTACTGTAGCTACAGCAACGGGATTAAATGTGTTTAACAGGCAAAGCCATGCAAACGATATAACATTTACACATACCATTCCTGATTCAGATGAAACTATGGAGCTTCCACTGGACAAATTTGCTGTCAAGTATAATTATAATGATATTGCAAAGGCAGCTCAAGAAATTGAAGAAATAAAGACTGCTGAAACAGATAATCTTACATTACAAGTAGAAAGCGTTTATTGTGATGGAACCACGCTTATGATAGGAGTTTCGGGCAGCATGAAGGACGGCAATCCCAAGCACAAGCAGCTCATTAGTCTTGGCAACATAAAATTATCCTTAGGAAACGTGACCTATGATATATTATATGGCGGTGAGGAATCTGAATTTGCTCATCTTGACGGCAGCCTTGTACTTGATGAAGGCACAGACAATCAGTTCAGCGGCAATATAACACTTGTAGTATTGGGAGACAGAACAATAACAGAACCTGAAACAGTTGAAATCTCAATCAGAACAATTACAGCTGGGGACAATTACATGGATCAAAATTACATTGAACTTGGAAGCAACCTTAATCTCTCTGTAAACGTATACCCTGACTCTTCTATAAAAGATGATAATGTGTATACGATCATTGACGGTGATTATTCTGTGAGATTTTATGAAATATCTCCTGTTATGATGATAGTTGGATTTAAATCACCGTTTGATGAAGTCCACTCATGGCTGAATAATGAAAACGGAGAACCAGTAGAAAGTATGAGTCTCAGGGAACTTCCGGATTATGGTGACAGATTTAGTATAGGCTGCATGGTTCCTGTTACATCGGGTTACGTTACAGCATCATTTTTTGATAAAAACAACTTAGACGAAAATGGAAATGTAATAAATATAAAGGAAATCCAAATCAATATGGATGAGGTGATATCTCATTTAAAGAATAATCCATAAAGCAAAAGGTCTGCCGCAATAACAAACGCAGCAGACCTTATATATTTATATACCTTTCATTTATGCCTTAGCCTTGCAAAGCTTATTTACTTCGTCAAATTCCTCTGTAATTTCTGCATCCGGCTTACTGGTTATTAAAGATACAACAACAATTGCAATAACTGCAACTATAAATGCCGGCAAAAGCTCATATACATTCAAAAATCCAAGTCCCCAGTTAGCACAGTTCGGTGCGATGAGATATTTCCATACAAATACCATAACACCACCTGAGACCATGCCTGCCAGTGCACCCCATCTGTTTGAACGCTTCCAGAAAAGTGCTGCCAAAACTACAGGACCAAATGTCGCACCAAAGCCAGCCCATGCAAAAGAGACAATAGCAAATACAGAACTGTTCTGATCCCATGCAAGCATAACTGCCAAAACAGCAATTACAATAAGTACTATACGTGCAACTATCATAGAAACACGGTCGGAGATCTTCATCTTGAATACGCCCTTAAGCAAATTCTCGGACATACTTGATGACGCTGTAAGCAGCTGAGAGTCTGCTGTAGACATTGTACAAGCCAAAATACCTGCAAGTACAAGTCCGGCAAAGATTGCAGCAATAACTCCGTGTTCGCTTAAAAGATTTGCCATTCTGATTATAATACGCTCTGACTGATCGCTTGTTTCCATTGCGTCAACAGTACCGTTTGCCATAAGGGCATTACCTACAAGACCGATGAATACTGCTACTGCCATTGAAATAACTACCCATATAGAAGCAATACGGCGTGATGTCTTTATCTTACGACTGTCCTCAATTGCCATAAAACGCAGCAAGATATGAGGCATACCAAAATAACCCAATCCCCAGGCAAGTGTGGATATAATAGTAAGGAATGGATATGGACTGGATGTGTTTTCGGAAATATTATGTGACATTGTAAGTGAAAGGTAACCCGGAAGTTCCTTTGCATTTTCAATAACTGCGTCAAATCCGCCGGCAACATTTACTCCAAACAGTACAATTACAATAAGAGCAATAGTCATTACTATACTTTGAATAAGGTCTGTCGTACTTGCTGCAAGAAATCCGCCTATACTTGTATACAGAATAATAATAATAGCACTGATTATCATTGCAATATGATAATCAACATCAAAAAGTGAATTAAAAAGCTTACCGCAAGCTGCAAAGCCTGATGCTGTATATGGAACAAAGAATATCAGAATAATAACAGCTGCTATTCCCATAAGAGAATGACTTTTATCACGGAAACGTTTTTGGAAAAATCCAGGAAGTGTAATAGCTTCACACTTTTGAGTATATGTACGCAGACGTTTGGCAACTATAAGCCAGTTTAAATATGTACCTATTGCCAAACCGATGGCTGTCCAGCTGGCTTCTGCTGTTCCGCAGAGAAGTGCAACACCAGGCAAACCCATTAACAGCCAGCTGCTCATGTCAGAGGCTTCCGCACTCATAGCTGTAACGATTGGACCAAGCTTTCTGCCGCCAAGATAAAAATCTCCTACGCTGTTGTTTTTCTTTGAAAATAATATACCAATTACAACCATTAAAATCAAATACAGTGCAATGGTAATCATCATAATAATATCATTACTGTTCATTTCTTTTACTCCTTATTATTTTATAAACAGGAATTACCTTCCCTGTTCTTTTTTCCATTGAATAAATTCTTCATACGTTCCTTGTCTGTCAATACAGCCATCAGGTGTTATCTCAATAATACGATCTGCCACTGTCTGAAGGATCTCATGGTCATGCGATGATAATAGAACAACGCCTTTAAAACTCATAAGTCCATTGTTTACAGCAGTAATACTTTCCAAGTCGAGGTGATTCGTTGGTCTATCCAAAAGCAGTACATTTGAATGAAACAGCATCATTCGTGAAAACATACAGCGAACCTTCTCACCACCGGATAAAACTTTTACAGGCTTATAAACATCATCACCTGAGAAAAGCATTCTTCCCAAAAATCCACGCAGGAATGTATCGGTAATATCATTTTCTGAATATTGTCTTATCCAGTCAATTATAGATAGATCACAGTCATTGAAAAAATCGGAATTGTCTACAGGAAAATAAGATCTTGACGTAGACACTCCCCATTTTACGCTTCCTGAATCAGGCTGTTCTTCATCCATTAGAATCTTGAAAAGCATCGTTATTGCCTGTTCGCTCTCACCTACAAATGCAACCTTATCATTTCTGCCAAGTGTAAAACTTACATTGTCAAGTATATTCACACCATCAACAGTCTTGCAAAGATCTGTTACCTGCAAAACATCTTTGCCAAGTTCTCTATCCATATCAAAGCCTATAAACGGATAACGTCTACTTGATGCCGGCATTTCTTCAACAGTGAGATTATCAAGCAGCTTTCTTCTGGAAGTAGCCTGCCTTGACTTTGATTTATTCGCCGAAAACCTTTCAATAAATGATTTTAATTCCTTTATCTTCTCTTCGGTTCTCTTATTCTGTTGTTTTATAAGCCTTTGCATCATTTGACTTGACTCATACCAAAATTCATAATTTCCCACATACATCTTTATCTTTGTATAATCAATATCAACCGTATGTGTGCAGACATTATTAAGAAAATGTCTGTCATGAGATACAACTATGACTGTACCGAAATATTCCGACAGGAAATCTTCAAGCCAAGCGATCGCATCGATATCCAGATGGTTAGTTGGCTCGTCCATGAGAATAATATCAGGATTTCCAAAAAGTGCCTGTGCAAGAAGGATCTTCACCTTTTCATTACCAGAAAGTTCTGACATCTGACTATACAGCAAATCCTCTGAAAGTCCCAGACCCTGTATCAGCTTAGAAACATTTGCCTCGGATTCCCAGCCGTCCATTTCAGCAAATTCTGCTTCAAGCTCAGATGCCTTAACGCCATCTTCCTCAGAGAAATCTTCCTTTGCATAGAGTGCATTCTTTTCCTGCATAATGTCATAAAGACGCTGATTTCCCATAATAACGGTATCAAGAACAGTGTAGGCATCATATGCAAAGTGATCCTGCTTAAGAACACTCATACGCAGATTCTTTGGAATAGAAACTTCACCTGTAGTAGGTTTTAGTTCACCGCAAAGAATTTTTAAAAAAGTAGATTTGCCAGCTCCGTTGGCACCAATAATTCCGTAACAATTTCCGGGATTAAACTGCAAATCAACATTTTTAAACAATGTATCACTGCCAAACTGCAAACTAACGTTTGAAACTGTAATCATAACATTTCCTTTCTGTTTATACTTAAGATTATTTTAAACATTCTCTAGTATTATATCATACATGGAAAAAAATTGCAAGGAATTCACAAGATGTTTTCATATAGAATATATATCTATTTCAGTAAAATGACCTCGACAGCTCACAAGTTTATCATACAAATGTGAGAAAATATAACCATAAAAAAACTAGAAAAATACAAAGAAAGGATTTTTCACTATGAAACACCAATTACAGCGTGCAGCATGGGCTATTGGAATGATGCTGGCAGTTTCAACGCTTACAACAGGATGCTCGCAAGAAACATCTAATGACGTTGCTAATTCTCAGACCGCGCAAGCTTCTTCAGAGCAAACAAATACAAAAGTTCAAGCAGAAACAACAAAAACTGAAGAATCTTCTGATGAATCAGAATCAAATTCCATAGACTTAAGCTCAAGGGCAGTCTATGATAATGATGATATAGCAGAAACTTATGACAGCTTTGATGCTGAAATAACACTTAATAAAAACTCCGCTTCAGTTAATGGTAATAAAGAAAGCGTAACTGTTGCAGATGGAAATATAGAAATTACAAAGGGCGGCGTTTACTATCTTACCGGCACACTTGAAGATGGTCAAATCAATGTTATAGGAAAAGAAAAAGTAAAACTCTATCTTGATGATGTGTCTATAAAAAACTCAAACGGAGCAGCTATTGTATGTACAAATGAAAAGAGAACGATCATAACTCTTGCAGAAGGTTCTGAAAATACGATTTCAGACGGCAAAAATTACTCCATTCCAAATGATGATACAACAGCAGCTATTTATGCCAAAGATAGCCTAACAATAAACGGAAGTGGCATTTTAACAATAACAAGCAGTGAACACGACTGCATTGTATCAAAGGACAATTTAAAAATTACTGGTGGTGTTATAAATGCAAACGCCGGCGGCAATGCTTTAAAAGGTACTGATTCTGTATCCATTTGCGGCGGATTTTTAAATATCACCTCAGAAAATGACGCAATCAAATCAACCAAACAAAACGATAACGAAAAAGGCTGGATTGCAATCGATGGCGGAGAAATAAACATAACTGCAGGCGGCGACGGTATTCAAGCTGAAAACACACTCGAAATAACTTCAGGTAAACTTAATATAAATACAAATGGTGAAATAGACACAAGCTTTTCAGATAATTTAGGCGAAATGCCAAAAATGCCAGACATGAAAAATATGCCTAATATGCCCGATATGCCTGACTTGCAGAATGTTCCAGATATGAAAAATGAAAATGATGACACTACAGAGGAAACCTCTTCAATAAGCAGCAAAGGTATAAAATCAGGCAATGCCTTATCAATAAAAGGTGGAACTATTAAAATAAATTCAACTGATCACTGCATTCATTCAAGCAGCGATATGAATATATCTAACGGAACATTTGAACTTTATTCTTCTCTTGCAAAAGGCATATCATCACACGGTGAACTTACTATATCAGGTAATGAAACCCTTATAACTATAGAAAAATGTACTGAAGGCATTGAATCAAAATCTGTTATGAATATAAATAATGGAAATATACGTATACTCAATGCTTCTGATGACGGACTTAATACAGGCGGAAATGAAAATAATGACCATACAATGAATATAAATGGCGGCACTATATATATAAATACTACTTCTGATGGCACAGATTCAAATGGCGATACAAACTTCAACGGCGGAACTCTTATAATATTAGGTCCTACAAGCGGTGCTGACGGCTCAATTGACGGAGATGGTAATATGACCCTAAACGGTACAACTTTACTTGCACTCTCATCAAAAGGCATGATGGAATATCCTGCTGGCTGTATGATAACAACTTCTGCAAATATATCTGAAAACGATATGGTATCTGTTCTTGACAATAACGGCAAGCTTATTTTGACCGTCAAAGCAAACAAAGATTTTTCTGATGTAATATATGCTGACAACACTGGCGAAAACATGGCTTCATACAAATTGATTACAGGCGGTACTTTTGACGGCATTCTCTGCAATGACAACTGGTCTGCTGATGGCAAAATATCAGATGGCACTGAAGGCACATGGAGTCAGGCACAAACCGCAAGTGAATCGGGCCCCGGCGGATTTAAAGGCAGAAACAACAATGACTTTCCAGACGAAAATGGAGCAATGCCTCATGATGACATGATTCCTCCTGAAGGATTTAATGGCGAACCTCCACATAAACCCGATAAAGAATATTTCTAAAAAAATATTTCTAATATAAAAACGGCAGCTGCAATGTTTAAACTTTAAACTTACAGCTGCCATTTTTTGTTTTATTATTTAATTTACGCTTTCTTCAGTGATTATTCTGCTGAAGAACTATCACCTGCATTTATACCTGCATCATTTCCACTGACATCATCATCTGAATATACCGAATCTACACCGAGATACTCATCAAGAGTTATTCCCAGCTCTGTTATTTCTTTTGCAATAGCCTTGCCTACATAACGAATGTGCCATGATTCATATTTGTATCCTGTGATATTTTCCTTACCCTTAGGATATCTTATTATAAATCCATATTCTGCACAATGCTTCTCAAGCCATTTTGATTCCGGAGTATCATTAAAAGTATCATCAATAGAATTTACATCGATTACAAGTGCTGACTGATGTTCAGAAAATCCAGGCCTTGCAGAAAATGTATCTGCCATTTCTTCACCGTACTGTGTAACATAATCGTTGTAAATTTCTTCCTGTACGCTATAGCTTCTGTAATCTGACGCATTATATATGTTCAAATCTTCTTCCGCAGCAGCTGCACACAAATCACTAAATGCACTTTGAGCTTCATCGTTAAGCTCACCCGGATCAAAAGAAGGATCGGCACCATAGCTCTTGTTTATGATCATTATGTTATCAATATAATTTACACCGTCTATCTTCTCTGCTTTACGTACAGTACAGCTTACGTGTGCATTTATAGATGGATCAGATTTTGCAGATATTGTAATATCACATTTTCCTGCTGAAACACCTGTGATAACACCATCTTCATCTATTTTAGCAACGCCTGTATCACTGCTTTCCCATAAAATATCACTTGAATTTACTGAACCGGTTGTAGCCATACTTATCTGCAATGGCAAAGTGTTTCCGATCAGTACTGCTGTATAATCTTTAAGCGGAGTTATACTTACAATATTGCTGCTACCGCTTGTTGTACCATCAATAGTATTGCCATTTACATCTGTTTTTACCGCAGATGCCGGAAGGTCATTATTAGGTTTATTTTTATTTGATTTTATAGTATTTACTATCAGACCTGCTGAAAGACTGACAACAAACACCGCTGACAAACCGATTGCAATACGAAGTATCTTAGTATTTCTCTTTGCTCTGCGGCGACGTTCAAAAGCTGACTCCTTCTTCACTTCAGGATTAAAATATCCCTCTGCTTCTTCAGTTATCTTTTCATATTTGCCGTGCTTTTTAAGGATTTCACTTGCATTTGGTGTTTTCAGAATATTCTGAGCAAGCGGCTCTTCAACTACCTTTTCATATTTTCCACGAACAGGTGATGCTGCCGTCTGTTCCTTTTCATGACTAAAGGGCTTTTCAACTTGATCTGACTCTGCTTCAGGAACAGCCTCATGTGCAGGCTGATATACTGGTTGAGACACTACAGTTTCAGCAATCGGCTCTGAAACAATAGGATCATGTCTAAGCATCTCCTCAATATCCACATCATCTGATGATGTATTATCTGAACTTAATGAAATATCCGGTGTCTGTACCGCTGTTTTTTCTGTTATTTCTCTGTAAGGATATGCTACGTCTGAATCTCCTGAATTTTCAATATTAAAAGCTGATTTTTCTTCTGCCGCTCTTTTTACCGCAAATTCACGAACTGCATTTGCAGCTGTTCTTGCTGCTTCGTGAGCAGCACCTTCGTGACGAAGCATTTCAGTTATTAACTTTTCTTCTTCTCTGTCCCTATCAGAATCTACTGCTCCAAGTTCACGTGCCAGCAGTTTCTGAAACTCCTCAAACTCCTTTTCCGTCATATTTCTGCTTTCCATAAAAGAAAACCTCCATCTATTATCTTTCCTCTAAAGAACTTTAAATTAGATCTGTCATTTTCATTTGTGTATAATTCGGTATTTTATTATATTATCATATATTTTACCCATTGTCCATTGAATTTTAATACCAAAAACAAAACATTTATTTAACAATTTATGTGCTATGGTGATAACGCTCAAAAAATATATTTTCCATTGTGCATACTAAACAAATATACTGAAAAACAGTGATGAAGTCCTTGCAAAAATAATCACCATATGTTATAATGCATAATATATGCAGAGAATATTTTTTCTCTAAAAAATAAAAAATTTCAAATTTAAAGAAAGGATGAAAGCTAATGAAAAAATTAGTAAAAACAACCGCATTTCTCACTGCGGCAACTGTATTTTTTGGTGCTATGACTCTGCCGCAAATATCAGCAAACAGCACCGCTGATGCTGCCAGTGAAAGCATCGAAAACAACATGAAAATCGACACACTGGGCATTGGAGGCGGTGGCTTCGTTTCAGGTATTGTTACAGGTCAAAAAGAAATGTATCTTCGTACAGACGTTGGAGGAGCATACAAGTACGATTATGCTAAAAATCGCTGGATTCAGCTTTTCGATTTCATAAACGAGGAAGATAGAGGCTTACTAAGCGTAAAGGGTATGGCTATTGACCCTAATGACGACAATACCGTTTACTTCCTCTGCGGATGTGCTTACTTTTCGGGTGCAAGAACTGTTATTTTTAAGACAACAGACGGTGGTCAAAATTTCACACAAAGTGATGTAACAGATCTCATTCAGGTACACGGCAACGGTGATGGACGTGAATGCTTCGAACCTATAGCTATAGACCCTGACAACACCGCTACTATCTATGCAGGCGGAGATGTTACTGCCGGTGATTCTGCCCTCATCAAGTCAACAGATGGCGGTAAAACCTGGAATCCTGTAAAGGGATATGATGACCTCGGACTTTTCAGCCATTCTCTTAAATATCCTATGTGGACCGAACATATGGTAAGAGGTACTGAATCAAAGGAATACAATCAGCAAAACGGTATCGGTACTATTTTGGTTGAGGACGGCAAAGTTTATGTCGGCTCATCTGTAACAGGTTCGACAAATATCCATGTTGCTGATGTAGATAACGATGAATTTACTGAACTTTCAGCAGATCTTCCTACAGCTAATTATCCGCTTTCTATAACAAGCGACAATAACGGAAATCTTTTCTTCACATATATTGCCGGTCTTGCATTCTCCGGTAGTGCCGGCGGTGCTTATAAGTACAATTTGGCAAGCGGTAAGGTGCAGAAACTTTCCGTTACAGATAATGCTGTTGGTATGATTACTGCTGATAAAAATGATCCCAACAAATTGGTGGCAAGAACTTGCGGCATGTGGGCAGATCAGTGGTATGAAGAAGAATGGACCGATACCAGCATAGCATGGGGTGACTATTTCTTCCGTTCAACTGACGGCGGTGAAACATGGGAAAATATTACTCCTGGTCAGGGCGAAACTATCTATGGTGAGGGAGATCCTTATAAGAAATTTGTTTCACTTCCTATAGATACAAATGGCTATGACTGGATCTATGGCAAAGCTTGTCACTGGGGAAGTGGCATCAGCATAGATCCAAGAAATCCAGACAAAATCCTTATGACCTCCGGTAACGGTGTTTTTGCCTGTGATAACACATGGGACGAAACAGGTGTACAGTTCTATTTCCAGCCGGATGGCGTCGAAGAAGTTGTTGCACTTGATATGATAAGTGCTCCCGGAAAGAATCCTTTCTCTGCAATCGGCGACTACGATGGTTTTGAGCATGCAGACAAGATTCATGCAATTCAGCATACACCAAATATGGGCAGTACAAGTGCTATAGCATACTGCCCTTCTAATCCTGATGTAATGGTTCGTGCATCACAGAATGATTCTTCAACTTACTATACTCTGGATGGCGGTAAAGAATGGATCAAGATGAACTCAAATGCAACTTCCGGTAAGGCTGCTATTACTCAACTGGAAGACGGCACTTACAGAATCTTCCGTACAGGCAACGGTAAGGGTTCATATACCGATGACTTCGGTGAAACTTGGAAAGAATGTTCTGGAACTACAGGTACTAAAGAACTTTATTTCAAGGTAGATGACGATAATCCTAAGTATGTTTATGGATATACTGCTGTATACAATGATTATTGGGCATCCGATACAACAAAGAAGGAACCAACATTCGGAGACGCACATTATGCATTTATGGTAAGTGACGATTATGGTGCAAACTTTACTATAATAAATCCCGGCGAGAGCTCAGGAAAAGCTGACTATGATCAGTGCGATGTTGCAAACAGAATCGGCTATCTTGGCGAAGGTGAAATGGTACTGGGTGCAGGTTGGAATGGTGCATATCATGTAACAGACTATGGCAAGAAAATTGAAAAGCTCGACAGCGTATTTTACTGCAAGACCATAGGTTACGGTGCTCCTGAAAAGGAAGACGGTATAAATACACTTTATATGTACGGCAAGCCAACTGAAGAAGATACAGAAGGCGTATATCGTTCTACAGACGCAGGCAAGACATGGGTTACAATCAATACTAACAGCCTCTATGGCGGTACAGGCAACGGCAACTTCTTGGTAGGTGACATGAATACATTCGGTACTGTTTATATGTCAACTGTTGGCTGTGGTATTGTTTATATGGAACTCAACGATGGTTCTGGCCCTATTGAAACAACTACAACTACTAGCACAACAACTACTACTGGTGATACAACTACCACTACTACTAATACAACTACTAGCACAACAACATCAGGTCAAATTGATGACGATGTATATTACGGTGACTTGAATCTTGATAATACCATTAGTATGATAGATATTGTTTACCTTAACAAATATATAGCAGGAGTATCTACATTGAATGAACAGCAGGAAAAAAATGCAAACTGCTATGCTGCTGATACTGAGATCAATGCACAAGATTCCACTGCTCTTATGAACCGTATTTCACAAGCAATCGATTCACTGCCTGTATTTTAAAATAAAAAATACTATAGCAAACGACAAAAATTTTTGGTATTTGCTATTTGCCGATTCGCACGTAGCACGCATAAGCGTGCGGATGTGCGAGGCAATTTAAATTAAATTAAGGAGATGTGTAGATATGGATCCAAATCAGTATATGAGTAAACATCAAGCCAAACAAATCAAACAAGAACCTAGACATATTGAAAAAATTCAAATTCCAAATAATGCACCCAAACCACCATATTCCCCTTCGGCACGCAAACAATCTACACGTACTGTAAAAACGAACGGTAAACTTTGCAT
Organism: uncultured Ruminococcus sp.; assembly: GCA_947566125.1. Lineage (GTDB taxonomy): Bacteria > Bacillota > Clostridia > Oscillospirales > Ruminococcaceae > Ruminococcus_C. The sequence goes on along the minus strand of CANOIR010000031.1, from coordinate 10,331 downwards.
ATCAGCAAAGCGTTTCTTCGGACAAATACTCATTGATCATTGGGTAATAAAAATAAACGGAGAACAAAAGGAACTTCCGTTTGGTCGCAGTAAATTGACATTAGATCTGCCAGCCGGAGTATATCTTGTAACCGCATACACACCTTATCTTGGTATGCACTGCATGAGAGTTACTGCGGATATAGAGATTCGTCCAGGTCAAACCACACACATTTTCTATCAGACAGTATTTGACATATTCAAAAATGGCATCATGAAGCAAAATTTTGCTGCTAAAAGTTGATTTTTGAAATGTGAGAATATAATAGAATAGCGGCGATTGTGAGTAATATCACAATCGCCGCTTTCATTTAACTTATTGCAATTTATATATAAATCGCAATACGATATAAGGAGAGCAGTTAGTCTTTAAGATTTACTATTTGATCACCAAATTTAATAGCGGTAATGGTTTCAGGATCAACGGGCATTGTATAGCGAAATAGAACATCTGTTTTTTTGGTGAATGTCATACCGCCATCTAATATACAGCCTATTTCAACTCCATTATCAGTTATTATCTTGACAGGTATAGTATTGAAATCCAGACAATTTGTACCAGTTTCGCCATAGATTCTCATGCAAAAGGCAGAAAGCTCCGCTTTGTCTGCATAAAATAACTTTTTCAATTTGAGAACATCTATCTCTTTGCTTATAGTTTCATCCATAGAATAACGTATTACTTTTGTATTTTTCTCTATATCAACATTAAATGCAAAACAACATTTATCACTTTCATAAAGTTCAACCTTATCCTTGTCCTTACTTTTATCTTTTCTTCTTGCTTCATACAGCGACATTTCCACCGTCATATCGCTTGTTTTAATTGGTTTGTCAGTTGTTACCATTATCCAGACAAAATATGAGCCGTCATCCTGAAGGACTTCAGCACTGCTTACATTGATTATGTCAAGCTCCTTATTCCTGCTTTTAATAGTGCGTTCATCTCCGGGAAGTATGTATTCTATCTGATTTGACGGCTTTTCCGGAGTATACTGCAATGTAAAATATAAAGCTGTTCCATCACTTATTGCACCTATGGGCTTTATATTGCTGCTATTATAGCCCGATGAATTAAAATTAGTAATTTCTCCCATGCAATCCTGTGTTAAGCTGTATAGCTTATCCTTATATTCAGGATCTAAAACAAGCTTTTCTGATTCATAAGTAAAACCCTTTCCGGAAAACATCTCTAAAAGCCAATTATGTCCATTAAATCCATTAAAAGCAGATACTGTGATTGTACTCACCATAACGATACTAAGACAAACCGCCATAATCACTGTAAAACATCTAGACCTTCTGCGTGATTTCATATTTATAATCTTCTCATTCTCACATGATATAGCTTCTGCTTTTCTTAAAATATCCTCCTCACAAGAACTCGGCATTCTTATGTGTGACATTGTATTCTGAAATAACTTCTTTTCCATAATAGAAACCTCCTTGCTTCTCAAGTTGTTTTTTAAGTTTTTTTCTGCCACGGTCAAGCTGTGTTTGGATTGTAGATTGATTTATATTCATAATTGATGATATTTCCTTTACTGAATATTCCTCATAATAATACAGCAGGATCACAATACGATATTTGTAAGGCAATTCAAAAACCGCATGATAAAGCCGGCTTTCTTCAGTTGTAAATACTTCCGTTGAAGGCAAATTTTCAGGCATATCTTCTCTTCTGCCCTGCCAAAAAGATTTTTTTAAATTACAGCAGGCATTTAGCGTCACTCTTATAAGCCACGCCTTTTCTGATTCTGAATCCTTAAATGAGCCTTCATGAAGATAGAGCTTTAGAAATGTATCCTGAGAAATATCTTCAGCATCGGCTTTATTTTTAAGATATGTAAATGCTATTCTATATACCATATCCTTGTAAAGTTTTAGCCTATCCTGAAAATCCTGTTTATCCATGGCATTCACTTCCTTTCCATTTCTTGAAGTACTTCATAAATAAAACAAGTGAGATACGCAAAATATCTCACTTGTATGAAAAAATATTCAATTTATTGCAAACTATATAAAAGCCTATGATTTACCGCCTTTTAGGTACTGCATAAAGGTTTGTTTCCCACGCCGGTATATACAGCTGATGACGAATATAAATATCATAATTCGGATTAAGTATTTTTATAAGTATCGGCAAAGAGAATATATCCTCATTACGGTGATAAAGTGATATCATAAGGCGTGGAGAATATTTGGCAATCGTTTGAGCAGCACCCCATAGTGCCTCACGTTCACAGCCTTCCACATCCATTTTAATTATAGTAGCCGGTCTTCCATCAAGTATGCTGTCTACCGAACGTGCTTCTATCGACTGTCCCAATGCTGATACAGCAGATTGTCTGCCTGCCTTTGTAGAAAACGGAACTTCAGTATCAGTACACCATGCAACAGCATTGTAAATACTTACATAAGGCATATCAGCAGTGCATTTACGCAGCTTTTTAAAATTCTTACGATCCGGTTCAACGCCATACATACGTACATATTTGCCGTTTGTAAATGACAAAACTTCTTCGATAGTATCGCCATTATACGCGCCTAAATCAACATATGTTTCGTTCTGTGTAACTTTTATAATATTACGATATATATCTTCTTTTGGAGTGGTTACCTCCATAAGATAATGTATCTTGCCGCTTATTTTGAAATTGATAATATTTGCATATACTTTCTTTGAAAAATCATCTGCAAGCATATCATATACCTGCTGGATCTCGTCAGCGTGTTCTACGCAGTATTTATATGTAAATAATCCACTGCCTGCAACAGGAACGTCCGGCACCAGAAGTGTGTGACGTTCTGCAATATCAAGCAGCTTATCCACCAATGACTGATAACCTGCCGCAAATGCAAGTACTATAACAAAATCATCAACCTGTTCTTCAATCTCGGAAAGCTTCCGAACCTTGTAGCCTGCAAAAGAATGGCCTCTTACAAAATCATCGCTGGCGAAGATGCCTGCCAAAGGAATATTTTTTTCTCTAAAGACACGCATAATTTTATCTGCACCATCGCCCATGCCATAAATAAAAATCGGACGTGTTTCTGCCTTGAGAACATCCCAGACAGTTTGTTTTTCCGTAATAAATGAAAGCATGTTTAGGAACTCCTTTATCTATCTATATGAATCCGTGGGCAGCGTTTTTATTCTTCGCTGCTTCTGACACCTCCATGTGATCTGTGTAGCTATAAATCTGTACTTATTACAGATTATTAATAAAAAAATATAAATAAAAATAAAACCAGGCTAAAGCCTAAACTTATACATGATCATCATGGTCACAATCTCCATCAGCCTCTCCTGCCGAACCTATCATATCCCTGCCTCTAATAGAATAGCGGTCACGATATTGGCTGACATATGAACCTATGAGGTCGGAAACCTCTCGTGGACATTTGACGGAAACAATGTGCTTTTCGGGAGTGTCTGCATCTTTACAAAATAAGACTACAGTCCCACAGCCAAATATACGCTGCCATATACTTCTGCTTAAACTTTTATCAACTATACGATAAAGCTCAACTTCATCTTCATGAACACTCAAAATACCGGTTCTGGTTATAATTCTATTTTCTGTCAGATAATATCTAGTAAATGAAATAGGCAGACCAAAAATAGTCCTCTTCTTATCACTCCAGATATAATCAATATGTTTGTCCTTTTTAGACATTGCATAAACACTCCCTTCATTATAATTTAAAACAAAATCTTGCTGCACCTCTAATAAGAGGCTATATACATAATATATATTTTACCACAAAACAGCACTGATTGTCAATTATATTCCCGTGATTTATTATAGCATACCCTCAAAAAAGCATATTTTTGTATGTTTTCTACAAATAAAAGTTACCTATATAAAGAGAAGAAATGAGAAAAATACGTGATAAAAGTGAAAGGTTTAGGATAATTTGTCGAGAGCTATTGCAATAGAAGATTAAAAATGGTAAAATAAATTTAGGTCGTTATATACATCTTTATATTATGACACCAAAAGTATTGTCAAACAATAGAAAATTTAAAGGAGCGATTTGTATATGTACCGTTTGCTTGTTACCGATGATGAAGCCAATATTAGAAATGTCGTTCGTGAATATGCAGAATTTGAAGAATATGAAGTAACAGAAGCTGAAAACGGAATGGAAGCTGTAAGGCTTTGCCGTGAACAAGATTTTGATCTTATAATTATGGATGTAATGATGCCAAGACTTGACGGTTTTTCAGCTGTAAAAGAGATCCGTAAAAAGAAAAACACACCTGTTATAATGCTCTCCGCACGTGGTGAGGAATATGACAAACTTTTTGGTTTTGAAATAGGAATCGATGATTATGTAGTAAAACCTTTTTCTCCAAAGGAGCTTATGGCAAGAGTGAATGCTGTTTTAAATCGTCACAAAACAACCCAGCCAGCTGAAAATACATCTCAAAAGCTAAAGTTCAGCGGATTAGAAATAGACCTTGCCGGACGTGAAGTTTATGTCGATGGTCAAAGAGCGTCTATGACTCCAAAAGAATATGACCTGCTTTTCTATCTTGTAAAGAATAAAGGACTTGCTCTTACAAGAGATAAACTGCTGGAAGAAGTTTGGGGTTATGATTTCTTTGGAGATGACAGAACAGTAGATACTCATATAAAAATGCTCCGTGGAAGCCTTGGAGTATACAGAAAATATATCGTTACACTGAGAGGAATGGGTTATAAATTCGATGCTGAAGTTTAAAGATTTGCGTCTTAAAAAGAATTTGCCAATACGTTTAAAAATATGGCTGTTCTTTATGATGCTTGTATGCATTGTGTTTATTCTTATGTGGACATTTCAAGTCTTGCTGCTTGGACAATTTTATGAAATAATGAAGGTTTCATCTATATCTAAAGCAACAAAGGAACTTGCCAAATCGTATAATACAGAATCATTTGCAGAAAGTCTGCATTCCGCCGCAATAAAAAATGATATGTGTATAGAAGTACTGAACGAAAGCGGTGCTGAAATAGATTATCAATGCATATTCAGCGGAAATTGCATGCTTCACAATGGCAGTAATGATATATACTTTTATTATATGGATCTCAAACAAAATCAAGACGGCGAAATCGTCAGAAAGCTCTATAATGAAACAATGCAGAGCGAAATGATAATATATGGCTGTCCGCTTTATAATAATAATGAAGTGACCGGCTATCTTATTGCCAATTCACGTCTTGTACCGGTAGAATCTACAAGGCATATATTGCAGAATATGACTCTGAATATAACAATAGCTCTGGCACTTGCGGGAGTAGTTCTTTCAGCATATGCTGCTGAAAATCTTGGTGTACCTATCAAAAGACTTAATAGCTCTGCAAAACGACTTGCTCAGGGTGATTATACAGCAAGCTTTGCAGGCGGCGGCTGCGAAGAAGTTGATGACCTTGCAGATACGCTTACCTATGCCAGCCATGAACTTTCAAAGACAGATGAAATGCAGAGAGATCTAATAGCAAATGTTTCTCATGATATGCGTACACCTCTTACAATGATGAAAGCCTACGCCGAGATGATACGTGACCTTTCAGGTGATAATCCTGTAAAGAGAGAGCAGCATCTTAATGTAATTATCGAAGAAACAGACAGACTATCATTACTTGTAAATGATATGCTTGACCTTTCAAAACTTGAAAGCGGAACACAAAAGCTTGAACTTCAAACAATGGATATAAGTGAGAAATTGCGTGAAATCGCAAACAGGTATGAAGGTCTGTCAGAAAAAATGGGTTATCACATTATATTCACTGGAGATGCACCTTATATTATTTGCTGTGACAGCAGCAAGATAGAACGTGTTATATGCAACTTACTCAACAACGCTATAAACTATACTTCAAAAGAAGACAGAACAGTATATTTAAGACAGATAAACCGTCCTGACTGTGTACGCATTGAAATAACCGATACAGGCGACGGAATCGAAGAGGATAAGATAAAGCTTATATTCGATAAATACTATCGTTCTGAAAATCATAAGCGTGAAGTAGTAGGCACAGGACTTGGATTATCCATAGTCAAAGCCATACTGAAAATGCACGGATATAATTATGGTGTAAACAGTAAGCTTGGAGAGGGTTCAACATTCTGGTTTGAAGCAAATCCTGCAATGCCAATAAGTGAAGAACAGGCAAAAATCAAATAATTTTAATAACACAAAAAAAGGCTTGTCCGATCGGACAAGCCTTTGTATTTACATATTGTAAGTTATACGAGCTTAGTCTGCTACGTAAGGCAGCAGTGCAACGTGTCTTGCTCTCTTGATAGCAGTTGTAAGTTCACGCTGATGATATGCACAAGTGCTTGTAACTCTTCTTGGAAGAATCTTAGCACGCTCTGTCATGCACTTCTTAAGCTTAGCAATATCTTTGTAATCGATTCTCTCTGCACGATCTGCACAGAACATGCAAACCTTTTTACGAGAACGCTTATTATTTCTTGGTGCTCTTTCCATTTTTAATATCCTCCTATCTGCCAAATTTGCATTTTTGAGTTTAGATTAAAAATTAGAAAGGAACTTCTCCATCACTTAAAATCTCTTCAAAATCCCCTAGATCTCCAAGCTGTACAGACTGCTGAGGAGCTGCCTGAGGTGCTGGAGCTGCTGCTGGCTGAGAATAATTTGGCTGTTGATAAGTTGCCTGATAACCGCCATTATTCTGCTGACCATAGCCGCCACCCTGAGCTGCATTTTTGCTTTCGCCGAAGCTTACATTATCAGCCTGAACGTCCATTGAATAATGTTTAACACCATTCTGATCTGTCCAGTCATTATTTCTAAGGCTGCCTTCTACAATGATCATGCTGCCTTTATGAAAATATCGGCTTACGAATTCAGCTGTCTGACGCCAGCAAGTAACATTTATAAAATCTGTTTCACGTTCGCCGGTCTGTTTATTCACAAACTGACGATTTACAGCAATACGTATTCTACAAGTTGCAGTACCACTTGGAGTCTGACGAAATTCCGGGTCAGCACAAAGTCTACCCATCAGGATAACCTTATTCAGCATATGGATTGTTTCCTTTCTGTTTATTTTAATCTGTTAATTTCAAATTGTTGCTTATGCGGCAACGGTTACTAAGAACCGCAGTACGCCGTCTGTGATGTTCAATACACGCTCAAGCTCTGCTGGAAATTCCGGTGCAGATGTGAATGTGTACAGTGCATAATAACCATCTGGTTCATCATTGATTGGATATGCCAGCTTACGCTTGCCCCATTCATCAATATTTTCCAGTGTTGCTGCTGCTTCGATCTTATCCTTAAACTTAGCTACCAGTTCCTTTACAGCATCTTCACCATTTGCCAGACTATATACAGCCATCAGCTCGTACTTTTCAGTCTTCTTTGCCATTTTAAATACACCTCCCTTTGGATTTCGTCTGCGTTTTTATACGCAAACAAGGATAACATATCTATTTTACCATGTTCGACTATTCTTGTCAAGTCCTTTTACAAATTTTTTATCATTATAATACACTCATAATAAGCAACGCTGTCTGCTGACTGAGTGAAACATCGAATCAAAAAAGTAAAATCACTTTTTAGTACGTGCACGCTTTGTGAGCTTATACACAAGCACCTCGACAGCTATAAATACTGCAAGAACAAATGTAAGTATGAGTACTGCTTTAAGCGGAAAACCTTCATTTGACGCTGAAGGTGAAACATATCCATTTGATGCATTATCAGATACCGAAGGCTTTGCTGTATTTTCCGCTTTTTCGGAATCAAGTGTAGCCGCACTTACTGCACCTGCTTTTATACCGCCATTATTTTCACTAAGGAATGATGTGAGCCACGCAAGCGGTGCATTCCAATTGATGGTACATTCATTTACAGACCATGCTTCAACATTATCAAGATAACACTTAGCCGGAGCGATACTGCCCTTTACCCAGCCGCTGCCCATTACCCATGGATCCTGCATTCCGGAATTAGGTCCTCCTACAAGTACTCCTGCCGGTGCTGACGGAAAGCCCTCTACAGACTGTGAACACCAGTAACGATGATGTGGATTTTCTACTGCATGAACACCGTAACCAGTTACATAACTATAATCCATAGGATTGCGACCAAGCAGGTAATCAACTGCACTTATAACGCCATTCATATATTTATCATCTTCTGTAAGTTCATATGCTGCTGCAATTACAATTGCATTATCAGCAATAAATGAATTTGAACCCCAGACATAACCTACTGTATCATCTTCATAACTAAGCTTACTTTGACCATACGGCTGACCGTAACCCTGTTCTTGCTCAAGAGAAATATATGTATCAGCAGCTTCTTTAACGGCATTTTCAAGCTTTAAAGAAGCGCCTTTGACGCAATCTTTATCAAGCACAAGTGTAAGGCTGCCTAAAACTGCTGTATTGCCCCAGTCAAAGCTGCCAACAACGCCATTTGTTTCGCCCTTTGTCAAAACAGTTGGAATATTAAGATACCATTCAGATTTATTCATATCAGATAGATAATCATCATCGCCTGTTGTACGGAAAAGCTCACAAGCCGCCCAATAAAATTCATCTGAAACATCGTTGTCACCATAAGCACCGCCGCCTATTGACTGATCAAGCGGTGCATACATATTTGAATGCTCTTCTGCTGCTTCATAAGCATCTTCCGCTGCATCAAGGCACTTTTCGGCAAATGCAGGATCATATTCCTTCCAAAGCCTTGAAGCCTGTGCACAAACTGCGGCAAGATTGAGAGTTGCAGCTGTTGTTGGCGGCTTTATAATACGTTCTTCCTTATCATCTGCCGGTTCAAGTCCAAGAGCAGTCCATTTAATATCATGAACTTTATGATAAGCCATATCCTCATATTCACCGTCTTGTACGATCATTTTCAAAAGCCACTCTATTTCCCAACGTGCTTCGTCAAGCAGATCAGGATAATTATTGGCATTCTCCGGAATATTCATTGTACCATCTGCATAAGCAGCTTCAGTTCCATTTTTTACGGCTCTTTCATATTGATTCTGCATAAGCCATACTGATATACCGCCGTTTACAACATACTTTCCATGGTCACCGGCATCATACCAGCCTCCGGTTACATCTTGAGTGCCACCATTGCTGTTTAAATCATTCCAATCTGTTGTAATACGTGCTATGTCACTGGCATGACCTGCCGAACGTGCCAAGGCATCTGCATCGCCTGAAGTAATATATTTGCTTTCAATATCTATTGCACTTCTGTTTTGATAAAAATAATTCAGAGAATCATAAAGCATTCCGGAATATTTATCTGTGCCGCCTATTGTAAATTCACGACTCACGCTGTCGCCTGCTTTTAATGTATATGTTCCGTCTTCATTGAAATCGGAAAAGTCAAGTATCTGCACACTGTCACCGGAATCCTTATCCGTACCCATCGGTTCGGATTTTCCCGTATAAACTTCTTTGCCGTTTGAATCCATTACAGAAAATTCAGTTTTGTCCTTTTCTTCTGTTATCCATGTAGCCTTCTTTACAGCTTTTGTGAAATATCCGACCTGATTTGTTACAATAGCAGCTCTGTTCCATTCTTCCAGAGCTTTATAGTCATATTCATCATTATTTGTGCATACAAGCGACATATTATCAAATGTAAAGACTGTTCCAGCAGGTACACTGTCACCGCCTATATGAAAAGCCCACTCCACTTCGGCTGTTCTCTTTGCTGTAAATGTACCTTTTACAGATTCAGTTTTATTAGCAGTAAGCTGCTTTACATCCCAAGATCCGTCAAATGAACCATCATCGGAATTTCCATGCCAATCTTCTGTAAAAGGCTCTGACATATCGCCTATCTTTGTATAATAGCTGCAATTATTGCTTGCAGTAATGTCAAATGCAACTTCATAAGTACAACCGGACACAAGAGTAAGACCTCTGTGACGGAACTGGCAGTCCCATCTGTCTTCACCGCCATTTGAGGCACCACCAGGATTTACTATTGTAATAGCATATTTGCCATCCTTTATTTCAAAGTCCATCTCACCCGGTGTGGATTCACAAACGTGCCATGGAAGTCCCACACCATCTGAAAAATCAGTTTGTCCAAGCTGTTGACCAGCATACGCTGTCATATTTGAACATATAAAACTCATACCTAGAACTACTGCCATAACCGCTCCGGCAGTTCTTCGCACTATGCTTCTCATAATTCCATTCTCCCTTTATTTAGAACTTGTTCTCATAAGGATATTGTACGCATCTTTTCGGCAAATTTTAGCGATTGCCACGTCAAAAATCCTTGCCATACG
>CANOIR010000030.1 GCA_947566125.1 uncultured Ruminococcus sp. | reverse complement strand
TTTTTTACCCATAAAAACGAAAAAAAGCCCGATATTTCGGACTTTTTCTTCGTGTCATCTATTTTGTATGACCATGATGGGGTGGGAGATGGGATTCGAACCCACGATCTTCGGGACCACAATCCGACGCTTTAACCAACTAAGCTACACCCACCATATAACGTTCTAAAAAGAACGTATTTTTGGCGCGCCTTAATGGATTCGAACCATTGGCTTACTGCTTAGAAGGCAGTTACTCTATCCAGCTGAGTTAAAGGCGCAAATTGGAGCGGGTGATGGGAATCGAACCCACGTAACCAGCTTGGAAGGCTGGAATTCTACCATTGAACTACACCCGCATAACGAAGTTCTTAATTTATTTATTGCTCTCACAACAGTATTTATTATATCACATATAACAATATTTGTCAAGCATTTTTTAGTATTTTTTTTAAAGAGTTATCGGACTACAACAACGCAATCCGATAACTAAAACTTAATTATTTTAACTGAACTTTAAATCTATCTTTCTGTCTTCATTTACATAAACATTCAGCGATGAAACTTCACAATTATTATCAATTATAATATTAGCGATTTTATCTTCAACTTCCTGACGAATAACACGTCTTATATCTCTTGCACCATAAGGCTTTCCATAAGCCAGCTTTGCTATTGACTCAAGGACTGCATTATCATAACTAAATGTGATGTTCTTTTCCAATAAAGGCTCTTTCATCTCATCAAGCATAATTGAAGTTATCTTTTCAAAATCCTTAATATCTAAATTTCTAAATACAATAATTTCATCTATTCTGCTTATAAATTCAGGACGCAAAAATTCTCTTAAAGCTTTCATAGCTCTATCTTTATTTATCTCATTTTCTGTACGATTAAATCCAACTCCAACGCTCTTATCGGTAGAACCAGCATTAGATGTCATACAGATAATAGTATTTTCAAAGCTTACAGTTCTTCCCTGTGCATCGTCGATCTTGCCTTCATCAAGTATCTGCATGAGGATATTCATAACATCAGGATGAGCCTTTTCAATCTCGTCAAATAATATAACTGAATATGGTCTTCTGCGAACCTTTTCAGTAAGCTGACCGGCTTCATCATATCCAACATATCCGGGAGGTGAACCTATCATTCTTGCAACAGAATGCTTCTCCATAAATTCAGTCATATCAAGACGAATAAGCGGTTCTGTAGAATCAAACATAGTTTCAGAAAGAACCTTTACAAGTTCTGTCTTACCCACACCTGTAGGACCTACAAATATAAATGATGCAGGACGTCTATGCATTGACAATTGCACTCTTGTACGCTTTATAGCATTACTCAAAAGATGTACAGCTTCCTCTTGACCTACAATATGAGCATTAAGTTTGTTTTCAATATCAGATATTTTAGAAAACTCCGACTCTTCAATTTTGTTTGCCGGTATTCCAGTCCAAAGCTCAATAACTTTTGCAAGATCATCTTCAGTGACCTTTACATCTTCAAGCTTCTTTGCAAGAACTTCTATATTATCTTTTATTTTAATAATATCGCCTTTGACCTTAGCAAGCTTCTCAAAATCTATCTCTACCTCATCTTCAATAGCCTTTTGTTCATCAAGAAGTCTTATTTGTTCTGCTATCGCATTGTCATATTCAACTATTTCAGGAGAACGCAGACAAGCACAAGCACAACTTTCATCAAGCAGATCTATAGCTTTATCCGGAAGAAAACGATCTGTTATATAGCGCTCTGAAAGCTTAGCACAAAGACGTACAATATACTTTGATACATGAACACGGTGGAATGCTTCATAATATTTTTTTATGCCTTCAAGTACTTCCACTGTTTCTTCAACTGTAGGTTCATTAACTGTTACAGGCTGGAAACGTCTTTCAAGCGCCGAATCCTTTTCTATATACTTTCTGTACTCTTCAAATGTAGTAGCACCTATAACCTGAACCTCACCTCTTGATAATGCTGGCTTCAAAATATTTGCAGCATTCATCGCTCCTTCAGAATTTCCGGTACCTACAAGATTATGCAGTTCGTCTATAAAAAGTATTATATTTCCTTCTTGCTTTACTTCTGATACAAGACCTTTTATACGGCTTTCAAATTGACCTCTGAATTGTGTACCGGCAACGAGAGAAGTAAGATCAAGTAAATAAACCTTCTTATCCTTAAGGTTAAAGGGAACATTGCCTTCACTTATACGCTGTGCAATTCCTTCAGCAATAGCTGTTTTTCCGACACCAGGCTCACCTATCAAACATGGATTATTTTTAGTACGGCGTGAAAGTATCTGGATAACACGAGATATTTCTCTATCTCTGCCAATTATCGCATCAAGTTTTCCTTCAATGGCACGTTCACTAAGATTTGTACAATAATTCTTCAGGAATTTAAGCTCCTTTTTTCGCTTTCCGCCTTTGTGCATTTTTTCACCTTTTCGCTTGCCAAAAAGTGATTCAAACGGATTATTCTCAATTGAGCCGCCGTCATTATCATTGGTTTCAGATGGAAGTTCTGCTTCATCTTCTGAATCATCATTATCAGCTGAATTATCAATAGAACGCATCATATCCTGAAGGAAATTTGGCATAAGTCCGCTTCCGCCCATTTCAAAACTATCGCCGTCCATAAGATCCATCATCTGATCTGAAATCTGCTCAAGCTCTTCATCTGTAATACCCATTTGCTTCATATATTCAGTTACCTGTGGAATATTCATTTGCTTTGCACAAACCATGCACAAGCCTTCATTTTTTCTTTGACTACCCTGCATAGATGTTATAAAAACAACAGCAGGCCTTTTTTTACACTTACTGCATAAAATCATAATTTACTTCACCTTTCTATATGCTTTAATGAGTTGCTGATAAAAACAGCATTGCGTCTACTGCCACATATCATAGAATATGCGGAATAAATATGTTTGATCTATCGTTCCTTTACTATAAAAAGGATACATATCATTTTGAATTGATGAAATACTGCTTACAAGTAAAACCATAAGATACAAGTAAATAGCAGCTTTTGCAGCACCAAAAGCCGCACCTATAAATTTTCCGGCAATGCTTCCATTTTTGTTTGGCAAAACGATCAATACCGTTCTTAGAATTGACGAAAAAATCATAACTATCAATACAAATACTACAGATCTTAACAGACCTGTTATAACAGGCTTTAAATAATTTTTTTCTATATTTTCGGATGCATTGGTATAATCATTTCTCAAAATTGCAGAAGCTGTATTTGCGGCTGCACCAATATTAACTTTACTGCCGCCGCCTTTAACAGATTTAGATACCCATTCAGGAATAATATTATCATTTGATTCAATAGCATAACCAATAGATTCTTCGATCTGTTCTTTTAAATTGTCTGCATCCATGCCTATCATATTCGCTGCCTGATTTATATACTGATCGTTATCTGATATACCATCAAGCATATCTGCTATCTGATCATTATCATATGGAATATATATGCCATTGTCTTCAAGCTTACTTCTTATATTGCCTGCTATATCTGCACTGTCAAGTTCTTTTGTAATAGTACTTTGCATAGTATCTTTCAAAAAAGAATCATAAACCATTTCGGATATAGGTCCTGAAAGGAACACACCTAATGCACAAGAAACTATTCCAATTATAAGGCTGCTGCAAGATTTTAAAACTCCGCCGCTAACACCATTCCATATACATAGAATTGCTATGGCTGCAACTACAAGATCATACAGCCACCATTGTGATACGCCCATAATACTCCTTATTCATCGAAATTAACTCTATCTATTTTGTCATAGCTCATAAGGAACAAATATTTTCCTTGCTTTAAAAAACGCTCATAAGCATAGTCAAGAGAAACAGTTGCAACTGCATTGCCGTCAAATGAATATGATACAACATTATCACCGCTCATAAGATAAGCTTTGACGTCACTAACACGAACATAAGATGCAGCTGAATTGACAACAATACTTACAGGTGATTCAGCTGAACCGTCACATAATACAAGACTTGTTTCTCTAGTTTCATCATTGCGAATAATTATAGCTGCCTGTCCTCCATACACATCATAGCTTAAAAGAGTGCCTGCATATGTATACATAGATTCAAGCTGACCTTTTTTATTATAGTATGCACACATATTGTCGCCAATAATACAAACTCTGCCGTCATTTGTAAATGATGTTTCTATACAAAGTGTAGACATTGACGGAGCTGTCCAAATTACATCCTGTGTTTCAAATCTTATTCTACGTAAAACAGTTGTTACCTCGCCTTTTTCAGAATTTAATTCCGCAAAGACACAACCTTTGCTGTCAATATCAAAACTTATATCATTAACACGCTCTACGCAGTTTCGTGTGTATATTTTTTTGCCATTATTATCATAAATATATATTGAACAACTATATGTATTTGATTCTGTTATAAGAGCAGTATAACCAATATCACTGACTGCACCTGTTATTATAAGGTTGTCTGAATCTCTCTCATAAATCATATTATCAGTTTTGTCTACTCTAAATTTTGTACCTCCGTTTTCAAAGCAGAGAGAATAATCGCCATTTGTTTTCATTACAGGTTTAGTGTATGTGATCTGTCTTGTATCAGAATTTTCACCGCTAACTGAATATAGATACAAATATGAATTGCTCAAAAGTACAAGCTTATCATCAATAGCATGCAATTGATATTCACCATCATCAAATACCTTTAGAGGAAAATTTCCATCAGCAAGTACACCATCATTCTGACGAATAGACTCGATCTTGTTTTCTACACCGCTTATCCAATTTCCTCTTTCCATGTAAAGAAATACACAAAACGCAGCTATAAGCATTAAAATCAAGAGTCTAAGAAGACTTCGCTGTGTTTTTTTTCTTTTCTTTTTTTCAATTATATCAACTTTATTTTTACTCATATGCATCGCACTCTACATAAAGAATGCTTTCTCCTTTCCGGCGTCATTCATATACCATCGTAATACACCTCATGAAGATACAATCCATGCGGCAATGCTGTTCTTCCGGCGAGCTTTCGATCTCTTGAATTCATAATATTTTCAAGATCGGATATTTTTATTCTGCCTTCATTGATGTCAAGCAGTGTTCCCACTAATATCCTTACCATATTATACAAGAAACCGTCGCCTTTTACAAGTATTTTTATGTTATTCCCTTTCATTTCTATTTGGAGTTGATATATAGTTCGTGTTGTAGAAAGTTTTTTTGAACAATCTGCACAAAAACTTCCGAAGTCATGAGTGCCTACAAAGAATGCTGCTGCCTCTTTCATCAGCTCAATATCAACAGGTCTACGATAATGAAGTGCCAGATCCGTTGCAAATGGATTTTTTGACTCACTGTTATGTATACGATAAATATATGTTTTTCCCTTGCAGCTAAACCTTGCATGAAAGTCTTCCGGCACTTCTTCGCAGCTTAAAACGGAAATATCATCTGGAAGGTAGCCATTTATTCCACGTATAAAATTTCTTATAGGAATCTGATTTTCGGTTTTAAAATTAAAGCAGAACATTTCCGCATGAACTCCAGTATCTGTTCTGGAACAGCCATGAATAATTGTTTTAGTATTGAGAATTTTAGATACAGCACCTTCAACCACTTCCTGCACTGTAACAGCATTATTCTGACGCTGATAACCATGGTAATTTGTTCCACGAAACGCCATTGTAACCTTTAAATTTCTCATATCTTTTTCTCCTTAGTCCGTATTTTATTTATATATATTTCTGCAATCAAAACTGCAAGCCATATGATAACAGACAAAACAGATATTACAAGTCCTGTTTTAAATCCTTCTGGACTATATCTAAGCTCGATTTTATGGTGTCCGCTTTTAACCGGAACTGCCAGCATAGCATCGCCTACTGTTTTAGTATCAGTTTTTTCTCCGTCAATGTATGCACTCCAACCATTATCCTGTGGAATAGAAAAATAACAAATCCCGTCTTTTAATGCATTTACACTTCCCAAAATGCGTGTATCTGAAAATTCATCAAGCTTAACACATGAACTTTTAAGCTTCTCATAACCCATTTCCAAAACTGCTTTATTAAGAGAGTAAACATATATTCTCAATGAACCGTTTTTAACATTTTCATCTGAAATATCAGCACTAACTGTTGCCTTTATGCCAGCATCACATTTACCTATAGGTGCTATAAATCCCTGCTGTTTTACAACATTATATGAGCCTATACTTGAATCATTATGCATTATCTCCACCTTAGTTACACCATCGGCAGCAAAATAAGCATATAATATTGATTCCTGATTTGGTACAAAATTAAATTTAAATGTATGAGAATCTGATGATTCATCAGCATTAAAAGTATAGGTTCCATATCCTCTGCGATAAACGCCATTATCAGCGGACATTCCAATATGAGCAGTGTGTGTAACATCAATAGGTGTAAATAATGCTTCACTTATTCCCGTAGCCTTTGAAAAAAGTGAATTCTGAGCTTCAAATGGATTAGTATGCATCATACCATCATAAGAAAGTATATCATCATTTGTCATAAAGCCTATAGGAAGAGAATATTTATTTTCATATGCCTTTGAAGAACCTTCGGATAAAATAAGCTCCAGCGTAGTATCATCAAGCACTGAATTTTCTCTTGATATAATATACTTCACACCAGTAAACATATTTGAAACCGGTGAACTAAGTGCATAATAATATCTGTTTCCTGCCTCTGAACCAGGAAGTCCCATAGTCCGCAAAAATGTTGTAATATTCTTATTTGCCATAGAAGAAAACTGAGAAACACCATTGTAAGAATATAGTGCAGGATCATTTAAAGTATACCATGTATTCATTTCAGTTCTGCTAAATAAATCCTTATCGTTTTCTTCTATATCTTCCATAAGCTTTGAAACCTCTTCATTTCTCGAAGGGTAACTAATATAGTCCGATGTTCCTACCTCATTTAAACTTATAAAAGTATGGGCAAACATTTCTGCAATAAGTCCAAGGGCAATCATACTAAACATTATTTTTTTCCTAAAAACTTTTCGTTCATACAGGAACATTATAACTATATAAAATATTGAAATTATTAAGCTAAACCACATTGCTCTAGTTGCTGCATCATCTTTCTCCGAAAGCCATGTGATTGCAAAAAATATAATAGTAACAACAGTCATCGCTATTATATCAAGAAGTTTTATTTTACCATAGGCTGCAAGTTCAAATGCACGATAAGCTACAACTATCATAATAAATGAAAACAAAAAAGAAAATCTATACGGCAGCATATTTGTAACATGAAATCCATGCCATATAAAATTCAGATAATTCATATTACAGCTGATAATTAAAAATGCAAGCACTATTATCGCTGAGATCTTCTCACGAATTCGTATTTTTCTCGAACGAATAAATATGCCCATAAGTACCACACATATAATACCGCAATATAAATTGGGCAAGCCTTCTTTGACAGTAGGTTTGCGAAACGCAGTCATATTTGCAAGCACATCAAACCAATTTTCGTAAAAACTAATATCCGTAGGGAATGAATTATCTGCACTATTTGTAAGCTGCAAAGCAAAATATGCTGGAAGCAAAATCGCTGCACCAAGTCCAATTCCCACGACAGTAGAACCTAACATTCTAAAACCCGATAAAATAAAATCTTTAAAACCATACCACTCAAAAATACAAATGCAGAAAAATGCTATTACAGTAAAAATACAAATAAATAATCCAATATAATAATTTGATATAAGCGATAATCCAAGTGCTGAAATGTAAACAGCACACTTTTTATCACGCACAATTTTTACAGTACCGAGCATTACAAGAGGTAGCAATGCCACTGTATCTATCCATATAATATTCCAGCTGTATCCTAAAATATAGCTGCACAAAGCATACATAACGGCAAAAAAACATATGGAAATATCATTGCGATTAAATGTGTATTTAAGAAACAGAGCAGTGAACAGCCCTGCAAACCCTATTTTCAATAATAATATAAAGGTAATGCCATCACGAAGGAAAGCATCGGGTATAAGAATAGTCAAAAGATTCAGTGGACTTGCCGCATAATATGCCATCATAGCTATAAAATTCGAGCCTAATCCAGACTGCCATGTATAAAGCAATGATGAAAAACTTCTGAGTTTTCCATGAAGTATATTCGCAAAAGGAAAATATTGATGCCAGAAGTCTGTTACAAGTATCTGCCTGTCACCAAAAGGATGGACGCCCATAAATATCCAGCATATTCCTACTAAAATGCATGGCACAAAAAATGACAAAAGCAGATAGCATTTTGTATCTGCCTTATCTTTGTTGAGTCGTTTTTTTATTTCAACTGACACTTTGTTAGAAAAATGATTTTCAAACTCCGCAAACTTTTCAGAATTCATAAATACACCTCATATTAAAAAAGAACAACAACAGTTATAGCCGCACAAAGCATTATAAGCGTAAATATAAAAGAAATGATATCATTCATACCTGCTTTCATAATTTTCATCTTTGTGCGTCCAACATCTCCTCTGTAGCATCTGCATTCCATTGCTGTTGCAAGCTCTTCAGCTCTCCTGAATGAAGATACAAAAAGCGGTATCAATACTGGTACAAGTGCTTTTGCCTTATCTTTAAGCTTAGGCGAATCAAAACCCGCACCTCTTGCCTTTTGAGCTGCAATTATTTTATCTGTTTCATCCATAAGAGTTGGAATAAACCTGAGGGCAATGGTCATCATCATTGCAAAAGAATGTACTGGAAAATGCAGCTTCTTCAATGGTGATAAAAGTCTTTCTATTGCATCTGTCAATTGAATCGGCGATGTAGTATAAGTAAGCAGCGATGAACCAATTATAAGAAAAATTATACGTACTATCATTCTGACCGCTGTGAACACGCCGTCTTCAGTAAGTTTGAAAATGCCAAGCTGAAAATAAACCGTGCCTTCTCTTATAAATATAATATCCAGAATCGCCGTCATAAGCAAAATTGGAAGCAAAGGCTTTATATTTTTTCCAAAAAGTTTAATTGGCAGTTTGGATAAAAAGAAAGCAGTAGCACAGTAAACCATTCCAAATATGAGTGAGTAGATCTCATTTCCCATAAACAGCATAACAATATACATAAGAGTCATGACTATTTTAAAACGTGGATCAAGTCTGTGAAGAAAGCTGTTGCCTGGAAAATATTGTCCTATTGTTATATCTTTCAGCATAAGACTTCACCTCCGTTTTTGCTTTTATAAAACTCTAAAATTTGTTTTACTGCCTCATCTACTGTATAAATACTGTCATCAAGAGGAATACCTCTATTTTTAAGTTCAATACAAATACGTGTTACTTCCGGAACAGCAAGACCCATTTTTTGAAGTTCTTCTGCACGTTTAAATACTTCTTTTGTATCATCATAGCAAAACATTTTTCCTTTATTCATTACAAGAAGCTTATCTGCATATCTTGACACATCTTCCATGCTGTGAGATACAAGCATAACAGTACAGCCTGTTTTTTTATGATAATTCTTTATTTCCGCAAGAATTTCTTCTCTGCCCATCGGGTCAAGTCCAGCTGTAGGCTCATCAAGTATAAGAACACTTGGACACATCGCCATTACTCCGGCAATAGCAGCTCTTCTTTTTTGTCCTCCAGATAATGAAAATGGAGATTTTTCAAGCTGCTCTTCTGTAAGCTTTACAAATGCCGCTGCTTCATAAACACGTTCTCTAACCTCATTTTCGGTAAGTCCCATATTTAAAGGTCCAAATGCTATATCACGGTAAACCGTTTCTTCAAAAAGCTGATATTCAGGATATTGAAATACAAGTCCAACTTGAAAACGCAGATCCCTAAGATTATTTTTATCAGACCATATATCCTTATCTTTTATATATATGTGACCTGATGTAGGTTTTAACAACCCATTGAAATGCTGCATAAGTGTTGACTTTCCCGATCCGGTAGAGCCTATTACCCCAACAAAAGTACCTTCCTCTATCTCCAAATTCACATGGTCAACTGCCGTTTTTTCAAACGGTGTTCCAATGCTGTATTGATATGTCAGTTCTTCTGTACGTAATATTACCACTGCTAACTCCTTTATTTTACCAATAACTTCATAAGGGTATCTACACAAGTTTCTTCGTTAATCGCATTAACTGAAACAGGTACTCCTAAATTTTTTAATCTCCAAAGAAGTTCCGTGCTTTGCGGAACATCAAGCCCTACTGCCTGCAAAAGCTCCGGCTTTGTAAAAACATTTTCAGGAGAATTATCTATTATTACTTTCCCATCATCTATAACAATTACACGGTCTGCCTCTACTGCTTCGTCCATGTAATGAGTAATAAGTAAAACTGTAATTCCATATATTTCTCTAAGCATATGAATAGTTTTCATTACCTCACTTCTACCCTTAGGATCCAGCATCGCTGTTGGCTCATCAAGAATAATACAGTCAGGACGCATTGCAATAATTCCCGCAATAGCTACTCTTTGCTTTTGACCTCCGGAAAGCTGTGAAGGTGCATGAAATCTATAATCATACATATCTACAGCATTTAGTGCTTCATCAACACGATCTCTTATTTCTTCGGAAGGAAGTCCCAAATTTTCAGGCCCAAATGCAATATCATCTTCAACTATAGTTGCTACTATCTGATTATCCGGATTCTGAAAAACCATTCCGACATGACGACGTATTTCATATATATTTTCATCATCACTCGTATAAAGACCATTGGCAAAGACTTTACCTGAAGTTGGGACAAGTATTCCATTAAAAACCCTTGCCAACGTTGATTTTCCTGAACCATTATGACCAAGCACTGCAACAAAAGAACCCTTTTCTATTTCAAGTGATATATCCTTTAAAACATCTCCCGAAGTTCTGTTGCCGTTTTCATCTGTATAATAAAAACTTAGATGTTCTGCTGAAAGCTGAATACTCATAGTTTCATGCAATATCCTTTCTTAAATTAGATCCTCATTCACTTTGCCATATAGCTGTATTTCCGCAAGGCAAAACCATCCCGCTTTTCAAAACCGGCAAGCCGATTTCATCAAAAGTTACACTTCCATTGAAACTTTTCTTTAAAACACTTCCCAATATGTATCCCATTACAGACGGTGAAAGTCCTGTTGTATAACTATTTATAAGAAAGAAAAGAGGATCATCACTAAGTACGCCTGAGCAAAGTTTTACTAAATCATATACACAATCCTCAAGCTTCCAAACCTCACCGCCGGGACCTCTGCCGTAACTTGGCGGATCCATTATAACAGCATCATATTTTCTTCCTCTGCGAATTTCACGGGCAACGAATTTCTCGCAATCATCTACTATCCATCTTATAGGCTTATCAGTCATACCAGACAAAGCCGCATTTTCTCTTGCCCACTGAACCATGCCTTTTGAAGCATCTACATGACATACCGATGCTCCTGCTCTTGCACAAGCAAGTGTAGCACCGCCTGTATATGCAAAAAGATTTAAGACTGAAATTGGTCTTCCTGCATTTTTTATCTTATCAGCAACAAAATCCCAGTTTACAGCCTGCTCTGGAAAAAGTCCCATATGCTTAAACCCAGTAGGCTGTATTTTAAAATTAAGTTCCAGTGGTTCGTAATTAAGCTGCCAAGATTCAGGAAGTTTTTTTGAAAAGCTCCAACTTCCACCGCCTGTTGATGAACGTGTGTAATGGCCGTGTGCATTTTTCCACTCAGAAATATTTTGGGGTGTATGCCAAATTATTTGAGGATCGGGTCGTATAAGTGTAACTCCGTTCCACACCTCTAATTTTTCCTGTGAAGATGTATCCAGAATACAATACTCTTTCCAACGATCTGCTGCTCTCAAAATATTCGCTCCTTCATTTTTTATTTATGTATAAATTCCTCAATTGCTGCTGATATATTTTTGCAGGCTTCTTCCATAAGAGCCGCATCTTTAGCCTCTACCATAACACGGATCAAAGGTTCTGTACCGCTTTCACGAACAAGAATTCTTCCGTCATCGCCAAGTTTTTCTTCATAAGATGACATAACAGCCTTGACATTTTCATCATCTCTCCAGACATTTCTATGCTTTGATTCTATGCGAACATTTAACATAAGCTGTGGAAAAGATTCCATAACAGATGCAAGCTCACTCATTTTCTTGCCGGAATTTACAAGTATTTCAATAATCTTAGCACCAGACAGCTGACCATCACCAGTGGTCACATGGTCAAGAAATATAATGTGACCACTCTGTTCTCCGCCTATGTTATAACCTTTTTCAAGCATTTCTTCAAGGACATATCTGTCGCCCACTTTTGTGGCAGCAGTTTCAATTCCTTCACGTTTTGCAAAATGGAAGAATCCAAGATTTGACATTATTGTAACAACAGCAGTATTATTTTTAAGACTTCCATTATTTTTCATAGCATTCGCAGCTATTGCAATAAGCTTATCGCCATCAACAAGATTACCGTTTTCATCAACTGCAAGGCATCTATCAGCATCACCATCAAATGCAAGACCAGCATCGCAGCCGTGTTCCTTTACATATGCCATAAGATTTTCAATATGAGTTGAACCGCATTTATCATTTATATTTGTACCATCCGGCTCTGCACTAAGCATATCAACACGTGCTCCAAGCTTTTCAAAAAGCTTTTTTGCAGTAGCAGATGAACTGCCGTTTGCACAATCCAGTGCAAGATATACACCATTTAAATTTGTATCAATACAGCTTGTAATATAGTCAATATAATCATCTTTTGCTTCTATATAATCCATTATCTTGCCGATTTCATTATGAGATTTTAAGACAATATTTTCAGGCTCATCAAGTATAAGCTTTTCAATCTCCTCTTCTACTGAATCAGGAAGTTTATATCCTGTAGATGCAAAAAGCTTGATTCCATTAAATTCAACACTGTTGTGAGATGCTGAAATCATAACGCCGGCATCAGCACCTTTGGTATGTACAAGATATGCAACAGCAGGTGTTGGAACAACACCAAGTCGTACAACATCAGCACCTACAGAACATATTCCCGCACAAAGTGCTGCTTCCAAAACATCTGATGAAATTCTTGTATCCTTACCTATAAAAATACATGGTTTTTTAGAAGTTTCATTAGTAAGAACAAGTGCTGCTGCACGACCGATCTGCATTGCAAGTTCGCAGGTAAGTTCTGTGATCGCGATTCCTCTTGCACCATCTGTTCCAAATAATCTACCCATAATTAAGCATACTCCTTTGTAAGTTTTTTATAATTTTACAATATTAGATTTATTTTATGACATTTACAGCATTGACATCTGACCGGAATTTTCAGGAGGAATATTTCTGCCTGTATTCTGCTTTTTAAAACCTAAATGCTCATATGCAAGATCAGTAGCACATCTGCCTCTTGGAGTTCTTGAAAGGAAACCAAGCTGCATAAGATAAGGTTCACAAACATCTTCCAATGTAACCGTTTCTTCACCGAGTGCTGATGCCAAAGTTTCCAATCCTACAGGACCTCCGCCATAGCCTTTTATGATCATTTCAAGCATTCTTCTGTCATTGCTATCAAGACCTAAATTATCTATTTCCAATCTGTCAAGTGCGATCATAGCAATTTCCTTTGTGATCTCACCATTGCCCATAACATCTGCAAAGTCACGAACACGCTTCAATAAGCGATTTGCTATACGTGGCGTACCTCTTGAACGTCTTGCAATTTCCATTGCACCATCAAGTGAACATGGTATTTCCAGAATCATACTGCTCCTTCGTACAATATCACTAAGCTGATCTGGCGTATATAGCTCCAGACGCTGAATCACGCCAAATCTATCACGAAGCGGACTTGAAAGCTGTCCTGCTCTTGTTGTAGCACCTACAAGTGTAAATGGATTAAGGTCTATACGCAGCGAACGTGCGGACGGTCCTTTTCCCATAATAATATCAATTGCATGGTCTTCAAGTGCAGGATATAGTATCTCTTCAACCGAACGTGAAAGCCGGTGTATCTCATCAATAAACAAAACATCACCGGTTTGAAGATTTGTAAGAAGTGCTGCAAGATCTCCCGGTTTTTCAATGGCAGGACCTGTTGTAACTCTAAGATTTACGCCCATTTCCCTTGCAATAATCGCAGAAAGTGTAGTTTTTCCAAGGCCTGGCGGGCCATAGAGCAAAACATGATCAAGCACATCTCCTCTCCTTTTAGCAGCTTCAATATATATAGCCATATTTTCTTTTACTTTATCCTGACCTATATATTCATGAAGTGACTGAGGACGCAGTGATAATTCTATATCATTGTCTTCTGGCATTTGCTCAGGTGCTGTCATTCTTTGTTCAAAAGACATATCGCTTGTTTCAATCATTTTGCCACCTCCATAAAGAATATTTACCTGCGTCTTCCAATTTGTTTAAGTGTTTCTTTTATCATATCTTCTGACGACATTTCTTTGTCAAGCTGCAAAAGCATTGGCATAACCTCTTCCTTGGAATATCCGAGTACCATAAGAGCAGACATAGCATCATTTAATGCAAAATCATCACGATAAACTGCACTTTCAGAAAGCGAACTCCAATCGGAATTTCCATTCTCCTTAGCAATTTTATCCTTAAGCTCCAATACAATACGCTGTGCCGTTTTAACACCTATTCCCTTGCTTTTTGTAAGCGTCTTACTATCATTAGATGCTACAACCAGTGCAAATCTATCTGCTGTAAGGTCTGATAAAATCGCAAGTGCTGCTTTAGGTCCTACACCGGATACTGATGTAAGCATTTCAAAGCAGCGTAGTTCCTGCATATTTGCAAATCCAAAGAGCTCTGCCGCATCTTCTCTTACTGAAAGATGTGTGTAAAGTATAACTTCATCACCTATACTTCCTATTTCCGAAAGTGTTACTCGAGTAGTACGGCACGCATATCCAACACCTGCACATTCAACAACGGCAAGTTCAGATTGTTTAGCTATAAGTTTTCCATGTACACTATAAATCATACAGTTCTTGTTGCCCTCTTTTCTGCCTCATGCAGCATCATTCCAGTATGTGAATGACCATGGCAAATAGCAATAGCCAGTGCATCAGCTGCATCATCCGGCTTAGGTATCTGTTCCAAATGAAGAATCCTTCTTGTAAGATCCATAACCTGTTTCTTTTCAGCTTTGCCATAACCAACAACGGCCATTTTGACCTGCAAAGGCGTATATTCATAAAGCGGAATATTTTTTTGTGCTGCACAAAGTATTATAACACCTCTTGCCTGTGCAACGTCTATTGCCGTCTTTTGATTGCTTGTAAAATATAAACGTTCAAGAGCGATACAATCAGGCTTCCAACGATCTATAAGAAAATCAAGATCATTATATATTGCAGTCAGTCTTTCTGAAAATACAATTCCTGCTTCTGTAGTTATTGCACCATATTCTAAAGGTGCAAAATTCATTCCGGCATAATCCACCACGCCAAAACCTACAATAGCATATCCAGGGTCTATTCCAAGTATTCTCACTTTAAAGCCTCCAGCTCTGTCCTTTAAATTTATACGTATATTTTATTATATCAAAATAAGCAGCGTTTTTCAATAGCTATTAAAAAAAATATCTTGATTTCTGAAAAAAAAATATGTATAATAAAAGAAACAAAATTATATGAGAGGTTTAATAATATGAATTTAAATGAAATACGTACACAAATCGATACTATGGATAAAGAAATCCTTGATCTTTTCCAAAAGAGAATGAATCTTTGCAAAGAAGTTGCGGCTTATAAAAAAGAAAACAATCTTCCTATTTTTCAAGAAGAACGTGAAGCTCAGATTCTCAACAAAATGGAAAATATCGCAGCCGACGATATGAAAACAGGTGTTAGAGAGCTTTTCACTGTCATTATGGATATAAGCAAGCAGCTCCAAATGCAGATAATTTCCAGCGATGAAGAAACACATGAAATTTCCTATCCTGATTTTAAAAATGCTGAAAAGGTAGGATGTCAAGGCTGTGCCGGAGCAAATTCCGAAGCTGCTACAAAGATTTTCTTTCCAAATCATGAACCTATTTATTATCCATCTTTTCATCAAGTTTTTGAGGCTGTTGAATCTGGTGAAATTAAATATGGTGTACTTCCAATTTATAATAGTACTGCCGGTTCTGTAACACAAACATATGACCTTATGGGCAAATACAACTTCTTTATAACTGCTGTTGACCATGTGGAAGTTGCCAATTGTCTTGCAGTACGTCCTGGAACTAAAATGGAAGAAATAAAAAGAGTTTACTCTCACCCTCAAGCACTTTCTCAATGTTCTGATTTTATCAAGAAAAATCATCTTAAAATAAAAGATTATGATAATACAGCAACTGCTGCAAGAATGGTAACTGAAAGCAGTGACTCCATTGCTGCAATATGCTCAGAAAGATGTGCAAAACTTAACGGTTTAGAGATTCTTCAAACACGCATTTCAAATGTACTTCCAAACTTCACTCGTTTTATTTGCATCACAAAAGAACTTGAAGTTTCTCCAAATGCTGATGTTATTTCAGTTATGCTTACCCTTCCAAACGTTCCCGGTGTACTTAGCAAGCTGCTTATGAAATTCTTCTTGCAAAACATCGACCTTGTAAAAATTGAAAACCGACCAATACGTGACGGAAGCTTTGATGTTGTATTTTATATAGATTTCAAAGGAAATGTACGCGATAAAAACACATCGCTCTTTATAACAGAACTTTGCAAAAGCTGTAAAAAGTTCAAATTGCTTGGAAATTCAGTTTCATTTTAATGTTCTAATATTCTAACACAACATACAACCATGGTCTTTATATCCTGATGTTTTAGTGTTTTTAATATATTTTTAATAATAGAATAACAGTATGAATTATTTTTAAATTTTTGCTTGACAAATAAAAATCAATGTGCTATACTTGATAATACAGTGTTGTATCATGCGTACAACACATAAAAATACAATTAATATTATTTCACTGTACATCAGGAGGAAGAACAATGGGTAAATCCAAAAAAATAATAATAGGAACTGTTTCTGGAATTACTGCTGCAGCTGTAGCAGTCTGCGGTGTTTTAGTCTGGAAACATGGCAGCGGAACAAAAAATTCTGACGGTTTGGCTTATGTATGTTCTGTTTCAGAAATAAATACAGCTGTTTCTACTGTTTCAAATATGCAGTTTTCAGGAATCGTTGAACCTCAGGAAATAAAAGATATAAAAGTTGACATTTCTAATAAAGTCATTTCCGAAATATCTGTAGAAGAAGGCGATCATGTAAAAGTTGGAGATCCACTATTTAAATATGATATTGAATCAATGCAGCTTGAACTTCAACAAGGTGAAGTTGAAATTGAAAGAATGAATAATGAAATAAATTCAAGCGAACAGGAAATAGAGCAGCTTGAAAATGAAAAATATTATGCAGATGCTGATGATCAACTTACATATACAACTCAAATTCAAGCACTTCAAACAGATATAGATAAAAATAAATATGATATAAAAACAAAGGAAATTGAACTTGAGAAACTGAAAAAAACAATTAAAAATGCTACTGTAAAGGCTGAAATTTCAGGAACTGTACAATCGCTTAAAACTGTAGAACAACTTCAGTCAGATGGCAGCAATGTACTTATGAAAATCATGTCTGACGGAGATTTTCGTGTTAAATGCACTATAAGTGAACAAAATATGCAGTTTATACACACAGAACAAGAAGTTCAGGTTCATTCTCGTGTAAATGATAGCATATGGACGGGTTCTATTACTTCAATAGGTTCAGAAGCTGAAAGCAAAAATAATGATAATTTTTATTATGGTAATGGTTCAGATGACGAAATGACAACGGCATCAAAATATCCGTTTTATGTAACACTTGATTCCAGCGATGGACTTATGCTCGGTCAGCATATTCTTGTCACTCCAGATCAGGGCAGCACTATTAAAAAGGACGGCATTTGGCTCTATTCTGATTATATTATTACTGACGAAGACGACACCTGTTATGTCTGGGCAGAAGGCTCGGGAAATAAACTTGAAAAGAGAAAAGTAGAAATCGGTCAAAGCGATGATATTATGGGCGATTGCGAAATAATAAGCGGTATTGATGAAGACGACAAAATAGCATTTCCATCTGATTCTTACAAAGAAGGTATGCGTACTACAGAAAATGAAGAAGACATTGTTAATGATGAAAACAATGGAGAGCCTATTGAAATGACTGAAATAGATGATGATATGCCCATGGAAGACGGCGATATGCCAATAGAAGATGGTGATATGCCTATAGTAGATGAAGATATTGAAAATGACGTTCCTTTAGATGCATATTCCGGTGTCGATGTGAAGGGCGGTGCTGTAAATGCTAATTGAACTTAATAATATTTGTAAATCGTATTATCAAGGAAAAGATGCTGTTCCTGTACTATTTGATATAAGCTTAAATGTTGATGAAGGCGAATATCTGGCAATTATGGGACCATCTGGTTCAGGTAAATCAACACTTATGAATATTATAGGTCTTCTTGATTTGCAGACTTCTGGATTATATAAATTTGACGGACAAGATGTTGGAAAATGTACAGATAATCAGCTTTCTGTTATTAGAAATAAAAAGATAGGATTTGTTTTCCAAAACTTTAATCTGCTTCCACGTCAATCTATAGTTGAAAATGTTGCACTGCCGCTTTTGTATGCAGGTGTAAAAAAGAAAGAACGCACAGAAAGAGCAAAAGAGATGCTTGTTCGTGTAGGACTGGAAGAACGAATGAGCTTTAAACCTACGCAATTATCCGGCGGTCAAAAGCAAAGAGTTGCTATTGCCCGTGCTATGGTTACTCACCCACGAATGCTGCTTGCTGATGAGCCTACAGGTGCACTTGATACAAATTCTGGAGAACAAGTAATGAAACTTTTTCACGAGCTTAACAACGAAGGTGTAACAATTGTAATGATCACACATGAACATGAAATTGCAAATCATGCCAGCAGAATCGTAACCATACGTGATGGCAGACTGGAACAAGGTGGATTTACTGAAAAAGATTCAAAGCAGGAGGACAATGTATTATGACAAAAGGCAAAAGAATACTTACAGCTGCTGTTTGCCTTGTAGTTGCTGCAGGCAGTGTAACAGGCGGTGCAATGTTCTATCGTGCAAATCAGTCTAAAAAACACAAAGTAGAAGTTATCCTTGTTTCTAACATCATGGACCAATACTGGGGCGATGAAATATACATGGATGGTATAGTTTCAGCCAGCAATAACCATAGCGTTATTTTATCAAACGATCAGCTTGTCGAAAGAGTTCTTGTAAAAGAAGGCGATATTGTAAAAAAAGGTACACCTTTACTTGATTATGATATGATGGCTGTTGAACTTGAAGTAGCACAAAAAAAGACAAGTCTTGCCTTGGCTGAAGATCATGTGCGTCAGGCAGAAAGAGAATTGGAAAAGCTTAAAAACCTTCGTCCATCAGAAGAAATGCCTGATTTTGGTGATGACTTTTTTGAACCAGATGATTTCGGAGAACCTGATATGCCACCAAATGTTTTATCAGAAGTAAAAGATGTTTCGGAAGCAGCAGAAGGCGACGGAAATTCGAATTCACCATATCAGTTTGCATGCAGTGAAAGTACTGTTGTACGCACAAGCGTTCTTGAGCAAATTAGCAATACAAACAGCAAAGCAGTATTTGTTGTTTATGACGGAACCGGCTATGCAGCTTACGCTTGGATCATATCTGCCGATTCATTATCTGGAATTTCATTTGCAGATTGGACACTTGGAGAACATATAACACTTACAGAAGATGGCGGTGTACAAATAAGCGGAAATGGAACATGGTATGGCATAGTTCAAGTAGGCGGTTCTTTTGATTATGACCCAGCAGGCAACAACACTGATGAGCCTACAGAACCACCGACAGACGAACCTACAGAACCATCAACAGATAATACAGAAAACACGGAAAATACAGACAATACAGATGAAACACCTCCAGATGATTTAGTACAGCCAATGGCATTTATAAATCCTTTATCTGAAATAAAACCACTCGCATCAAAAAATGAATCTGAAGATTATATGTACTCACGTTCAGAATTGCAATATAAAATTTCACAGCAAGAATTAGAGATCCATTCTATGGAAATTGAAGTGAAAAAGGCTAAAATCGAATATGATGCTGCACTTGAAAAACAAAAAAATCCACAAGAACTTTCTAAAATTGACGGCGTTGTATCAAAGGTTGCAAAATCTGCTGAAGAACTTGAAATAAATGAACCTTATATTGTTGTACGTGGTGAAGGAAGCGTTATGATTCAAGGCAATGCAAGTGAAATGTATCTTGATGAAATCAAACCTGGAACAATTATAAATGTAAGTTCATGGGACACAGGTGAAATGGTATCGGCACGTGTAACAGAAGTAGGCAATGTACCAACATCTTACGATGGTTCTCAGGACTATGGAAAGAATCCAAATAGCAGCCTTTATCCATTTCGTGCAATAGTGGAAGATGAATGTGACCTTACTGTTGGAAATTATATAAGTATCACATTCTCAGGTGAAGTTTCAAACAATAATTTCTATATTCCTCTTAGCTATGTAAGACAGGAAGACGGTCAGTACTATGTTATGAAAGAATCCAAGGATGGAAAACTTGAAAAACAAATTATTCAAACAGGAAAAATTATTTATGGCGGTTATTCTATCGAGGTAATTTCAGGTCTTGGTGAGTCTGATCACATTTGTTTCCCTTATGGAAAATATGTAACTGAAGGTGCCGTTGTCAAAAAGAAAAACGATACATCTTATTAAGGAGATATGACATATGCTGGAAAATATACGTTTATCCTTGCAAGGAATTCTCTCACACAAAGTACGTTCAATTCTTACTATGCTTGGTATTATAATAGGAATTGCAGCAATTATTGCCATTGTTTCTACTATTAAGGGTACTAATGAACAGATAAAAAACAATCTCATTGGTTCGGGAAACAATGCGGTGGCAGTACAGCTTTATCAAAATGATTATCCTTATGATTTTTCATATCAAGATACTCCAGATGGTATTCAGGTGGTATCTGATGATATTAAAAAGCAAATATCTGAATTTGATGAAATCGAATCAGTTTCATTTTACCGTACACGTACTTATTGTGATAATGTTTATTACAAAAAAAATCAGTTCGATGGTGCAATGTTTGGAATCGACAGCAATTATTTTAATACTGCAGGATACCAAATACAAAAAGGCAGGGGCTTTACAAGCAATGAATATAATAACAGTGCAAAAGTTGTAATACTTGACAGCACAGCTGTAAAGAGTTTATTTTCATCTGAAGATCCAATAGGTCAAACTATTGATATTGGCACTGAACCTTTTGTAGTAATTGGTATTGCAATAGAATCCAATCCATTTGAACCTGTTATAAATTCAGAAGAAGACTACTGGACATATATGCAAAGTTCAAGTGGAAAAATGTTTATTCCAAGTAAATCATGGTCTATAGCATATAAATACGATGAGCCGGAAAGCTGTCTTGCCAAAGCAGTCGATACGGATAGTATGCCTACAGTAGGCAAAAAGGTTTCTGATATTCTAAATACTACAATTCAAATAACAGATAATAGTGAAGATCAAGTAAAATATCAAAGCGAAGATATTTTAGGTCAGGCAAAATCTTTACAGGATTTGAGTTCTTCTACAAATACTATGCTTATATGGATCGCAAGTATCTCACTGCTTGTAGGAGGCATAGGCGTAATGAATATCATGCTGGTATCTGTTACCGAGCGTACGCGTGAGATTGGTCTTAAAAAAGCTTTAGGTGCTAAAAAAAGACGCATTTTGATACAATTTCTTACAGAAGCATCTGTACTTACAAGTATAGGCGGCATTATCGGTGTTGGAATAGGCATAGGCCTTGCACAACTTATTTCAAAAATAGCTTCCGTGCCTGTATCAATAAGTTCAATATCTATTGTAGTTTCTGTAATATTCTCAATGATAGTTGGTATTGTTTTCGGTCTTATTCCATCTGTAAAAGCATCAAATCTTAACCCTATAGACGCTCTGCGTTATGAATAAAAAACTTAGAGTCTGTTGCAGAAATTTCATCTGCAACAGACTCTTCTATTTTATGCTGTTATCTTTAACTAATGTTTTATTTCAACAAAAAATATAATTTCTTCATTGACATTATAGGATATTATGCGGTATAATATATAATAAAATATAATTTTATTATATTTTATAAATAACAGAAGCTGTCAATATATCATAGATATTAAAAAACATATTTAAGTATAATGGAGGAAAAAACAATGAAAATTACAAATGAAATTTTTTATGTTGGTGTGAATGATCATGAAAGCGATCTTTTTGAAGGACAGTATATTATTCCAAATGGTATGGCGTATAATTCATATGTTATTACAGATGAAAAAATTGCGGTCATGGATACTGTCGACAAAAATTTCACAGATGAATGGCTTGCAAATATTAAATCTGTTTTAAATGACAGAGAACCAGATTATCTCGTAATACATCATATGGAACCGGATCATTCTGCAAATATAGCAGCTTTCATGAATATTTATAAAAATACTTTAATCGTTTCTTCTTTAAAAGCATTCACAATGATGAAAAACTTCTTTGGCACTGATTACAATGACAGAAGAATCGTTGTAAGTGAAAATGATACGCTTGAACTTGGCAAGCATACTCTTACATTTATGACTGCACCAATGGTTCATTGGCCGGAAGTAATTGTTTCATATGACAGCACTGATAAGGTACTGTTTTCTGCTGATGCATTTGGTAAATTCGGTGCAATCGATACAGATGAAGATTGGGCTTGTGAAGCAAGACGTTATTATTTTGGAATCGTAGGCAAATACGGCGTTCAGGTACAGATGCTTCTGAAAAAAGCAGCCAAACTTGATATAGATATTATATGTCCTTTGCACGGTCCTGTTCTTAACGAGAATATTAAATATTATATAGGACTTTATAACACATGGTCATCATACGAAGCAGAAAAGGACGGCATTGTAATTACATATACATCTGTTTATGGCAATACTGAAAAAGCGGTAAAACTTCTGGCAGAAAAACTTACTGAAAAGGGCTGCCCGAAGGCATCTGTTTTCGACCTTGCAAGATGCGATATGGCAGAAGCAGTTGAAGATGCATTCAAGTATAATAAACTCGTTCTTGCCACAACAACCTATAACGGCGATGTTTTCCCATTTATGAAGGAATTTATAAATCACCTTACAGAAAAGAACTATCAGAACCGCACAGTTGCATTTATAGAAAATGGCAGCTGGGCACCTACTGCCGCTAAAGTAATGGCAAAAATGCTTGAAAATTCTAAAAATTTAATATTTGCAGAAAACAGTGTTAAAATAATGTCATCCGTCAGTGATGAAAATCTTGCACAAATAGATGCCTTGGCTGATGAACTTTTGAAAAACTGATTTTATAATAAAAGGAGTTTAAAAAATGAGTTTTAATAAGAATTTTATTTGGGGTACAGCTACCGCTGCGTATCAGATTGAAGGCGCATACAATGAAGATGGAAAAGGTCTTAATATATTTGATACATTTTGCAAAATACATGGAAATATTTTAAATAATGACAATGGTGAAATTGCTTGTGACCATTATCACCTTTTCAAAGAAGATATAGCTATTATGAAAAAGCTTGGTATTAAAGCATATAGATTTTCAATAAGCTGGTCAAGAATACTTCCAGAAGGAACAGGCAGAATAAATTATTCCGGAATAAAATTTTATAACGAACTTATAGATTGTCTGCTTGAAAATGGCATCGAACCATTTATAACTTTGTATCATTGGGATCTGCCGCTTGCACTTGATAAAAAAGGCGGCTGGAGAAATCCGGACATCGTAAAGTGGTTTGCAGAATATGCACAAGTAGTTTCAATGAATTTTTCAGATAGAGTAAAGAATTTCTTTACAATAAATGAGCCGCAGGTTATAGTAGGACTCGGTTATCAATCAGGAGGACTTGCACCGGGGTTAAAACTTACAGAGCCGGAACTTTTTGAAGTTATGCACAATATTTTAAAAGCTCACGGTGCGGCAGTGGCAGCACTTAGAATTTTTGGCAAGCAAAAGCTTAATATTGGTTATGCACCATGTGGCTGTATGAATATCCCTGAAACAAATTCCGCAGAGGATATAGACGCTGCACGCCGTTCAATGTTTGAATTTGACGATCCATCCTTTGCTCCAAGTAGTATTAGCTGGTACAGTGACCCTATTATATTTGGAAAATATCCAGAACGTGAGATGGAATTTTGTGAGCAATATATGCCTAAAATAACTGAAAGTGATATGAGACTTATCAGTCAGCCAATAGAGTTTTTGGGTCACAATATTTACTGGGGTATGACAGTATCCGGAAAAAGTGGAAAAATCGAACTTGTAAAAGATCCGGGCGGATTTAAGAATGCACCGCATAACTGGCCTGTTACTCACGATTGCATATATTGGGGTTCTAAATTTATAACAGAAAGATACAAAAAGCCACTTATTATAAGCGAAAACGGAAAGTCATGTCTTGATACTGTATCTGCTGATGGAAAAGTTCATGACGAAAGTAGAATAAGTTATCTTAATGGTTACTTAAGTGGACTTAAAAAAGCTTTTGAAGAAGGCGTAGATGTAAG
>CANOIR010000029.1 GCA_947566125.1 uncultured Ruminococcus sp. | reverse complement strand
ATCTATCCTCAAAGACGTCTTTGTCTTTATCTGTTGCTTATTATACTACGTTTTATTTTGTTTGTCAAGACTAAAATTAAAATTTTCCTTTTTTTCCAAAAAAATAAAAAAAGGGGTTGACAAATGAACTTAGGTGGTGTATAATAAGCAACAGATAAAGACAAAGACGTCTTTGAGGATAGATAAGTAATCCTTGAAGTATCTTTGTCTTTTCTTTTTTGTAGGCTAAACATGAGCTAATATTTAAAACTATTATATGATATTATATAATTAAGCGTTTTAAATGTTCTGAAAATCTGTTTGGTATAATAATATGGTATATAAAGGCAAGGGCGTCTTTTGTTTGTGTATGTATTTTTACACAGTGGACACCCTTGCCTTTTTTATTCAGAAAAAGGAGAGGTTATTTATGAGAACAGTATCTGAGTATTTTGGAAGTCTGGTATTTGATGACAGAATAATGAAAGCTAATTTATCTGCCAAGGTTTACCAGTCGCTCAAAAAAACAATTGATGAAGGTGCTAAATTGGATCCTAGTGTGGCAAATGCAGTTGCAACAGCAATGAAAGACTGGGCAATCGCAAATGGTGCAACCCACTACACTCATTGGTTTCAGCCATTGACAGGCATCACTGCTGAAAAACATGATAGCTTTATTACACCATCACCTGATGGCGGCGTGATCATGGAATTTTCAGGTAAAGAACTTATTAAAGGTGAACCCGATGCCTCATCATTCCCATCAGGCGGACTTAGAGCAACATTCGAAGCAAGAGGTTATACAGCATGGGATCCTACTTCATATGCTTTTATTAAAGGAAAGACATTGTGTATTCCAACAGCGTTTTGTTCCTATGGCGGTGAAGCACTTGATAAAAAAACAACCCTTCTGCGTTCTATGGAAGCACTGAATAAGCAAGCGATGAGAATCCTTCGTTTGTTTGGCAATGACAATGTAAAATGTGTTCGTACATCTGTAGGTCCTGAACAGGAGTATTTCCTTGTAGATAAGGATATGTATGAAAAACGCCGTGACCTTATGTTTACAGGACGTACACTTTTTGGTGCAAAACCTCCTAAGGGTCAGGAAATGGACGATCATTACTTTGGTGTTATCAAGCCAAGAGTTGAAGCTTATATGCAGGAACTTAATGAAGAGCTTTGGAAACTTGGAATTCTTGCTAAAACTGAACATAATGAAGTTGCTCCGGCACAGCATGAGCTTGCTCCTATTTATACTACTACTAATATTGCAACTGACCATAACCAAATCACAATGGAAATCATGCAAAAGGTTGCTTCAAAGCATGGTCTTGTATGTCTGCTCCATGAAAAGCCATTTGCTGGTGTAAACGGAAGCGGTAAACATAATAACTGGTCAATTTCCACAGATACAGGCGTAAATCTTCTCTCACCTGGTGAAACACCTTATGAAAATGCACAATTTTTGTTGTTCTTATGTGCTGTTATTAAGGCTGTTGATGATTATCAGGATTTACTTCGTATTTCTGTTGCTACAGCAGGAAATGATCATAGACTTGGAGCTAACGAAGCACCACCGGCTGTTGTTTCTATTTTCCTTGGCGATGAATTAAATGCAGTTTTGGAAGCTATTGAAACAGATACCCCTTATATGGGTATTGAAAAGACTAAGATGAAGCTTGGCGTTGATGTTTTACCGGAATTTAATCGTGATACAACAGACCGTAACCGTACATCACCATTTGCATTTACAGGAAACAAGTTTGAATTCCGTATGCTCGGCTCTTCAAACAGCATAGCTTGTGCAAATATTATGCTCAACAGTGCGGTTGCCGAAAGCCTTAAGATTTATGCTGACAGACTTGAAAATGCAGATGATTTTGAAACTTCTTTGCATGAGATGATTCGTAAGACTATTAAAGATCATAAACGAATTATTTTCAATGGCAACGGTTATGACGATTCATGGATCAAGGAAGCAACAGAAGAAAGAGGACTTCTTAATTATCGTACAACACCTGATTGTATGCCGCACTTGCTTGATAAGAAAAATGTTGATATGCTTACTTCACAAAAGGTATTTACAGAAGCTGAGCTTAAATCCAGATGCGATATTATGCTGGATAATTATTGCAAGCAGGTTAAAATTGAAGCTGGCACAATGGTTCAAATGGCAAGAAGAGAAATAGCTCCTGCTATTGAGGCATATGCAGCAGAACTTTCAAAGACAATCGGTTATAAAAAGGCAGTAGATGAAAGTATTCCATGTGGCTATGAAAAGAATCTTGTAAAAAAGCTTTCCACTTTGCTTGATGATATTGCTGTTAAGGCTGATGAACTTGAGCAGGCTGTATCAGTACTTGACTCTGAAAAAAATATTATTTCTGAATCTTATGCAATTCGTGATAATGTACTTGTTAAAATGGATGAACTGCGTATCCCTTGTGATGAAGCTGAAACAATTACAGCTAAGAAGTACTGGCCATTCCCTACATATGGTGATTTACTTTTTGGTGTAAGATAAAATAATTAAATATAGTAACTTTAATGATGATTTTAAGGAGTTGACTGAAATGAATGAAGCTATCAAGGAATTTGTTTCAGAAGCTACAACGACTGAAATATTTGGCGTTTGGTTTCTGATTGGTGCCGCACTTGTATTTTGGATGCAAGCTGGTTTTGCAATGGTAGAAGCAGGTTTTACAAGAGCAAAAAATACAGGCAATATTATAATGAAAAACCTTATGGACTTCTGCATTGGCACAGTAATGTTCATACTTATCGGTTTTGGTTTGCTTTTGGGTGAAGACCTTTTTGGTTTTATCGGCAAACCTGGATTTGATCTTTTCACATCATACGAAGACTTTAATTTCTCAAGTTTTGTATTTAACCTTGTATTCTGTGCAACAACTTCTACAATTGTTTCCGGTGCAATGGCCGAAAGGACAAAGTTTTTATCATACTGCGTATATTCCGGTATAATTTCTGCTTTGATATATCCTATTGAAGCTCACTGGATCTGGGGTGGCGGCTGGCTGGCTGATCTTGGTTTCCATGACTTTGCCGGTTCATGTGCAATTCATATGGTCGGAGGTATCTCCGCACTTATCGGTGCTAAAATACTTGGCGCAAGAATAGGTAAATTTAATAAAGATTCAAACGGTAAAGTAATAAAAGTTAATGCCTTCCCTGGTCACAATATCGCACTTGGTTCACTGGGCGTATTTATTCTTTGGCTTGGTTGGTATGGATTTAACGGTGCAGCAGCTACTTCATTAGAACAGCTTGGCTCTATTTTCCTTACAACAACAATTGCACCATCCGTTGCAACACTTTCATGTATGATTTTCACATGGATCAAATATGGTAAACCTGATGTTTCAATGTGTTTGAATGCATCTCTTGCAGGTCTTGTAGGCGTTACTGCTGGATGTGATGTTGTTGATGCGTTTGGTGCGATCGTAATTGGTGTGGTTTCCGGTTTGTTGGTAGTATTTGGTGTATGGCTTCTTGATCACAAACTTCATATTGATGATCCGGTTGGTGCAGTTGCAGTTCATTGCCTAAATGGTATATGGGGTACATTTGCAGTTGGCTTGCTGGCTACAGACAAAGCACCTGAATATGCTATATCTAATGCTTCAGGCGAAAAGCTCACAGGTCTTTTCTATGGCGGTGGACCTGAGCTTTTGGGATTACAGTGTGTCGGCATTATATCAGTAGCAGCTTGGACAGCTGTAACAATTACAATTACATTCCTTGTAATTAAAGCAATATTTGGATTACGTGCATCACGTGAAGAAGAAACTATTGGTCTTGACATTACAGAGCATGGTCTTCCATCAGCATATGCAGGATTCTCAATGCTGCCTGAATATATTGACGAAGATGTACCTGTTCTTGCAGTTGAAGGCGATATTCCTGTAGCTGAAGCTGTAGAAGTAAAGCAAGTTCCAATTTTTGAAAAACAAGTTGCAGCTAATGGCGTAAAGATCACTAAAATTGAAATCGTATGCAAAGAATCTCGTCTTGAAGCGCTCAAGAACGCAATGGTCGGAATTGGAATTACCGGTATGACAGTATCTCACGTTCTTGGCTGCGGTGTTCAAAAAGGTAAACTTGAATATTATAGAGGTGTTCAGGTAGAGGCTAACTTATTGCCTAAGGTTCAGATTGAAATTGTTGTAAGTGCAGTTCCTGTAAACAAGGTAATAGAAGTAGCAAAAAAAGTTCTTTATACTGGTCACATTGGTGATGGTAAAATATTTGTATATGATGTTGAGAACGTTATAAAAGTTCGTACAGGTGAAGAAGGCCACAATGCACTTCAAGATGTAGAATAAAAAAACAATTCACTTTGCCGACAGAATCCCCTGTCGGCTAAAGTGTTACATGGAGGATTTAATTATGTGTTCAATTATGGGTTACTGCGGAGTAGATGCAGATTTTAAAAGATTCAAAAAGTGTTTTGATGAAACTATATCAAGAGGTCCTGATGACAGTCGCATTATAGATACAGGAAATGGTCTGCTTGGATTTCATAGACTTGCAATTATGGGACTAACACCATCTGGTATGCAGCCATTTGAACTTGATGGCAGTTATGTAGTATGCAACGGTGAAATTTATGGCTTTGAAAAATTAAAAGCAGAACTGGCAGATGAATTTATTTTTAAAAGTGATTCAGACTGCGAAACTTTATTGCCTTTATATAAAAAGTATGGCACAGATATGTTTGCTATGCTTGATGCTGAATTTGCGTGCATAATTTATGACAAAAATGAAAACGAATATATAGCAGCCAGAGATCCTATAGGCATTAGACCGCTTTATTATGGTTACGATGAAAAAAATAATATAGTATTTGCAAGCGAAGCTAAGAACCTTGTTGGCTTAACTAATAAAATTATGCCTTTTCCACCGGGAAATTATTATAAAAACGGTAAATTTATATGCTATTGTGATATTGCAAAATCAAATGGAATCTGCTATAATAATATAGATACCGTATGTAAGAATATTCACGATAAACTTGTGGTCGGTGTTGAAAAGCGTCTTGTTGCTGATGCAAAAGTAGGATTTTTGCTTTCAGGTGGTCTTGACTCATCACTTGTATGTGCTATTGCTGCTAAAAAAAGTTCTGCTCCAATAAGAACATTTGCAATCGGTATGAGTGAGGATGCTATTGACCTTAAGTATGCAAAACAAGTTGCTGACTATATAGGCAGCGATCACAAGGAAGTAATTATAACAAAAGACGATGTTCTTTCATCATTGGAAGATGTTATCCATTTGCTTGGTACATTTGATATTACTACAATTCGTGCCAGCATAGGAATGTATCTCATATGTAAAGCTATACATGAACAAACAGATATTCGAGTATTGCTTACAGGAGAAATTTCTGATGAATTGTTTGGCTATAAGTACACTGATTTCGCTCCAAATGCTGATGCTTTTCAAAAAGAATCTGAAAAGCGTATAAGAGAGCTGCATATGTATGATGTACTTCGTGCTGACCGATGCATTTCTGTAAATTCTCTTGAAGCAAGAGTTCCATTTGGTGACCTTGATTTTGTAAAATATGTAATGAATATTGACCCTGAAATCAAGCTGAACAATTATGGCAAAGGCAAATATCTGCTCAGAAAAGCTTTTGAAGGCGACTATTTGCCTGATGAAATACTCTGGCGTGAAAAAGCTGCATTTTCAGATGCAGTTGGACATTCTATGGTTAATTATCTTAAAGAATATGCAGAAGCATATTATAGTGATGAAGAATATGAAACACTTAGAAAAAAATATACTCATGCACAGCCGTTCACAAAAGAATCGTTGCTGTATCGTGAGATTTTTGAAAAGTTTTATCCGTCTGAAAGTGAAATGATTGTGGATTTCTGGATGCCTAATAAGGAATGGGAAGGCTGCAATGTAAACGATCCATCTGCAAGAGTCCTTTCCAACTATGGCGACAGCGGCAAATAATTTTTAAAACAAACGGAGAGGTTAACTTATGGAAAGAAAAAATCAGGGAAGCACATTAGAAAAAGTACTTGTACTTGATTTTGGCGGACAGTATAATCAATTGATCGCAAGAAGAGTACGAGAGCAAAATGTTTATGCAGAGATTAAGCCTTATAATAAGATCACTGTAGAAGAAATAAAAAATATTGGCTATAAAGGAATTATATTTACAGGCGGTCCAAACAGTGTATATGATGAGGCTTCACCACATTACGACCCTGAAATTTTAAATGCTGGAATACCTGTTTTAGGAATTTGCTATGGTGCACAGCTTATTGCGTATATGGCTGACGGAGAAATATGCAGTGCAGAAAACAGCAGCGAATATGGAAAAACTTTATTCAAGACAAATGAAAGTCTGCTTTTTAATGATATGCCAAAGGAAAGCATATGCTGGATGAGCCACACTGACTTTATAAAGACTCCACCAGAAGGCTTTAATGTTATTGCATATACAGACAAATGTCCTTGTGCTGCTATGAGCAATGATGAGAAGAAAATCTATGCAGTACAGTTTCACCCGGAAGTTACACATACTGAATATGGTAAACAAGTACTTAAAAATTTCTTGTTTAATATATGTGATTGCCATGGTGACTGGAAGATGGAAAACTTTGTAGAGGATACTATTAAAAAGTATAGTGAAGAACTTGCCGGCAAAAAGGTTCTTTTAGCCCTTTCAGGCGGAGTAGATTCTTCTGTTGCTGCTGTATTGCTGCATAAAGCTATTGGCACAAATCTTACCTGTGTATTTGTAGATCACGGTCTTTTGAGAAAAGATGAAGGTGATTTTGTAGAAAAAACATTCCGTGGACAGTTTGGAATGAATCTTATACGTGTAAATGCAGAAGACAGATTTCTTGGCAAGCTTAAAGGTGTAACCGATCCTGAACGTAAACGTAAAATAATTGGCGAAGAATTCATTCGTGTATTTGAAGATGAAGCTAAAAAGCTCGGAAAGATAAACGTTCTTGTACAAGGAACAATTTACCCTGATGTTATTGAAAGCGGTAAGGGTGATTCTGCTGTAATCAAGAGCCACCACAATGTTGGCGGACTTCCAAGTGTTATTTCATTTGATGAAATAGTTGAACCTTTGAGAGATCTCTTTAAAGATGAAGTTCGTGCGGCTGGAATTCAGCTTGGAATTCCATATGAATTGGTATGGCGTCAGCCATTCCCAGGTCCGGGACTTGCAGTTCGTGTTATCGGCGAAATAACTAAGGAAAAATTGGAAATACTGCGTGATGCAGATGCTATTTTCCGTGAGGAAATTGCAAATGCTAAGCTTGAAGGTGTAACAAATCAGTATTTTGCAGTGCTTACTGACCTTAGAAGTGTTGGAGTAAAGGGCGATGCAAGAACATATGGTTATACTGTAGCACTTAGAGCTGTTACTACAGACGATTTTATGACTGCTGAATGGACGCGACTGCCATTTGATGTACTTGAAAGAGCAAGCAGCAGAATAACAAATGAAGTTCATTGCATTACAAGAGTTGTATATGATATTACTTCAAAGCCACCAGCAACAGTGGAGTGGGAATAAAATGAAAAACATTATAGAAATAAATCATCTTAATAAGAGTTTTGGAGAAATAAAAGCCATACAAGATTTGAGCTTTTGCGTTAAAGAGGGAGAATTATTTGCTTTTCTCGGTATCAATGGTGCAGGAAAATCTACAACGATCAATATTATATGCGGACAATTATTGAAAGATAGTGGGCATATTGTGATTGACGAACAAGATCTTGACAAAAATGCCTATACGATCAAGAGTGAACTCGGTGTAGTTTTTCAATCCTCTGCTTTAGATTCTTCACTTTCTGTTTATGATAATTTAGAAAGCCGTGCTGCTCTATACGGTATCATTGGAATACCGTTTAAGAAAAGAATTGCCGAGCTTGCGAAAATACTTGAATTTGAGGATTTATTAAAGCGTACAGTTGGTAAATTATCCGGAGGTCAACGAAGAAGAATTGATATTGCAAGAGCATTATTTCATAAGCCGAAAATTCTTATTCTGGACGAGCCAACGACAGGGCTTGATCCTCAAACTCGTAAAACGCTTTGGAGTGTCATATCTAATCTCCGTAAAAACGAAAATATGACAGTGTTTCTTACAACACATTATATGGAAGAAGCGTCAGAAGCTGATTATGTTGTGATAATTGACAGTGGTAAAGTTTCTGCAAAAGGAACACCTCTTGAACTTAAAAACACCTATACAGGTGATTATATTACAATTTATGGTGCAAAAGAGAAAGATATCAAATCACTTGGAATTGAATATGAACAAATAAAGGATGCCTATCGTTTATCTGTTCCAAATACAAAAGTGGCAACTGAACTTATTATTAAAAATCCAGATGTGTTTAACGATTATGAAATAACAAAAGGAAAAATGGATGATGTATTTCTTGCAGTTACGGGCAAAGCTCTTGTGGGAGGTGCGGAAAAATGAGTACGTCTTTTATTCTTATAAAAAGAAATATCAAATTATTTTTCAAAGATAAAGGAATGTTCTTTACATCATTGATAACACCTGCTATCTTGCTTGTACTTTATGCAACATTTCTCGGTAATGTTTACCGTGATAGTTTTACATCAAATTTGCCCGATTCGCTAAAACTTTCAGAAAGTATAGTGAATGGTCTTGTAGGAAGCCAGCTTAT
This sequence comes from uncultured Ruminococcus sp., assembly GCA_947566125.1. GTDB lineage: Bacteria > Bacillota > Clostridia > Oscillospirales > Ruminococcaceae > Ruminococcus_C. Next base: position 17,188 of record CANOIR010000029.1, on the reverse strand, counting down.
GTCTTCTATCCTTGCAGTTTCATGTGTAACAGTTGCTTTTTGTTCAAACTTTTTAATGGTACAAGACAAGGTAAACGGTATAACAAAAGATTTTAGAATATCTCCAGTAAATTCAGCAACACTTTCAATGAGCTACTATACCGCTACCTTGATTTCTACGCTTATCATTTGTCTTGTTGCAGCAGGTATTTGCCTTGCTTATGTGGCTATCGTAGGCTGGTATATGTCACTTGCAGATGTATTTCTTTTGTTGCTTGATATTTTACTGCTTGTTTTGTTTGGAACAGCTCTGTCTTCAATTATTAACCTTTTTTTGTCAACACAAGGACAAATTTCAGCAGTAGGCACAATTATTAGTGCGGGATATGGTTTTATTTGCGGTGCATATATGCCAATTTCATCATTTGGAACTGGATTGCAAAAAACACTCGCTTTTTTGCCAAGTACATACGGTACATCGCTTATCCGAAACCATTCCATGCAAGGCGTTCTTTCCGAAATGCAAAATCAGGGTATTCCCTCAGAAATAATTGAAGAAATAAAAGATTCTCTTGATTGTAATCTTTATTTCTTTGAAAATCAGGTAAATATGACAACAATGTATATTATTCTTGGTATTACTGTTAGTGCATTGATAGGAATTTACATACTGTTAAATGTTTTCAAAAAAGGTAAATGTTAATCTATATATAAGTAATAATAAATAAAGAGCTATCTGATTTCAAAAAACTGATAGCTCTTTTATATATAAAAAATCATTGTAATACACGTTTTTTAATAAACGAAAATAATTTATCTAAAACAAAGTTACTTACTATTCCTATTGTAATTCCGATTAGTATGCCTGCTAATACATCTGTTGGAAAATGCACGTAAAGGTATAATCTTGAAAATGCAATAATCGAAGCAAGCACATAAGCTGCTATTCCCATTCTTCTGTTAAAATGAATGATAATTGTTGCTGTAATAAATGATGATAAAGTATGTCCTGATGGAAAGGAGTAATCCTTCGGTATAGAAATCAACATTTGAACCGTTTCGTTTATCCAACATGGACGTTCTCTTGCAACCAAATTTTTTATCAAAACATTGCCAACGACAACCCCTTCAAGTAAACCTGCATCAATACTAATTCCCATTTTTCTATATTTTGCAAAAAACAACATAATGATTGCAATTATAATCCAAATCAATCCGCCATTACCGAGAAATGTAATCTTAGGCATTAAAAAATCTAAGAATTCACAGGAAAAATATTTCTGAATAAAATCTAATATTTTAAAATCAATATCAGTAATTACTGACATAGTGATTTTTTCTCCTTTTCAGTTTTATTTTTTGTTGCTTATATAGCAGTCATGTTTATTTCTTTGACTTTACTTCATTCAAATTTTTTTCTTTGCAAAAAAATGCTTTTCTAAGCATCTCGTACTCTTCATTGCTACAAACTCTTTTGCAATCAGGTGCAAAAGTTTTCGTTGTTTCAAAACATGATAGAATATTTTCACATGGATAATTTAAACATTCACCGCAATTTCTAACTTCTTTTTCAGCAACACAATTGACAATTTTGTAGCGACACCAATTTTCAGGAGTACATCCTGTACAAGATATTTCTTTATTAGTAGCCACATGATCACGATAACCTATCTTCATCCACAATTCAGCTGTTTGCTTTAATTCAGAATCTGTTTTAGGCAAAAAGCGTGGGCAAAAACTACAGTCATTTCCACACGCCGACAATATTTTTTCCATGACATATATCCTCCCCTATGTAAAAATTAAACAATCGCTTCCCAAATTTCCTTGTCGCTCAGCTGAATTGTATGCATACTGTTCTGTCCCTTTGCCATGTTTTTTCTTACTTTCATTATACCATGTTCTTATTAAAATTACAAGCAAAACGCCAGTAATTTGTATAAACTGTTATTACTTAACTATCAATACCATACTGTTATATAAAAACCAAATACGCTATCAGACGGTTTTGCATCATGTCTAACATATATATCTTTCGGAACAAATCTTTTGTCATCATCATAATAAACAGCTTTATATATATATTTCAAATTACCGTTCCATTGTGATATAATTGCTTGTAATCTGCAATCTAATAATTCCTTTTCTTTGATTGCTAAAGGCGTAAGATATATCACATTACTCTCGTCGGTTGTACCTCCAATATCAAGAGGAACAAGATATGTTTTGACAAGTTTTCCGGATTTTAAAAATTCATCTATCTGCGATTTGTCTTTAATAACTTCAAATTCAATATCATTTGAAGCTATTTCATAACAATGAATGTTTTCAGTACTATAAATATCATCAAAATCATATCCGTATCCAAAATTAAAAATGACACCATTTCTCACATAGAAAGATATTCCATGTTCTTCTTCAAAATCCGCACCACCGCTCACAGCATATACCACATCATTATAGTCATGTGGTTCAAAAATATGTATACTATCGGCTCGGAACTGTTCCATGACCTTCCCTGCCAAAGAATCACCATATACATCACTTATATTTCTGTCAAGTCTAGCAAATTGATACTCGTCAATTGCATCAAGATCTTCCAAGCACTTTTGGATGTATTCATCAGTAATATTATCTTTAATTTTTTCTCCTATGCGATATACTTCAAGTTGTCCAAAGCGATTTGAAAAAACCTTTTTTATCGCTTCATAATCTTCATCATCTTCGTAATTCTCATTATTATGGGTGAACAATGCAGACCATTCCTCATATGCCTTTTCTATCCTGTTATACATTCTTTCGCAAGTATCCCATGAAAAATCCACGCAGTAATGGAAACCGTTAGGATTTTTTGTTTCTTCATAATAGTCAAACATCAGCAGCCGTGAGTGGAGTGTTGCATAATTGACTTCTGCATAATGCTTGGAAAAATCATTTGCACTCTGTAGCATATCCCCACTGTCCAGACAGCAATCCATATCTTCCAGAAGACCGAGAACATCAACATTATTGTTTTCAATATCGGCTTCTGAGATTTCATCGCCCATCAAATCATAAAACTCACTGTTCATAAAGCCTCTTTTTAGAAGCCAGTAAAAATAATACGCTATAGGCATCATTGCATAACGATATATCTGCATATCATCGTCATCAGTCAGTTCATCAAGACTTTTCTTGCCTGTCATTTTCAGATACTCACTTGCAGCATCTTCCCATGACCATTTCCCTTTGTAGCAATATGGACGTGGCTGTTTTAAATCAGGTTTTAAATCATAGGCAACATATTTCTGAGTATCTGAATCCATGCGAAAAGTTCCAATTGTAGCTATTAAAAGTATAACTGCAATAAGTTCAAATATTCCCACGGCATATATGCCTTCATCAAAAGATATAAAGGTAAGTCCAAATAAGAAAAAGAATATTGTAAGCTTTAGTAAAACAGATTTATATATTGCTTTATTTCTCACTAGAGTTACTATAGATATTATAATAAAACTCAATGGTATTAGTGGCAGGAATACAGCCGCCAATGAAAGCGGATAATCCGGAGTATATCCTATCAATCCACAGCAGCAGGCTACAGGCAGCAAAATCACATTGATTACAATTGATGCAATAAGATATGCTTTTTTCATCTTTCGTCCTCTTTTTTAAGTATAATTAAATTTGCAGAGTTCTTGTGCCTCTGTCATTTTCTTCTATTTTATCATGTTCCGATTTATTTTTCAAGATATTTTACAATATTTATAGCAACAACGAGTTGCTTGCCTATATGACAAATTTTTGTTATAATATTATTGAGGTGATAATTTATATGGATACAAAAGATATTCTACTTAAACTGAGAAATAAAAAAGGTCTGTCGCAAGAAGAACTCGCAGAAAAAATCTATGTTACTAGACAAGCGGTATCACGCTGGGAAAATGGTGAAACTGTTCCCAATACAGAGACTTTGAAACTGCTGTCAAAATTTTTTGATGTTTCCATCAATACTCTATTAGGCGATCCAAGACAAATGATTTGTCAATGCTGTGGTATGCCACTTGATGATTCTGCAATGAGTAAAGAAAAAGACGGCTCTTTCAATGAAGAATACTGCAAATGGTGTTACGCTGACGGTGAGTTTAAATATACTAGCAAAGAACAGTTAATTGATTTTTGCGTAGAGCATATGACAAATGAAAATTGGACTGCGGAACAGGTTCGAGCTCATATGGAAGCAGTTGTACCTAATCTCAATCATTGGAAATAGTAAACAACTAAAAAATTTAGTTTATCAGAAAAAACACCTCGTGGAGAAATTTTCTTCATAAGGTGTTTTTCCATAACTTATATATCATTTGTGATAAATTATTGACATTTTATCTTATTCTTGCTATAATGAATTCAGAATCAAATCGGAATTTATGGAGGAAATGCTATTATGTCAAGAGGACCTGTTTGGATTGAAGCATATGAACATTATTTATTAAAAACAAGACAATATCAAGAAGACGTATTGGATAGGCTTTCCGATGATGAATTAACGCAATTATTTTATCAATATGTAAAAGAAAAAGATGTTGAAAAAGAAGCGAATAGCTGGATACACAAATATTGCAGGCAATGGATGTAAAGTTTAGATTAGGAGAAGAAAAAATGTCAATTATCAAAGACTTGCAAACCGATGAAAATGGTTGGTTTGCTAATGGAAAATTTAATTCAACTTCACTATTTAATGGAGAAATGGCTGTTTCAATATTTGTCGATGACGGTGCAACAGTTGAGTATGCTGAAAAATGTATTGCACACTACAATAGCTTAAATAATAACAGTGATATACTCCTCGAATTACAAGAATATCTTGCAAGATTCTTTCTGTATATGTACTCTGAGTGGAAAGAAATGGGCATATACGATGAGATTGTTGATAATATTGAACCTGTTATGAAAAGCTATAAAATAGGTGAAAATCTTATTAAGTATCTTTCTAGACCAACGCTATATGTTTATGCACCACAAGGCGATGGCATAGGCTATGGAATAGGATGTGATTGTCCTTGGGAGCCTGAACATCAATGCTTAATCATCATTCGCAATGATGAATTATTATATGTTGGTCCATCTGATTGCTTGGATGCATGGGGTGATGAAGACGACTATTATTGTATTTGGAATGATGAAAATGAAGAATAAGTTATTCATGGATTGCCCTATCACTAATGAATGCCCTGCATAAGCTGACGGCAGATATAAAGTCCAAGACCACTTCCCTGTCATCTAATTCAAACTAACATTTGAATATCGCAAAAAAATATGCGGAGGTTCTGTATCAGATCAAGAACTTCCGCTTAAAATTTAAATCTGTTTTATAATATATTTTTCATATATGCTCTATATAACATAACTTTAATTTAATATATCACTTTAATTTAAAATAGTCTTCATCAGAAACCACTTCCAGCCATTCATTGCTTGTATCTTCGCCGTTTATCTCAATAGCAAGGTGTGAAAACCATGAATCCGGAGCAGCTCCGTGCCAGTGCTTGACATTTACAGGAATATTGATGCAGTCACCGGGATTCATTTCAATAGCATCTTTTCCCCATTCTTGATAATATCCACGACCGCCAACGCAAATCAACATCTGACCACCACCGCTTGTTGCATGATGTACGTGCCAATTATTACGGCAGGCTGGCTCAAAAGTTACATTAAAAATCGATATTTGCTTTGTTGATACCGGAGCTAAATAGCTCTGTCCAACAAAATACTGTGCAAATGCATCGTTTGGTGCACCAATCGGGAAAAATATTGTGTTCTGATACTTATCTTTTTCGGTCATTGCAGGAGTTTCCTCATTCCATACATCTTTTGCAAGACGGAATACTGCCCAACCTTTTGGCCAGCCAACGTACATCGTTGCGTGAGTGATGATAGCGGAAATTTCCTCTTTTGTAACTCCGTGTGCCTTTGCATTCTGCAAGTGATACGTCAGAGATGTATCAGTAATTCCAGATGCCATCAGCGATACAACTGTGATGATGCATTTTGTTTTTAAGTCAATCGCTTCTTCATTCCATACTTCTCCGAACAGTACATCATCATTGAGATGTGCAAACATAGGTGCAAATTCTCCGAGTTGTTCTTTTCCTGCGGTTTGTACTATTTTCTTATTCATTGAAAACACTCCTTTATTTTTATTGGTTTAATGATAATTAGACAACAACATTGCTGTCTCCAAATAGTTTCTTAACTTCTGAATATGTGATGTCGTAAATCGACATATACACATAGTTTACATTTGCCTGTTTCATTGCCTCTTTTTGTTTTTCTGTTACAACAGTGTAAGGATATATACCAAACATAAACGGAAAAAAAGAGTAGATAAAATCTTGTTTATCTTGTTCAGTCATTTCGATAAAAAACTTATCCAGACAATTTCTAACTTCTGCCAGTGCCTGTCCATAAACTATTTTAAAATCTACAAGACGTTCAACACGACTATTTTCTTCCATATCATAATGATTCATAGACATTATTTTAAGAAGATTTCTCCTCTCTTCAAGTGAATGTGCCAATGCATCTGCAAATTCTGACGTAGTCATTTTTTCATGCTCATTCTGGATACGCTTCAAATCGCTTACCCATAATTCATACTCTCTTTGTAAAAGTGCAAGAAATATTTCTTCTTTTGTCTGAAAATAATTGTAAATTGAAGTTCGGGTAAAGGAAGTTACATTTCCAATCTCCTTGATAGTAATTTCCTTAAAACTCATTGTCTTATATAATTTGGCACAAGCTGTAATTATTTCGTTTTTTCTTGCTTCTGTTAATTCTTTTGAACCTCTGGGCATAATTTAACTCCTTAAAAACATTCTGACGATGTGTCAATACGAATATTATAGCACTATTCTAACACCGTGTCAATATATTTTTTGATTTAACAAAATTAAATTTAATATGAACTTGACTTTACAAAAGGCGTTTGTTATAATGGATTTTATAAAAGATACTGGATAAGATATTGGAAAACTACAAATTTATCTAAGAGGTGAGATTATGTACAAAATACTTGTAGCGGACGATGAAAAAGATGTTTTAAGCCTGCTGAAAGACTATTTTGAGATAAATGATTATATTGTAATCACTGCTTCCAATGGAAAAGAAGCAATTGAAAAAGCGTCACAAAATCCTGACATTATTCTGTTGGATGTTAATATGCCATACGAAGACGGATTGTCGGTATGCCGAAAAATACGTGACTTTGTATCATGCCCTATCCTGTTTCTAACGGCTTGCATTGAAGAGAGTGATAAAATCAACGGATTTGCATCCGGAGGTGACGATTACATTATAAAGCCATTTTCCATTGAAGAACTTGGTGCGAGAGTTTATGCACATATCCGCCGTGACCATCGTATTATAAAGCAGTCCAACGTCCGTTTTTTTACAGATCTCGCAATTGATTATACTGCAAAAACCGTCAGTTCAGATGGAACGGAAATTGATTTTGCAAAAAAAGAATTTCAGATAATAGAACTATTATCGCTGAACTGCGGACAGGTTTTTGATAAAGAACAGATTTATGAAAAAATATGGGGTTACGATGCAGACGGTGAATCTTCTGTAGTTGCTGAACATATACGTAGAATCAGAGCAAAGCTTACTAAGTTTAATAAGAAAAACCACATCGAAACAGTCTGGGGAATGGGATATAAATGGGTAAAATAAAGAAAAAATCATTAAAGTGGACTTTTGCATTATATATTATCCCATGCATCATAATATCAATGATAGGAATTCTAATAATAGGACATGGCACAAACCATCTTCAGGATTGGTATTTGTCAGCTCATTCTTCTCCAGAAGATCCGGAAGTGTCAAGATTTGAGATCAAATTTTATGACAATGTACTTCATTATTCTTCAAGGCTCTCAACAAGGGGAGAATCTATCATATACATGATGATCAGTAATGCACAAGTTGTTCTTATGCCGATATGGACAATATTTTGCGTTGCAATAACTGGATTGATATTCTACAATATAGAACTAAAAATGCCTATAAAAACACTTATGGATGCTTCAAAGAAAATATCTGAAAATCAGCTTGATTTTCAGATTCAATGCAAAAAGAAGAACGAACTTGGAATGCTTTGCGATTCCTTTGAAGATATGCGTATGACGCTGTATGAAAACAATCAAGAAATGTGGAAATCAATTGAGGAAAGAAAACGCCTGAACGCAGCCTTTTCTCATGACCTTCGAACTCCGCTTACGGTATTGAAAGGCTATGTGGACTTTCTGCGTCAATATGTCCCAGATGGAAAAGTCACTGAAAAAAAGCTTATGAACGTTTTGTCTATGATGTATGGGCAGGTCATTCGTCTGGAACATTATACGCAAAAGATGAACACAGCACAGAAACTTGAAGATATTATCCCTGATATACAGCCTTTTTCTGCAAATAATCTTTCGAAAGATCTTATGGAAACAGGAAAATTATTGTGCGATGATAAGGCTTTTTATTTAAGCACATCTTTGAATTATGACAATATTTATATCGACAGTGAACTTGTAATGCAGGTTTATGAAAATTTAATATCCAATGCTGTACGATATGCAAAAAACAGAATTGATGTAACATTTTCAGTATCAGGCGTTATGATAAAAATATCGGTTTCAGATGACGGCAAGGGATTCACTGAAACTGCTCTTAAAAATGCCGATAAACCCTTTTTTAGTGACCAGAAAGAATCTGATACTCATTTTGGACTGGGATTGTACATTTGTCGTGTGTTATGTGAAAAGCACGGAGGAAAACTTAAAATTTCCAATCATGAAAACGGCGGATTAGTAACTGCTGAATTTTTTGCGAAAAAAATCTAAAAGTAGATAAAAAGTTGAATTTTATAGTTTATGATAATGGCACAGCAAAAAACTGTGTCATTATTTTTTGGAGGTAAATTATGGAAAACAAAATCGAAATCAAAAATGTCGACAAATTTTACGGAAAAAAACAAGCTCTTTATAAAATCAACCTGACGATAAATCAGGGAATGTTCGGACTTCTCGGACGTAATGGAGCAGGAAAAACGACACTTATGAAAACTCTTGCAACTTTGCACCAAAAGAAAAACGGAAGCATCACAGTATGTGGAGTGCCTATCGAAAACACAAAAGAAATACGAAGTATGACCGGGTATCTTCCGCAGGATTTTTCAATGTATCCTACTATGACAGTTGAAGAAAGCCTTGATTACCTTGGAATACTTTCAGGAATGACAAAAGACGCTAGACAAAAACGCATTGATGTTCTGCTAAAACGTGTTAATCTTACAGAACATAAGCATAAAAAAGTCAAGGCACTTTCCGGCGGAATGAAACGTAGGCTTGGCATTGCACAAGCACTTCTCCACGATCCACGGGTACTTATAGTTGATGAGCCTACAGCTGGTCTTGACCCTGAGGAAAGAATACGTTTCAGAAATCTTCTTTGCGAAGTTGCAGAAGAACGCATCGTTATTTTATCTACACATATTGTAGGAGATATTGAAGCTACCTGCGAGGACATTGCTATCATGAACAACGGACGCATTTTGTGGCAAGGCACTGTTTCCGAGCTGATACATAATACAGATAATAAAGTCTTTACGGTAAACGTAAATAAGAAATACCTTACGCAAATTAAAAAGAATTACATTGTCACAGGAATGCTTGTTCAGAGCGAATACACTACTGTAAGAATTATTTCTGATATGAAACCCGACATACAAGGCGTAACAACTGCCGAACCTAATCTGGAGGACGCTTATATGTATTGCCTTTACAGTCATGGTTGTGATGTTTCAGGAGGTGCAGTATAATGCTTTTTTTCAAAGAATACAAAAAAATGTTGTTTTCACTTACCTTTCTTATATATTTCATAGCGGTTATAGCAATGTATTTTACTCAGTTTCACAATGATTGCAAAGAAGCGATTTATGAACCATTGCCGGGTCAAGAAAGTTATGGTATGATTGCAAAGGAAACTCCAGATATTCTAATGCCTGCCGCAACCGAAAGCCTTGTAAATGGCTACCTGTCAGACAGTTACACAGCTTACCCTATTGGATTCTATAAAAATGTTCATCTTAGTGAAAAGAAGAAACAAAAGATGGCTGAGATAATTACTGAAATTTCTGGCATCAGCAAAGAGGATCTTGATAATTTTACAAACTATGAAGAAGGTGGATTTTATATTGATGAAAATGGCGGAATGATGCAGTTGGAATCAAATATACCGGAAATAAATATTCCTAAAGCTCTAACGTATGAACGTTTTCGTGAACTTATGAGAAAAGCCGATGACATCATAGGCGGAGGTTCTGAATACAGTGATGAAAATATCGTAGGTAATTTTTCTCTTGTTCAAAAGACATATGAGGACGCATTGACAGAATATAATAAATTTCTCAATGAAGATAAAATAACAGGTGCATATGCACGTCTTTTCTGTGATTACATGGGTATCGTTCTTGCCATTCTTCCGGTATTTGTTGCCGTTTCTCTTGCTTCACTTGATAAAAAATCACGTATGGAACAGCTTGCATATTCTAGAAAAATATCCTCGGTGAAGCTTATTTTCACTCGTTATTTCACACTTGTTGTACTACTTCTTATCCCTGTAGCAATAACTGCTTTAATTGCAAATTTCAAAGTCTGTGGAATGTATCCCAATAATTCGGCAGATATATTTGCGATTTTCAAATATTCCGCTTCATGGCTTATTCCGAATATTATGACAGCTGCCGCTGTGGGAATGCTTATGACAGAACTCACATCTTCATTGCTTGCAATATTTGTACAAGGAGTATGGTGGTTTATCAGTATTTTTGCCTCAGCAAACGGACTGACAGGCAGCATTGGAAAATTTACTCTTGTAGCTCGTCATAATTCTTTGTATGGACTTGATACGTTTATGAATAATTTCAATGATTTCGTATTTAATCGCATATTCTACACGGTTATATCTATTATCGCAATCGCATTGACAGCATTTATTTATGAGCAAAAAAGAAAGGGGATTTTTAATGGATACTCGTTCCGCTTTAAAATTTCTAAGCATAAATCTTAAGCATAATTTATTGCCACATTTAATAGTGGCTTTATTGATTGCACTTCTTACGCCTATTATATTTACCATTACATCGCTGGATGAACGGCTTGCTGCACAGCCGATAGAAATGCTACTTTCTTTGACAGGAACAGCACTTTTGACTCCAATTTTTCTGCCAGAGCAGAACGAAAATATTCGTGATATAATACGTTCAAAGCGAACGGACTATATGAATGTCTGCATTATGAGAATTATATATTCTGTTATTTTACTTGCCTTGATAATAGGCGGTTTTGTAATGATGATGAGTTTCTGCGAAAGCAATGTTACATTTCGTCATTTTGCCGGAGGATTTGCGTCCGCACTTTTTCTTGGTTCGATGGGATTTCTTGTTGCAGGTATTAGCAGAAACGCTCCTGTAGGATATATGGTTTCGCTAATATATTACATAGCTAATTTTGCTATGAAGGATAAGCTTGGAAATCTATTTTTGTTTTCAATGTATGCAGGAAGTTTTAAGGAAAAATACTGGCTGCTTTTAGCATCGGTTATTATGCTGACGGCAGGTGTTTTAAGCTGCAAAATCAAAAAATCTTAAAATAATATAAAAGCGGTTCAGAGCAATTTCTGAACCGCTTGCTTGTGTAAATAATGCCTTATCAAAAGCAAATGCTGTGGCGTTCTGTATAACTCAAAATCAATTCAGCGTTATTTATAATATGGGTCAGATATATTTGCAAAATCAGTAGAAATAATATGCCCGCCAAAATGAATATTCCCATATGATTCTAGTGCTGAAATAGCTACTTGCTTTATATCGACACCTGTTTTTTTCGAATTGATAATAATACATTCAATATCCCAAGTAATTTTTATACCTGTTCTTCCATTACCTACAGTGTGATATCTAGCTTTGATATCAACAACATTGTTATTAACTATTAACTTATAATAATTAGGCGGATACTCTTTATCAAGTTCACCTTGCCCACCTAAACATAATATAGTAATTATGCTCCTTATCTATTGACCATTCTTCCGGAATATATGCTAATTCATTTAATTTTCCGATTGGATTATGAAATTTAAAAGACGCTATGAATTCCTTATCTTTTTCTGTCAACTTTTCATTTACAAACGCCATAATAAAATCTCCAATTTTTTCTTGATTATACAAATAATATCTAACTTCGAGTAACATTTCACTTATGAATGCTTTGTCTTTTTTATCTACTTCAAATCTATTCATGTTATTATTTTTTTGTATAATAAAAGCACTTCTGTTAAAAGTGCTTAGTCTATGATTTTTATAATTTCTGATTATTAAGTAGAAAACAGATTATCATATATTTTCCTTCTTAAAGATAACCACAAACGTTTTTAAAATTATCTTCAAGTCTACAAAAAAAGACCTTTCTTTCACATATTTTAAATCCAATTCAATTTGCTTTTCAACGCTCAGATTATTTTTTCCGCAAATTTGCCAATAGCATGAAAGTCCCGGCTTTACTAATAATCTATCCTTCGGAAGCATTGCCTGTTCATTTGTAATAAATGGTCTTGGACCAACTACTGACATATCCCCTTTTAAGATATTGATCAACTGCGGTAACTCATCAATTGATGTTTTCCGAATAAACTTACCCACTCTCGTTATTCTTGGATCATGCTCCATTTTAAAAGTAACTCCATTACTATTATTCTGTTCAAGAAGTTCTGTTCGATGTTCATCCGCATCTAATCGCATAGATCGGAACTTATAAATCATGAATGGCTTGTCATCCTTACCAATACGAGTCTGTTTATAAAACGGTGTGCCAAAATCATCAATAACAATCACAATCATTGTTATAAGCAATAACGGCGATAGTACAATCAACGCAAAAGCAGAACAGAAAATATCACCAACTTGTTTTAATACATCATAAATGGACTTTTCTGACAATATTGTTTCTTTATATTTTTCTTTTTCCTTCAATATTAAAGTATTCATTTTTTACCCCTCATTCACAAACGGGAATATTTTTGCTAACACCTATTTTCTTACAATTTATATTTGTCTAATACTCCATTAGATAATTCAATTACACTCGATTTAGGTCTTCTTTTCAGCAAATTCCAATTCGGTTTGCGGTCTAAAATATTATGACAATCCGATCCCAAAACAAGCTGACGCTCCTGCTTTATAAGTGCCTTAACAAATCTTTTCTCCCTGAAACTAGCAAACGCTTCATTGTTGATTTGAAAAACAGCGTCAGTACCTAGAACTTGTTGGATCTGTTCCTTGCTGTAATATTCTAAATAACGATGAATATGGGCAAGAATCACTTTCAAGTCGTATTCTACAGAAATATTGTAAATCTCTTCGCTCATCCAATCTTTATGTTTACGATATGGCAACTCCAGTAAAATCAGATTTGTACCTTGAATTGCAAGTTTTTCAATATCCTTTATCTCTGAAATATTATGCTCTATTGCAATCTCAGCTCCAAGCAGAATCGGCAAAGGAGAATTACTGTTTATCTTTTCAAAAGTACGCTGTCTTTTCTCCAAAAAATGCTTCACTGATTTCTCTCTGTGGGCGTAGAAATGCGGAGTTGCAATTACTTGTTCAACCCCTTGATTTTTCAGTATTTCCAACATCTCTAGAGATATTTTAAAATCTTTTGCACCATCATCAAGTTCTGGAAGAATGTGCGTATGATAATCAACCAGCATTTGCATTTATCTTTTCCTGACCGTAACTGTAATCTGACTTATATTTATAATTAGCATAATATCCGCCATGCTTTTTCAGCTTCACGTCATTTAAAACATATCCAAGAACATTCATCTGAGCAAGCTCAATTCGCTTATTTGCTTCTGCAATATCATCAAAGGTGGTTCGACCATATCGAACCACCATTATAAGTCCAGCCACGTCATGACTCAGTGTAACTGTATCTGAAACCACGCAGATAGGTGGCAAATCAACGATAATCAAAGAATATCTTTTACTTAGATCATCGAACATTTTTTTCGCCATTTCCGATGAAAGCAACTCCGATGGATTTGGCGGAATTACTCCGGCTGTCATAACATCAAGATTATCCATTACATTTTTCTGAATGCAATCATCAACTTCACTCATCTTACTGATTGCAGATGAGAGTCCATTTTTGTTTTTTAAACCAAAAATCTTATGCTGAACAGATTTTCTCATATCAGCATCGACCAGAAGTACTTGATTACCACCTTGTGCAGCCGCAATTGCAATATTCGCAGCAGTGGTGGATTTTCCCTCATTGGGATTTGCAGAAGAGATCGCAATAATTTTCTTATCAAATGTTGAAAGTGCAAATGCAATATTTGTACGCATAGATTTATAGCTCTCAACAATGTGAAAAGGAACGTTTTCATCTGTCAGCTTTATGTGCTTTTCATTTCCTGATTTGTTTTTATCTGTTGTACCAATTTGCTGGATTTCTCCAATAATAGCCGTGCCATAAGTTTGAGCTAAAAGATCAGTATTTTTAATAGTGTTGTCAAAAAAGTCTATTAATAGAATGATGAGCAAAATCAGTATAAGTCCTGCGGCAGTTCCCATCATTGTGTTTTTGGTAATATCAGGAGCTACAGGTGTATTATAAACCTTTGCAGTATCAATCGTAGAAATTGAACCAACTCCAATTGCTTGGGTTATATACTTATCTGCCTGCTTTGCGATCTCATTACAAATAGCAGCAGAAAGCTCGGCATTTTTAGTTGTAGAAACAATATTCAATGCACTCGTGTCTGTAACAGTAGTAATAGATAAAGATGAACGCAAGGATGCAGGACTGATTTTATCGTTAGACAATGCAAAACTTTCGGAAATCACGTTCTCGTCAAATTTTTCAGTGAGAGTGTTGCCAACTGATTCCATTACAGCATCGTCTTTCAGAACCTCTATGTATGTATTGATAAGCTGTTTCGATTTGCTTATGTCGTTGTAATTTTGATCGTTGTCACCTTTAATTTCTGTGTAACTTTGTACATACATAGAAATGTGCGAAGAATATTCCAATGGCATTACAAATTTTGAAACTGAAAATGCTAAAATACCCCCACATAGAGTTACGGCGATAATTATCCAGATTTTACTTAGAAACAATTCTATCAATTTTTTTATGTTATAAGTGTTATCCATGAATTTATCGTACCTTCCTTTCATGAACTTTTCTCAAAAATAATATTTCACGATATTATATTTATATAATTAAATATATGTTCAAATACAATTATATCAGAAAGAAGAAAAAAGTCAATTATTTGATAAGAAAATAATTACAATTCATCTATTTAAACAAAAAAACAGCATTAACAAAAAAGAGCATTGTGGAGGTGTTGAAAATAAACAATTTGAAAAAATCAGTCGTATCTACAAGAGTTCCACACTTGCTATAAAATTCAAATATTTCTTTAATTTTCGCATTTTTTTGCAAAACATATTAAAATCTCTCTCAATCTACATAAATTGAACTGAAACATTATTTTATAACATTATAACACTTAAAAATTCATTTGTCAACCTTTTAGGCAGTATTTTTTATACCCTAAATGGATTTGAAAGCACTAAGAATAAACGATACAATGAAGTAAATACTACTTTTAGGGTAGAAAAGAGGTATACTATGAAAGCAAATCGAGATACCATTTCCAGTATAATAGGAGAACGAATCCGCACATTCCGCACCGAACAGAAACTGAGCCAAGAAGAACTCGCATTTAACTCAGAACTTCATCCCGCATATATCGGCAAAGTTGAGCGTGGTGAAAAATGTCCGACTATTGAGACTTTATATAAGATTGCAAACGGTCTAAAAATTCCTCTGCACAAACTGCTTAATATATCGTCAGGTACAGAAGTCGAGGAAACTGATGCGTTTCATCGTATTCAAGAAGCTCTTGACGGGTTTGATGCAGATGAAATGATGAAAATCGCTAAGATTGTAGAGCAGATTACTGAATTGATGCATAATCATTCCTGATTTTTTGGTATAACAAAAGCACCTCCTGTGAAAGGTGACTTTGTTTTTAATTAGCAATTTGCTTTTTCTTTTGTCAGAATCTCTTG
Organism: uncultured Ruminococcus sp.; assembly: GCA_947566125.1. GTDB lineage: Bacteria > Bacillota > Clostridia > Oscillospirales > Ruminococcaceae > Ruminococcus_C. The sequence goes on along the minus strand of CANOIR010000029.1, from coordinate 1,035 downwards.
CAGTATTTATTTGATTTGGTTGACAAACTCAACATAATATCTCCATAAAACTCATGTTCTGTATTAGAGAATTTTGCAACACCGTGATATTTCTCTGCAATCATTTTCATAGAGTGAATGCCCATGCCGTTTCCTCTGCGTTTTGTGGAAAGATAATCATCATATTTCATCCTAACAATATAATTGAAACTATTAGTAGAAACAATATACAAATTTATATCGTTTTTACAGTAACAGAAAGATAATGATAGCGATTTTCTTTTCATGCAACAGTCATACAACCGTAAAATGCATTTTCTATCAGATTGCCCAACAGTGTACACAAATCGATTTCAGACACAATAATATCATCTAGAATTGTAATTTTCCATTCAAGGTAAATATCATTTGTATTTGCAGACTGTGCATAATAGTTCAGCAATGCATTAACTGCATTATTATTGTAATAATTCTTAATTTAAGTCTATGGAAATGTTTTTGTATATTCTTCAAGATATTTTTCATATCAATAAAACTTCCATCATCTGCAAGCTGTTTGAGTGTAAAAACAGATTGCAGAAAATCGTGACGTTTCTTCAATATATTTTTTTGTGCTGCATACTGACTTTCCTGCATTTCAAAAAGCTTGATTTTTTTCTTTTAGTTTAAAATTGTCCAGTATGCCCATAGCAATACGATATACTGCGATATATAAAAAATCAGAAGCATAAATGTGACAATAATAATATACGTCCAACATAAAGCGTGGAATAGTTACGAGGTACAATGGCGATATTCAGCATAAAAAATATCAAAGAAACGGACATAATAGACACCCATACATCAGGAATACTAATGCCGTCTACCAGCTTACTTCCTCATTTTCGCAGTGGGATAATTAAAAAGGCAGTTATAATTGAAATGAATACAAATTGAAATAAAGCTGCCTGCCAGCTAAACTCTGCACTTGTACTATGTGGATGAAGCCATGCATTATAAAGTATACGCAAAATCTGCCGGAAAAGAGGATACTACACAGCTGAACAAGAATACTGT
>CANOIR010000028.1 GCA_947566125.1 uncultured Ruminococcus sp. | reverse complement strand
TGCTGTTTGTAGTAGTAGTGGTTGAAGTAGTAGTCTTACCGGAAGTCTTGCTTGTAGTAGTGCTGTTTGTAGTAGTAGTGGTTGAAGTAGTAGTCTTACCGGAAGTCTTGCTTGTAGTAGTGCTGTTTGTAGTAGTAGTGGTTGAAGTAGTAGTCTTACCGGAAGTCTTGCTTGTAGTAGTGCTGTTTGTAGTAGTGGTTGAAGTAGTAGTCTTACCGGAAGTCTTGCTTGTAGTAGTACTATTTATAGTAGTTGTAGTAGTGGTTTCAGTAGTAGTAGTGGTGGTTACATTGGTTGTGGTGGTGGTTGTAGCTTCACCATCAAGAGGAACAAATGTTCTATTATATGAATCAGAATAATTCTGTGCCGTTGAATTTTTGTATCCATAGATAACCGTATCTTCAGCAATTGTATTTTCATTATCATAAATATTGCATTCACGGTTTCTAATAGTTATTTTTTCCAGACCGGAACATTGATAAAACGCATTATTATCAATATTAGTAACAGTTTCAGGAATATTAACTTCTTTAAGAGTACTCATTTGATAGAATGCACTGTCCGGAATGTGAGTTCCGCCTGTTACATCGATTGTTTTTATAGAATAATCTTTAAGAGCCTCATTACACGTTGCGGTCCATGTATTGATAAACAAGTCACTTACCTGACTGTATCCATCATTGCTGCCGCTATAAGAATATTCTTTTGCTGTTGATGCAAAAGGAATTGTAAGTTTTTCAAGATTTGTACAGCCATTAAGCATATTTGTTCCCATAGTTCCCACGCTATCTGGAATTACCAGCTCTGTAAGCGATGTACAATTTGCAAATGCATTGCTGTTGATTTTCTTTACGCCGTTTGAAATTGCAATGTCTGCCAAGTTAGTACAATTTTCAAACGCTGAAGTTCCAATCGTAAAGCAGTTTTTAGGTATTGCAACAGATTTCAAACCGCTGTCTTTAAATGCATTGTTGCCAATACTTACTACTGCTTCAGGGATATTTATTTTTGTTATTTCACCGCACTGATAGAACGCATTGGCATCGATATTAGTAATAGTTTCAGGAAGAATTATTTCCTCAAGCATACCCATCTGATAGAATGCACTATCTGGAATATGAGTTCCGCCTGTTACTTCAATTGTTTTTATAGCGTAATCTTTCAAAGATTCATTACATGTTGCAGTCCATGTATTGATAAACAAATCACTCACCTGACTGTATCCATCACTGCTTCCATTGGCTGTATATTCTTTTGCTGTTGATGCAAACGGAATAGTAAGCTTTTCAAGATTTGTACAACCATTAAGCATATTTGTTCCCATTGATTCTACGCTTTTTGGAATTACAAGTTCTGTAAGAGATGTACAGTTTTCAAAGGCATTATTTCCTACAAAAGTTATTGTATCCGGTATGTTGATGTTTTGCAAATTAGTACAATTTGAAAATGCACCGGCTCCAATTTTTGTATATGTACTTGAAACTTCAATTGATGTTTCATCACCAATTAATCCTGTACAGTTTGCAAATGCGTAGTCACTCATAACTTTCAAATTTTTTCCATGTGGAACAGTTTTAAATGCAGCACATCCATCAAATGAGTGAGCACCCATTTCTCTTACAGAATCAGGTATATTCATATCTTTAAGATTTGCACACTGATAGAAAGCATTAGCGTCAATATTAGTAATAGTTTCAGGAATAATAACTTCTTCAAGCATACTCATCTGATAAAACGCACTATTTGGAATGTGAGTTCCGCCTGTTACTTCAATTGTTTTTATAGCGTAATCTTTCAAAGATTCATTACATGTTGCGGTCCATGTATTGATAAACAAATCACTTACCTGACTGTATCCATCATTTCCGCCGCTATAAGCATATTCTTTTGATGTTGATGCAAACGGAATGGTAAGTTTTTCAAGATTTGTACAACCATTAAGCATATTGGCTTCCATAGTTTCTACACTATCCGGAATTACCAACTCTGTGAGTGATGTACAATTTGCAAATGCATAGCTCTTAATTGTTTGTACGCCATTTAAAATTGAAATATTATTTAGACTACTACAGCTTGCAAACGCTGAATCTCCAATTGTAAAGCAATTCTCAGGTATTGTAATAGATTTCAAACCGCTTTCTTTAAATGCATTATTGCCAATATTTACTACTGCTTTAGGAAGATATATTTCTGTTATTCCGCTGCACTGATAAAAAGCGTTAGCGCCAATATTGTTAATAGATTCAGGAAGAATAATTTTATCAAGCATACTCATCTGATAGAATGCACTATCTGGAATATGCGTTCCGCCTGTTATTTCAATTGTTCTAATAGCGTAGTCTTTAAGAGCTTCATTGCAATCTGCAGGCCATGTGCTAATAAACAAGTCGCTTACCTGACTGTATGTATCATTGCCACCATTGTCTGCATATTTCTTTAATGTTGACGCAAAAGGAATAGTAAGCTTTTCAATGTTGGTACAACCATTAAGCATATTTGTTCCCATTGATTCTACACTTTTTGGAATTACAAGCTCTGTGAGCGATGTACAGTTTGCAAATGCACTGCTGCCGATAGATATTACCGTATTTGGTATATGAATATTTTGCAAATTAGTACAGTTTTCAAATGCATTAGATCCAATTGATGTGTATGTACTTGGAACTTCAATCGCTGTTTTATCACCGATCAAGCTTGTGCAGTTTGCAAATGCATAATCACCTATAATTTTTAAATTCTTTCCGTATGGAATAACTTTAAATGAGGTACATCCATCGAATACGTGTGTGCCGATTTCTGTAACACTATCAGGTATATCCATACCCTTTAAGCTGGAACATTGATAGAACGCATAAGAATCAATAATAGTAGTAGGTTCATGAAGAATAACTTCTTCAAGCATATTCATCTGATAGAATGCACTATTCGGAATATGAGTTCCGCCGGTTATTTCGATTGTTCTAATAGCATAGTCTTTAAGAGCTTCATTGCAATTTACAGGCCATGTGCTGATAAACAAGTCGCTTACCTGACTGTATGTGTCATTGCTGCCGTTGTCTGAATATTTTTTTAATGTTGATGCAAAAGGAATAGTAAGCTTTTCAAGGTTTGTACAACCATTAAGCATATTTACGCCCATTGATTCTACGCTTTTTGGAATTGTAAGATCTTTAAAAGATGTACAGTTTTCAAAGGCATTATTTCCTACAAACGTTATTGTATCTGGTATGTTGATGTTTTGCAAATTAGTACAATTTGAAAATGCACCAGCTCCAATAGATGTGTATGTACTTGGAACTTCAACTGCTGTTTTATCACCGATCAAGCCTGTGCAGTTTGCAAATGCATAATCGCCCGTGGTTTTTAGATTTTTTCCGTATGGGATAGCTTTAAATGAAGTACATCCATCAAATACATGTGAACCTATTTCAGTTACATTGTCCTTTATTTTCATGTCTTTAAGATTTGCACACTGATAGAATGCATAAGAATCAATATTAGTAATGGAATCAGGAATAATGATTTCTTCAAGCATACTCATCTGATAGAATGCACTATTCGGAATATGAGTTCCACCGGTTATTTCAATTGTTCTAATAGCATAGTCTTTAAGAGCCTCATTGCAATTTACAGGCCATGTGCTGATAAACAAGTCGCTTACCTGACTGTATGTGTCATTGCTGCCGTTGTCTGAATATTTTTTTAATGTTGATGCAAAAGGAATAGTAAGTTTTTCAAGGTTTGTACAACCATTAAGCATATTTACGCCCATAGTTTCTACACTGTTTGGAATTACTAACTTTTTAAGAGCTGTGCAATTTGCAAATGCACTGTCACCGATAGTAACAACACCTGATGTTTCCATTTCCTTATTAGCACCTGGCAATGTTATATTCTCTAGCTTTTTACAATTTGCAAATGCATAATTGCCTATAGAAATAATGCTTTTAGGAAGATCGATTGATTTTGCACCTATTCCAGCAAATGTATAATCATTTATAACAGATATTGTATTTGGAATATTAAGTTCCGTAATGCTTTCACAACCATAGAAAGCATATGATCCAATGCTTGTAATATTGGAAAGATCCGGAGTTGTACTCAGCTTTGGACAATTATAAAATGCATTGTTATTGATTGTTGTCACACTGCTTGGGTATATTACTTTTTCCAGATTTATACAATTATGAAATACACCTTGACCAATATTAGTTATATTTCCTTTGGAGGTGTTTTCAATTGAAACTTCTTTTATTTTATCGATATTGCGGAATGGAGATCGTGGGAATGAATCCATTTCACCGCTTCCGTATATAAACATACTTCCGTCATTATATAAGATATAATAAATATGTTCTTTTACACCTTCAACTCCTCTGTCCTTGCCCAATTCACCGGATTCGATTGCAACTTGTTCCTGTCTTTCATAGTTAGTACCAACAATTGTTTTTGTAGTAGTTGTTTTTGTGGTAACAGTAGTTACTGCCGGTGTAGTGTCCTTAATGTTATTAGAGCATGTATATCCGCCGTTTATATTTTTGTAAAGTTGTAAATTAACGGTCGTTGCCGTATCTTTTATTAAAACACTGCCTTGTGCATTACCAATACTACTGTAATTATAAAGCTTGCCTAAACATTTACCTCCAGAATAAAAACTTCTGCAATAAAAGTAAGCAGTACCAAGATCGTTAGTTTTATTTCCTACACCGCCTAATGTAATTGAAGTATTTTTTAATGGATATGTTTTTCCGTCTGCTTCGTCAACATAACTCATTCTGTAAGTTACTTTATGCAGAATATTTGGGCAGTCACCCCAGCCGAAACCGCCTTTATCGGAAATATAAAAATCTCCCAGTTCTAATTTTCCTTCAAATAATGGAAATTCAAATGTTGGTTCTTTGTTGAAAATAGAAAGAAGATTAAGTTCTATAGTACCTTCCGCTTTAAGACTGATCGTACCGTCAATGCATAAACCGCATCCGTGAATTGTATCTCCGTCAGGTGAATCGCACGCAATTACGTCCGTATTTGCTTTTATGCTTGATACAGGACTTAGGTTGCCCTCTACTTCAAATCCAACTGACGGTTCAAACGCGATCTCAACAATATCTCCTGTTATATCTCCAAAAGCAACTTCTGCCACGATTCCCACAAAGAATGTTCCACCGACACTTATTGAAGTATCTGAACTTTGTGTTGAAAACGGACGTGCTTTTTTAGAATTAGTATCATATGAAATACCAAAATAAAATTCTGATTCAAAGGACACGGAAATTGAAGCTTTAGCTTCTATTTTAAGCTTAGGAGTAAATGAAATATTAAAAACAGTTAAAATAGGAATAGCAGCTTTTGCTAAAGGAAATTCATGATCTCCGCTTATTTCAGCAGATACATTAGCTGTGTTTTTTATATTAACACCCGAATCTACAGATATATAGCCTATTTTTTTGTAGAAATTAAATGCATAGCCAAAACTTATTCCTACTGAACCTTTTAACGTTGTACCGTCATCAATATCCTTCTCTAAAGAAAGATTGATTTTAGGATAATAAATAAGAGGTCCAAGGTTGTAAAAATTAACTGAAGCATCACCCGGATCGCCTACGATTGGTGTAAGTTCTTCTGACATCATGCCGTCTTCGGGTTGTTCATCAGCTACTGTAACACCTTCTTCAAGCTGATCGAAAACAAGTTTTTCATCACTCATACCCGGAGTAGTTTCGACCTTGATAAAGTCAAACATATCTCCAGAATCTCCGTCACCCTTTGTGATAGTTACAGCATTATCTTCAATCAAAACATCGCCTACAATAACAGCGATCATATCGTTTTCGTTTGGCTGTATATAAAGATAATCATCTTTTTTCAAATCAGCAAGAGTTTCATCTGCATTTGTAAAAGTATATACGCCGTTTTCATAGTCAGCTGATACAAGTGTATTTACTGTATCAGTGGAATCTGCCATTACAGTATTTTCATTTAATACTACAAAGTTAGTAGTTTCATTCTGATCGAGATTGACAACATATTCCGGTTCAAAGTCCTCAATTGTTGTATCATAGATTTCCTGCATATTTTTAGTGTAATCAGATATTACATATGTATCGCAAAGTTTCATATTGCCTGAAAAAATGCATAGGTCAATTTCAATTGTATAATATTCAGGCAAAGCATTTTTATTAACATTCAGGGCAGTAATAATATCTTTACCCTTTTCAACGTTTTCTTCAACACGAATAGCTTCTTTCTTTGAATCGTCGTCTGTCAAAAACCTTGCCTGTATCTTGCAAGATGCCGGCTGAGTAGAGCCAACATAAAGTACACCAGACTCTGAATCAAATTCAGCTGTAATTATCGAATATTTCTCCTGAGAGTTAAGAGCATCTTTTCGTGCTTTTTTCTCATTTTCTTGATTCATTACATTTACCATGTAATCTCCGACAGAGTTTATCGCCTCTACATTTACATCTTCACCATTGTCTGTTTTCAAAGTAGTTGACATAGATGATTCTGATTCCAAGGCGGTAGATGTTGGTGCTGTCGTTTCACTGCCTTGTACTAAAGTTGCAGAATCGTTTCTGCTTGAAAAAAGCGATGTAGACAACAGCGTTACCATGACTGTAGCTAACATCAGTGCAATCGCATGGCGTTTAAACATTTTCAATTCTCCTTCACTTTAATTTTATCCATAAACTTTTGCATATTTGTTTTAGTCGTTTTATACTAACCATGGATAAAAGTGTTTAAAACGACTTTGACTTTTAAAATAAATATACATCCTCCTTACCCGTTTTTTATTTAATTTGTTGCATATGACCTATACTTTAATTATACAATAAATAAGCATAATTTGACAAGACTTTTTTAAAAAGATTTTTTTAATTTTATAAATTGTACATATACTTAAATTATCTCATAAAAAAACAAAAAGCCACGCAATCAGGATTTTCTCCGTAATTGCGTGGTTAATTTCTCTTAACGTCTTAATTATATCACCGCTTTTTCAAAAAATCAATAACACATGAAATATTTGTGCAAGTTTATATTGTAAGACCCGCAAGGGGTAAAATTATCATGCCCATTACTATTATGCATATGCAAGCTTACCCTTTGGCTCTGGAATATCTTTTCCCATAATTTGGGCGGTTTCGATCCATTCTTCTATTACGGTATGAATATTCGCCAAAGCTTCCGTCATTGTTGCACCGTCTGCCATACATCCTGCGAGTTCTGGAACTTCTGCAATATAACTCTCGTCTTCATTGCTCCAGTATAGAATAACTTCATACTTATACATTCAAATTACCTCCCAGTTGGTATTTTAATATTATATTACGTACCTGTTTTACTTGATACGGCTTTGCCTTGTTTCCTTTAGGTTGAATATTTATAATTTCCTCTATGTCATCTCTAGTATATATAAAATGATCGTCTTTTATACGAACAACAAATCCCAAAAGCGTTAAGACCTTTTGTAAATCAGAAAATGCAATGTTGCCATCTTGTGTGCCACATAAAATGCATATCATTAGCTTTTCATATTGGCTCATGCGTTTTCCTCCTCATACTCTAGTATATCACCAGGTTGGCAGTTAAGTAATTTACAAATAGTTGCGATGTTTTCCCACGCTAAAGGGGCAGATTTACGTAGCTTTTGAACAGTTGATTCACTCAATAACTTTTCTTTTCTTATTCGATATGTTGTATATCCGGCATCTTTTAAAGCGGCTAATATATCAATCTTGTATTTAATCGGCACAATATTAAACTTCCTTTTTTACATTTATATAATATAATATTATTATAATACATTTTATACACGATGTCAAATGTATAAAATAAACAAATCAATGCTCTAACATTCGTGTATTATGTCTATTGACTGTGGGCGAGAAATAGTGTATAATATAACCAGTGAAATCGAGGTACATAAAAAAATAACGGCATCGCTGCTCCGTGGAAAGAAATGCGATACCGTTATCCATCAAGACAAAAAGTCTTATCTGAAATTTATTATACATCAGATCAGCCTTTTTGTCAAGTTATGATAGAAAGGAATTTTTTAAAATGAAAACCATTGAACTTCTTGACAGATTAGATGATATTAAAGCATTGGCAAAATGTGCAGAAATCGCCACATCGGAATTTATTGCTGATTACGGTTTTGCAAAGAAGCCAGAATGAAATATTTGTGCAAATTTATTTTGATATAGGGGTTGACTTTTTGTGTTCCATGATGTATAATATAATTGCTGGAACACGAAAAGAGGTGAAATAATGTCTCCAAGAACAGGTAGACCAAAAAGTGTGAATCCAAAAGATATTGATGTAAAAGTACGATTCGACAAAGAGCTACATACTAAATTACTTAGATATTGCGAAGAGCATAATATTACACGTACAGAAGCTATAAGACAAGGGGTTCATTTACTTTTGGCTAATGAAAAGAAATAACGGTAACTATATCCACCGACCAAAGCGATTAGTTACCGTTATCCACAAAGACAAAAAGTCTTATCTGAAATCTATTATACATCAGATCAGCCTTTTTGTCAAGTTATGATAGAAAGGAATTTTTAAAATGAAAACCATTGAACTTCTTGACAGATTAGATGATATTAAAGCATTGGCAAAATGTGCAGAAATCGCCACATCGGAATTTATTGCTGATTACGGTTTTGCAAAGAAGCCAGACCCCAAAAAGGCACTTGCCTACTCGACCGGAGAAAGCTGTGCAATTGAAAGTTTGCAATCTTTTAAATGGTATTCAGAATATGAACGTATATTTACACTTATTGAGATTGCGGACGATTACATACACAAAATTTTAAAGCTTGCAAATACAGTTGATTCGGGCTGTGAGCAGAGATAATAATATAACAAAAACAAAAGAACCACGCAATCAGGATCTTCTCCCAAATTGCGTGGTTTTAAACTGTCTAAGATTTGCTGTTTTGATACAATTAAATCGCTGAAATATCGTTGTTTTGCGGTATTTTTGTTTTATAGCCGATAAATCTGATGTATATGCCAACAAGAAAAGTCACAATGATTGATATTACTGTGCAACTGCGTTCAGCATAATCGTTTGATTTCGCATTGCCGGAAACAAATCTTCCAACGATATGCATATTTTACTTAATTTCTTTACTTGTAGCTTCTCTGATTTCAAACGCCATGTTACTTATTTAAATTAAAAGCGAAAAACTAAAATTAGTTACTCAAGTTCATGAATATACTTTATTTTGCGGAAAATCAAGCAAATAAGCACACCAACTATTCCGATTACAAAGAATAACAAAGATGCACCAGAGCCTTTTCCGCTGCCAAATAATACACACAGCAATTTATTATCTGTCATTTCCATAAACTGTTCAAATATTTTGTCAACTAGAAATCCTCCCAGAAAATATCCCACTGGAATGGTAAAAAACTGGAGAGCATTTCTGACAGAATATACACGCCCCTGTATCTCCTTTGGAACATTGTTGCGAAGGAGAACATCATAATTGGCATTCATAAGTGGAATGAACAACCAGCCAAGAACAGCGCCAATACACCATACAAAAGTATGATTTCCAAATGCAAGTAAAAAGTTTTCTGTACTCATGGAAATAAGTAGACAGTTACATATAACTTTGATTCTGCTTTTGGGCTTTGGAAAAAATGTTGCAATTATACTTCCAAATAATGTTGCGATTCCAACACAACTACTAACGATCCCTAATGCTGTTTCATCTCTTTTTGACAGTATCATTGCAGGAAGTGCTGTATCATAGATAGAAGCAACGAAATTAATAGCTGAAAGGAATAATATCATCCAAAGGATGCCTTTATTATACTTCAGATAAACGATTCCATTTTTGGCTGATTGAATAAGTGTTTCTTTATTTTTGGATTTATGATCTATTTCAGGTATTTTGATAAAAAATAGTAATGTTATAAAAGCAGTAGTAAATGTGATTAAATCAATGGCAATTACAATGTCAATACCAGCTAGAGAAATAATTGATGTTGCTAATACGGGCGTCAAAATAGATACAAGGGAATTGGAAAAAGAACGCATTCCACTGGTTTTCTGATAATGCTTTTCAGGCGTAAGAAGAGTAGCTGCAACATCTGAAGCTGGGGATTGTATCGAATTCATTAGCCCATTAATTGCATTTAAAACATATAAGTGCCATACAGACAGCGTATTTGTTTTAAGTAAAATGAGAGTTACAATAGTGCAAAAAGCTGCAAAGCTATCGCAAATAAGCATAATGCTTTTTTTATTCCATTTGTCACTTATTGCACCTGCGAAAATGCTCGTTATTACATAAGGTGCATAAGAACATACGGTTAACAAAGCTGTTGTAAGTGCAGAACCGCTTTTCTGATAAAGCCAAATTACAAGCGAAAAATTTGTCATTGCACTTCCAAGCGACGAAAATGACTGAGTAAGCCAAAGAAATATAAAAAATCTTAGTTCTTTTATGGTTTTCATTATACCTTGCTCCTTTTTGGATTATTTTAATTCAAAAATGCAAGGTATGACAGTAGATATATTACTCCATGCAGTCTGTCATGCCTTGCATGGAGCTGTGTCAATACATAATATCATTATTATTTCTCCGAATGATTGGTCATTGCTATATAAATTTTATTATATCATCATATTCCTTAAAAGTCAAGCAATAATTCTGACGAACTAAATTTGCCATTATATTATAAACGCTTACAGAATTACTTTGGAAAGTGGCTTTTTTCAGATGTTCTAATTTTTTCAAGAAATTGTCTCATATTTTTTCTCCTACGAGTAAGTGAGCTATAAAATAAAAAATCCCGACTTTACGAAAAAACGTAAAATCGGGATTTAACTGGTCTGAGTGACGGGACTTGAACCCACGGCCTCTACCACCCCAAAGTGTAGGCAAGCTTATTCAAGCCTGCTCAAATCTATCGAATATCACGCAATATAGGCATATTTTTAAAACCTACTTATCGTCTTTTATCGTCTGTTGTAGTGCCCTGAACGGTATTTAGTGCCTTAATAGTGCCCTCGTAGTGCCCTCAATTTCAACTAAGGCTATCATTTGAAATGATAGCCTAAATCAGGGAGTCAGGATAAGAGTATAAGAGCTGAATGCAAACTTATTACATTCAGCTAAAAAATTCTAACTGCTATAATAAATGCCCCCAACATTGATGAGATCTCTTGAGCGTAAGAAACCAACTTTTTTGACTCCTCAAAATTGAGGAGCGAAACTTGACCTTACTGCCTTTCACAGCATCACGCATTACAAGCCCCATAGACAGCCACAAGCAACAGCCCTATAACTTTCATTATGAGCAGGCTCAAACGCCTTACAGAGCCGTGCAGAGGGCTTACAGGCAAAAATAAACGCCCGACGAATTTCGTACAGCGTTATTATTATTTCATGGATTTCTTAGAGACATAACATACGAGAAAGAGCAGGCTAAAAACAAGCCTGCTCTAACTCAACCCGCAAAGGGTAAAATAAAAAAATTGTAAGACCCGCAAGGGGTAAAATTATCATGCCCATAATAAAATATATTATGCGTATAATTATATTATATTCTATTTTTTGTTGTTTGTCAAGCCTTTTTAAAAATTAACAATTCTATTAGCTTGTTTTCAATCAATTGCATTTGCTCGCTTGTCAATCTTGCTCTTTTATCGTTCTTCGTTACAGGTTTAACAATACGCATTTTACTTATAGCCCTGATTTGGTTCGGCTTTGCAATTGTAGCGGAGCTTGTCCATTCAATTACATTATCACCAATGTATACATCTGATTTAGGAATATCGTTTATTGCTTTTCCTTTATCAAGAGATGTTAGAGGAACAACGAGAATATTTCCGTTACGCTTATTATTATTGATTTCAACTACTACCGCATAATGTATACCGCCGTATTCATTACCTATGTTAAATCCAAAATCTGCATATACAACATCGCCACGCTTATAATAAGGCAAATAATCAGGACTGAAATTTTGTTCACGAGTAATATATTTGCTCCACTTGTAAAGCCAGTCTGTTAAAATTGCTTGCACCTTAGGAGGTTTTGTTAATATCGCCTGTTTTAACTGGCTTAAAGCAGTGTCAAGATCATGATTCATGGCTTTTTTCCTCCTCATACTCCAGTATATCACCGGGTTGACAGTTCAGTAATTTGCATATAATGGATAAATTATCCGCATTCAAAATCTCGCCTTTTCGTATTTTTTGCAAAGTGCTTTCACTCATAATTTTATTTTGTCTAATTTTATAGGTAGAATAACCAGCAGTTTTTAAGGCTGCAAGAACATCAATTTTGTATTTAATTGGCACAATATCAAACTTCTTTCTTATATTTTCTTAATACTATTATATCATAATTATGCACTGGATTCAAGAGCATAAATTGCACAAAATATGCACTGATATTTCGTGCATATTGCCATATTGACATACACGATTTTTTGGAGTATAATATATACAGTGAAAGCGACAAGCAGCGGAAAACTTAAACCAGAGCAGGCAGGAGAGAACCGAAACGGCTTTCATAGGCAAAATAGAAAAGAGGTGACAAAATATACAAGTACAACATGAAATATTTGTGCAACTTTATTTTGCGAAAGGGGTTGACAAGACTGTGTACACATGGTATAATGTATGTGTACCCAGAGAAAAGAGGTGAACCTATGGGTATCAAAAAAGGTACTAAGCTAACCGATAACCCGAAAGACATTCAATTGAAAATACGAGCAGATAAACAAACCATTGAGGATTTGAAATACTGTTGTGAAAAAACCAAATTATCTAAAAGCGATGTAATTCGATTGGGTATCAAAAAGGTTAAGGAAGAAGTAGAAACCAAATAAGAAAAGCACACTGTACCCGCTACCAACGAAAACAATGTGCTTAAAGCCAAGACAAAAAGTCTTATCTGAAATTTATTATACATCAGATTAGCCTTTTTGTCAAGTGATGATAGAAAGGAAATTTTATATTATGAATAAATCAATGAAACTTATCTTTGATGCTTTAAGGGACGAGGAAACATTCTCCACGCCTGTTGTAGAGGAGGAATGGGGCAATATTTTAAAATTTTTTGGTGCTCATAAAAACTTGCAACTTGAAAATGATATTGCAAATGCAATCGGCAAATTATGGAATAGTTCAAGTGAAAATGCTTTTGAGGTCGGATTCCGTACTGCTGTAAGCCTGCTCATGAGCAAGTAAGGCGGTGATAACATGTCAACAGCATATTTTATAAAGCCGGCAAATGGAAGAGTTAGACCAGCCGTTAAAATAGCAAACAGTCTCGGTATCAAAGTAAAAAGCGTCCCACGTGATTTTATTAGCGGCTGTTCCGGGGTAACACAAATTGTTGATAATAAAGAAACTTCCATATTAGTTGCAAATGATCTTTCCACAGAAGAAAAACGCCTTACAATCACGCATGAGCTTGCACATATTTTTCTTGGGCATCTTTTAGCACCAGAAGATGAACACTTTGAAGTGTCGTACGAACAAGGAGAATTTGAAGCTGAATCATTAGGTTTTATCTTGTATAATTTTCTGTATGGAATTGATGGAGGTAGAAAACCGTTATAACATTACATAACACACACAGACACTCAGGCTATAAGCTCGGGTGTCTTTTTTCTATAAACCAGCGCAATTTTGCTCTCGTCAGTATTTGAAAAGGGTGTCGTGAAACACGATCCCCTTACAACAAGGATAGAACAAAACGTTCTGCCTGCTCATACATAGCCATAAACGCCATTTTAAGCCGTTCTAAATTTAAGGGTGCAATTTCATGCAAAGAGTAGGTAAACGCCTTAGAATTGATTTTATCGGCATTACAGACAATTGTATAAGCTCATGTGTTTTAACCTCAGCATTTCTAAGCATTATTTACGGCTGAAAGTTTAAATGTAAACTTCTTTTTTGGGGGTTCTTCTGTTTCGTAGAAACAGAAGCTATATTATATTATTATTTATAATAATATCTGTAACTGTATCTGTATCTGTAACTGTATCTGTTATATTTGTTACGTTTGTTATAGCTTGCTTAGCATTGTTATCATTTGTTAGCATCAAGAGCAGGTTATAAGCTCAATTTTTTAACTTTTCTCGACTTCGGCTCGACTTCGATTACTGTTTTAAGCTCAACTTTTTTCAACATTCTCTCTGTTCGCTCTCTGTTCGTGATATTTTAAAGCTATTCATAAAATCGCTTGTAAGCCGTTTGAACGGCGTTCTAAGACGTTTTAGCCTGCTCACTGGATAATTCTACTTAAACGATAAAGCAAGGCGTATGAGGGCGTTTTAAAGCATAGCACGATATAAGCATATTTTTATTGATTTCTATTATGATCTATGATAAAATAAAGCATAATTTATTTTGTAAGGAGATTTTTTGCAATGGAAGAGCAGGAAAAATTTCAAATGTATGCAATCAATGTTGGCGCTCCTTATATCGTCGAAGAAAAAGACGTTGCTGCATTTCTTGAAAATAGCAAACATCAAGAAGAGCTTTCCTCTCAAATTGGCAATTTATTTGGAGAAGATGCATTTCACTTTGAATTAGATGAAAATGGTAATATGGCGGTAAATATTCATGGCAATCAGTGTAATTAAATATTCGCACAAATATATAAAATTATGATAAATCAATATTTCAAAGCATGTCACAACGAAGTAAATTTTCACTTGGCTTTCATGTGACACGCCTATTTTTACAAATCACTAAAGAGCAACGCAATTCTTGAACTTTTCACACATTGGAATACCTCGCAAATACGCTGTTTTGTAACATTTTGTAACATGAGCTACCCTCTGAATTTGTGACATTTTGTGACATTACAAACCCTTGAAAACGTCTCATTTTGTCTCACTGAGCAGGCTTGAAAACGTGCCATTTTGTGCCACTATTTTACGTATTTATGCAACTAATTTATAAGCATAGCAAGACTTAAGGTTTTATAATTGCAAAAATCTGATTTTTCCCGATTCTGCGAAAAATACGCCCCTTATAACAGTTGTCCCCACGTGCTGAATTTCGACATAGTGGGGGGATTATGCAACTAATTGCAAACATGACTTTGTATATACAGAAAACCGAGTGCAGGCTATAAACTCGCACCCGGTTGTTTTTTATAATTATACTATATATAGCGGCTTAATCTTTCATAGCACACAATATAGCCTTAACGATTTTAACAGCAGTCTGTACGGTTTCACGTCCCGCATTTGTTTGCACGTGCTGTAATTGCTTGCATAGGGAGAATTGATACTCTTCCCAGAAATGCACTGCCTTTGGATCGTCTTTCTTTTTTAGTGCCTGCTCTATGCATTGCAATGCACCTTGATAGTAAGGCGCATCTGGTTGTATGCTTGATTGCTGTAGAGCTTGTCCAGTGCTTTTCTCGTTCTCATTTTGAGAAAACGAATAAGAGCAATTAAGCATATTTTGTAATAATTCATTTTCTGTCATTATGTTTTTTCTCCTCGGATATACGCCACCTTCCCCCAGTTCCCACACTCCCCCAGATATTTAAAAAATCCCTAAATTGCGTGGTTTTCGGCTTTTACAGCTATCCCCCCAAACGTTTTATTTTCTCCCCCAGTTTATAAAACTTTCCCCCACTTAGTTTCTTATTGGGGGAATGGGGGAACTGTGGGGAAACATGTGGGGGAAATGAAAATAACGCAATTTCGGGACTTTTGATGTTTTGGGGGAATGGGGGAGGTTTTCTTAAATTTATAAAAAATAGGGAGAAATATATAATAGCTTTTTATTACCCGTTTTGACAAATTGCAATATATTATTTTCCTCTAATTGTTCAAAAGCAAACTCAAAATCCTCCATAAGCTTTAGACCTTTTGCCCCTTTCATTTTCTGTTGAATACACCGAGCAGGAAGAACAGCGGCATTTTTTTGAGCTGCTATTTCTTTTATTTTGCATTTCACCTTTTCCACTGTTTGCAAACTTTCTTTTTCACCTTGCTTCATGTCTTTCAGCTTTTCTGAAAAGAAATATGTATGTGCGGCAATAGCTTTTTGTGCGGTGTCAAGTGAAATCGGTTTGCCTGCATCACCACTCCATAACATATGCAAAATACCTGCAATTCTAATAGCAACACCTGCTGCCTTTGATGCGTAGTCTGTAGCTTCTTCCATTGGGCAACCTGTTTGCATACTGTTTTCTACTGTCTGCAAATAATCCAGCATCATTTCCTTAGCATCTGAACTCCATGTAATAGTTGGAATTTCTGCGTTTGGCTTCTGCTCTGTGTCTAAAAACTGCATCACTGTATCTTTATAACTTTGATATGCGATCTCGTTTAATCTTGCATTTTTTCTAACATCTCGCATTCCTGCCATTTTTTTCGGTGTACAAGTAACAAGACGACCTAGGGGTATTGGAGAACTGTCTACAAGCCTTTATACTCGCCATGGCGAGCGTGGTGTAAAATTGCTTTTGACACAGAAAGAATACGATAAGCTAACCACATCGTTAAAAGAGGTGACCGACAATGCCCAACATAACCCCACGGAAGAATAAAGCCGGCGAAGTGATCTCCTACCGAATCCGTGTAGCTCGTGGCTATGACAGCGAGGGAAACAAGCTCAAACCCTATGAGATGACGTGGAAGCCTGCTCAGAATATGACGCAAAAGCAGATTGAAAAGGAAGTTCAGCGGCAGGCTATGTTGTTTGAAGAGCGGTGCAAAACAGGGCTTTCAGGAGACGCAACCCGAATTACACTTTCAGAATTTGTTCCGCTGTATCTGGAACAAAAAAAGCCAGCTCTTTCACCGACAACATATGAGTATTATTGCAGAGCAACCCAGCTTAAAATACTTCCTGCTCTGGGACATTTCAAGCTACAGGATATTAAACCCGTACACGTGCAAGCGTTTGTCAATCAGTTATGCAATATTGAAAAGAAGAATAGAAACGGCAGTACAAGTACAGAAACGCTTTCACCTGCAACCATTAGACGTAATCTTACAATATTACAATCTATTATGAAACTTGCTTTAAAACGGCGTATCATTGCAGATAGCCCTGCTCGTTCAGAATTGCTTGATATTCCAAAGGTAACAGCCCCAAAAGTAGAGATCTTCACGAAACAAGAAGCCGCTGAAATGCTCGCTGCACTGGAAAACGAACCGCTGCAATTTCAAGTACTGATACAATTAGCCATTATGACAGGTGCAAGACGTGGGGAACTGGTTGCATTGAAATTCAGTGATATAGATAAAGAAACCGGCAAAATAACTATTGAACGTGCAGCCGTTAAATTAAAGGGAAAAGCACCGGAAACTAAACCACCGAAAGATTATGAGATAAGAACGATTACAGTAAGTCCGGAATGTATAGAGCTTATAGAGCGATTGGAGCAGGAGAAACACTTTGAAGCGGTCAAGCTCGGCTCTCAGTGGGTCGGCGGTGATTGGCTATTCACTCAGTGGAACGGCGAAATGATGAATCCGCAAACACCTACTAAGCAATTTAGCAAGTTCCTTTCCCGTCATGGATTCAGACACAGGAAATTTCACAGCTTGCGGCATACATCGGCAACCCTGCTCTTATATGGCGGTGTATCCCTGAAGCAGGTACAAGGACGGCTTGGGCATGGTGATATTGAAACAACTAACAAATACCTGCACTGTCTTTCAGAAGCAGACGAGGAAGCAGCAGGAGTTTTACAGTCAATGCTTATTAAACAGACTAAATATACAGAGCAGGAGCAGAAGCAGGCTTAAAAGCTGTTTTGATAAGCTCAAATTTGAGCCGACTAAAAGCATAAAAAAAGACCGTCACCAGTAAGCGTTACAGCTCTACTAATGACGGTTTTTTATTATATTCTATTGTCTTTTATCATGCATTTTTAATGGCTTAGTGCCCTAATAGTGCCCTCAGCCTGATTTTCTCACAAAAACAAAAGAACCACACAATCAGGATTTTTCTGAAATTGCGTGGTTTTTAACTGGTCTGAGTGACGGGACTTGAACCCACGGCCTCTACCACCCCAAGGTAGCGCGCTACCAACTGCGCCACACCCAGATATAAATAACGTAAATTTAACCTATGCAGTATATTCTATCATAAAGGATTTTTTTTGTCAAGCACTTTAATAAAAAAGTTTTGGGAAATATTTTTAAAAAAATGCCTTTTTTGCTATTGCAAAAGGCGGAAAAATATTATATAATTATAAGTGGCTGTCATAATAAAATAATGTAAAATTTATTTGGCGGTAAAAATATATTTGTTTATTGTTGTTCGAAGGAGTGTTTACATGGCGTTCTCAAGTCTATTCTTTATGTTTTTGTTTTTACCTGTTTGTATAGGAGTATACTTCCTTGCAAATTCAAAATACAGAAATGCAATACTTATTGTGTTTTCATTGATATTTTATGCATGGGGTGACCCTATATATATATGGCTTTTACTACTCGTTTCGTGTTTGAATTACCTGTTTGGAAAAATGATAACATACGGTAATGGTGGAGCACCAAAGTTTGGATTAGTACTTGGTCTTGTTGTTAATATCGGTCTTTTAGTTAGCGTAAAATATACTGGTTTTTTGGTAGAAAATATAAACTCTCTTTTTAATGCCGATTTTGCTGTACCAAAATTCCATCTTCCTTTGGGTCTAAGCTTCTTTACTTTCCGTGCGATCTCTTATCTTGTTGATTGTCATTGGGGTAAGATTAAAGCAGAACGCAGTTTGAGTACGTTTTTATTGTATATGACACTATTTCCAATCACTACACAAGGTCCTATTGTAAGATATGAAACCATTGCTTTACAGCTTCATTCAAGAAATACTACTGTTGTTGACTTTTCCGAAGGTCTTGGCAGAATCGTTATAGGTCTTGCAAAAAAAGTTTTGATCGCAGATCAGCTTGGTACTATAGTAGACCAGTTCCTTAGCAGTGGTGGACTTGAAAACCAATCTGTTTTAGGTGCGTGGTATGGTGTTATTATGTACGCTCTTCAGATATATTTTGATTTCTCCGGATATTCCGATATGGCAATAGGTATGGGAAGAATATTTGGCTTTAAGTTTGATGAAAACTTCCGTTATCCGTTTGTATGTAAAGATGTTACAGAGTTCTGGCAAAGATGGCATATTTCTCTGGGTACATTTTTCCGTGATTACGTTCTCTATATGCCAATATTCGGCAAGAGAAGAAAATTCGGCGGATTGTTTCTAGTTTGGATTTGCACAGGACTTTGGCACGGTGCTTCTTGGAACTTTTTGATATGGGGACTTTATTATGGAATTTTCTTGGCGATTGAAATGATGATCGGCAAAAAGATAATGAAAAAAATTCCAATGGCGGTTAGACATATTTATAATAAATTAGTAATTGCAGTTGGATTCTGCATATTCTATTTTACCGATCTTTCAGAGATGGGCACGTGTCTTAAGAGTATGTTCTTTATGGGTAGCGGAAGCTTTACCGACCCACTACTTGCGTCTTCATTTAAAAGCAACTTCATACTTATCATAGCAGCTATTATTGGATGCTTCCCAATATTTGCAAATATTAAAAAGAAAATGTTACTTGTAAAAGATAAAAATACATATATGGTTGTGCAGTCTTTTGGAACATTACTTTTGGTTGCATTGCTTGTATTAAGCGGAATATTCCTTGTAAATGCAACTAATCGACCATTTTTGTATTTGCAGTTTTGATGAAAGGAGAGAGTACTTATGGCGTCAAAGAAAAAAACATATGCACAAGGCGAGATGCGTCCACTTTCTGCATTATCAAAGCACAGCAATTCTTCTCCAAAAAGGAGAACTGCTCCTACAAGAGTTCCTGAACCACCTAAATTTCCCCAGTATGGTTCACTTGCAAAAAAGGGAAATCAGGCAGCTGATTTAGATTCTTTACAAGAAAACAGACTTCAGGAAAATACAAATGTAAACGCACCAAGTGCGAATAGTAATATTAATATTCCAAATTATCCTTTTGAATCTGCAAAAAATGCATTTGATGATATTATTGCAAATTCTGAAAATAATGATAATAAATTTGAAGACATAGTCATAGAAAAAAGTACAGAGGCTGTTCAAAGTTTAGAACAAAAACAAGAAGCTAAGCCTGAACCTGAGATAAAATCTAAGCCAGAGCCAAAACCGGAAGTCAAGCCTGAATCTGAGATAAAATCTAAGCCAGAGCAAAAATTGGAGGTCAAGCCTGAGCCTGAGATAAAATCTAAGCCAGAGCAAAAATTGGAGGTCAAGCCTGAGCCTAAAACAATTGAGCCGATAACTGCACCGTTTGTGCGTAAATCAGTACAGCCATTGCCTGAATACAAGCAGAATGTAAAAACAGCAGCTCCTGCACGCAGACGTGGTACAGAAGCACCGGATCTATCTAAAAAGGCTGAACGTGATGCGTTTTTCTCAAAATATACCAGAAATAAACCGGAAAATAAAAAAACGGTACGATTGACTGAAATAACTGAAGAATATATAAGACAGCAGGAACCTGTTCCAAAGCCTAAGATTAATAAAGAATCTGTTAAGCATAAAAATCCATTTCTCACTAAGCGAACTGGCGGAACTGTTATTTCTCATTTAAAGGAGAGTTCCGAACCGCTGCATATAGGAGAAAAACCAGAGGCAGAACCGCAAAAGGATTCTTTAAAAGAAATACAGGAGATTCTTAGGAAAAATATAAAAGAGCCTGTAAATCTCTATGTAGAAAAGCCTGCTGCGAAAAAGCCTCAAAGCCGTAATAAGCCTGATGATACAGCAAAGCCTGAAGTTCATGCAGATCCTACGGAAACAGCTTCGCAGGAAACCGCTACTCAAGAGATGCGTGAGAATATAGAGAGTGCTGTAAAAATTCAGAGAAAAGAACGTGAAGAAGCAAAGGCAAAGCTTTCAGCTGATAAAATAACCGATATTCAAAAGAAAAGCAATATAATACGTTCTGTGGGAATAATTAGTGCAATAACAATTTGCGGAGCTTTTCTGCTTTTTGGCAAGCGTTCTGACTTTTCCACTGAGGAAAACAGAAAGCTTGCAACTATGCCAGAGTTTTCATGGAATTCTTATTTGAATGGGGAATATACAGCTGATCTTTCCGCTTATTACAATGACACAGTGCCGATGAGAAGTACGTTCAAGAGAATGATTTCATCTATGCAAAAATTGAAGGGCTTGCCGTCGGATGAGGATAAAAATGCAGCATTTTTTGGAAATGTTGCAGTAAAACAGCAAGATGAAAACACTGCTGAATCTGCTACTGATGTTACACATATAACAGATGTATCAGATATAATTGCTGAAAGTACGTCCACCAAGCCGGATGTTACTACTGCCGTTACAACTACAACAGAGCCTGAAGAATATGAACCTCCGGTTGAAGTTGGTGACAGCATAATCATTTATAAAAAGCGAGCAATAAGTTTTTACGGCGGACTTGATTCTATAGCAGAAGCATATGCAAATACTCTAAATGATTTCAAAAAAGAACTTCCATCTGTAAATGTATATTCCCTTATTGCACCAACATCTGTTTCATTTTATCTTCCTGATGAATATAAAGATTATACTGTTAGCGAAAAAAAAGAGATAGAATATGCGAACAGTTTTCTTGAAAATGTAATTCCTGTAGATGCTTATTCTGTTCTTGAACAGCATAAGGATGAGGCGATATATGCACGTACAGATCACCACTGGCTTCCGCTTGGTGCATATTACGCTGCAGAAGAGTTTGCCAAAACAGCTGGTGTTCCATTTACAGATATTTCAGATATGAAATCTGAAACTAAAGAAGGATATGTAGGCTCAATGTATACATATACACAGAGTACCATACTTTCTGAAAATCCGGAAGACTTTACATATTATAAGCCTAAAAATAAATATAAGACTGATTATTATACATCATCATTTACGTTTGATTATGAGGGCGATCTATTGATGGATATTACAAATTTTGATCCGGTTGGATATTACCTTGTATTTATGCTTGGTGATGATAAAATAGTTCATGTATCTACAGATGTAGATAATGATAGGACACTTGTAATTTTCAAAGACAGCTATGGAAACGCTATGGTTCCATGTTTGGTTGGTTCATTTTCTGATATATATGTTTGTGACATACGTTACTTTGAACCAAATGCAGCTCAATTCTGTAAAGATGTGAGTGCGACAGATCTTTTGTTTGCTATGAATACATTCAGTGCAACAGGCGGAAATGAAGACTGTATAGAACAAATTCTTTATAATCAGTAATAAAAAAGGCGAGGACAACAAAATGAAAGAACTTGAATATCCATTTGACAGCGCATGGATCTTAAAAAAACGCCGTACAATTAAAAAAATGCTTCTTGAAGATGGAAGCAACAGAATAAAAAAACATATCGCAGTGCTTGGCGGTTCAACTACAAGTGATATTATATTGATGATGGAACTTTTTCTGCTGAATTTCGGCATAGAGCCTTTGTTTTATGAATCGGAATATGCAAGATACTGGCAGGACGCTATGTTTGAAAATCACGAGCTTGAAGAATTTAAACCCGATATAATCTTCATTCATACATCTTCAAGAAATCTTGATTTTTTCCCTGAAAATGTAAGCTGTATACAATCTGAAATGGATACTGCTCTTGAAGAGCAGTATAAGCATTTTGAGCAGATGTGGGAAAAATTATATGAAACTTATCATTGTCCTATTATCCAAAACAATTTTGAAATGCCGTCATACAGACTTTTAGGCAATAGCGACGCATGGGATATTCATGGTAAAATAAATTTTATAACAAGACTTAATTGCAAGTTTTATGAATATGCTCAAAAGCATCAGTCGTTTTACATAAATGATATAAACTATGTTTCTGCCTGCTATGGTCTTGATCAATGGCTTGATCCTAAGTATTGGTATTTATACAAGTATGCAATGTGTGTGCCTGCAATTCCGGATTTTGCTTATAATACAGTTTGTATAATAAAATCTATTTTCGGCAAAAACAAAAAGGTTCTTGCACTTGACCTTGACAATACGCTTTGGGGTGGAGTTATTGGTGACGATGGTCAAGAAGGAATAGAGATAGGTCATGAAACTACACTGGGTCAGGGCTATGAGGAAGTTCAGCATTATATAAAGGCTCATAAACAACTTGGAGTTCTTCTTACAGTATGTTCAAAGAATGAGGAAGAAAACGCTTTGCTTGGTTTGAATCATCCAAGCAGTGTATTAAAACCCGATGATTTTACAGTTATAAAGGCTAACTGGAATCCTAAAGATATGAATCTTGTAGAAACAGCATCGGAACTTAATCTTTTGCCGGAAAGTTTTGTATTTGTTGATGATAATCCGGCAGAACGTGCCATTGTAGAAGGACAAATCCCGGGAATTGCAGTATCTGAATTTGAAACAGTGGAAGAATGCATTCAAAGTATTGACAGAGCAGGCCATTTTGAGATAACATCTCTTTCAGTCGATGATGCCAAAAGAGGCGAGATGTATAAGGCAAATGCTGAACGTGCTAAATTTCAAAAGACTTTCGGTAGTTACGAAGAATATCTCACAAGCCTTGATATGAATGCAAAAATCACGGATTTTGAACCTATATTTTTAAGCAGAATAGTTCAGCTTACAAATAAAAGCAATCAATTCAATCTTACTACAAGACGGTATCAGCTTAGTGAAATGGAAGACATTGCTAATAGTAATAATTATATTAGACTTTGCGGAAGTCTTAGCGACCGTTTTGGCGACAATGGAATCGTTTCTATTGTAATAGGCGAATGTATTGATCAGACAGTGCATATAGACTTGTGGCTTATGAGTTGTCGTGTGCTTAAACGTGATATGGAATTTGCAATGCTTGATGAACTTGTGCGTAAATGCAGAGAACGTGGAGCAGTAAAAATAGTAGGTTATTATTATAAGACAAATAAAAATGCGATGGTTAAGAACCTGTACGACACCTTTGGCTTTACAAAATTAAAAGAATTTGAAAACGGCGACAGTACATGGGAACTTAAAACAGCTGAATATAAAAATAAAAATCATGTAATAAAAGTAAATGAACAGGAGATGGCGTAAAAATGACACATGAAGATATTATGGAAAGACTGACAGAGGTATTTCGTGAAGTATTTGACGATGATTCTATAAACATAAACAATAGAACTACTGCAAATGACATTGAAGAATGGGACAGCCTTGAGCATATAAATCTTATTGAAGCAGTTGAAAAGGAATTTTCAATGCGTTTTCAGATGCGTGAAGTTTCCGGCATGAAAGATGTTGGAGAAATGGCAGATATTATCGCAGAAAGAGCTGGTTCAGGCACTAAAAAGAAAAAGGGATTTTTCAAAAAGTAATCTATATAAAAATTTTTCAAAAAGTCTTCTTGATGAAAGGAGACTTTTTTATATTAAAAAAATATATGTATAAAGTGAAATATATAGAATTATATGCTTAGTTTTCCGAAAGTGCTTGACAAAATAGTGTAAATATGGTACAATAAAGCCAAAATTATGTTTACTATGGAGGTAATTATGAAGAAATTAAAAAAACGCATTGCTTCAACGCTTACTGCTGTTGCAATAGGTGCAAGCAGCGTAATGGCAAGCTTATCTGTAACTCCTATGAGTGCATCAGCTGCCAACGAAAATTACATGGAAGCTCTTGCTATGTCCCTGTATTTCTATGATTCCAATGCTTGCGGTACTGGAATTACAGACGGTCCTCTTACATGGAGAGGTGATTGTCATACATATGACGCAGAAGCTTCTGTAGGCAATCTTGACGGTTCTTTAAAATCTATAGTCGATCCGGATGGAGATGGAAAGGTTGACGTTTCAGGCGGTTGGCATGATGCAGGTGACCATGTAAAATTCAATCATACCATTGGATTTGGTCTTTCAAGTCTTGCTATGTCTGAATATCTTAATGAAGGAATTTATGCGAAGGCAGGCTGCCGTGATCATCTTGAGTATGAGATGAAGTGGGGTGCTGACTACCTTATGAAGACAACATATCTTGACGGTTCAGGAAATGTTGCAGCTATAGCAAGCATTGTAGCAAACGGTGATGTAGATCATGGTATATGGTCTGCTCCTGAAGTTCAGACTTATGATCGTCCAATATATTGGCTGACAGCTTCAAAGAATAACTCTGCTGTATGTGGAGAAATGGCTTCAGGTCTTGCAGGTGCAGCTTATATATTTAAGGATTCTAATCCTTCCTATGCTGCTGAATGTATTAAATATGCAAAGGCACTTGTAAACTTTGGTAAAACAAATGTGGGCAACAATTGTGATGGTCAGAGCTTCTATTCAACAGATGCAATGTATCAGGATGAAATGGCACTTGCTGATGCTTGGCTTTGGATATGCGGTGAAGGCAGCAAGCCAACACTTACTCCAGATAGAGGTCAGTATGGCGGTATCTATGACTATGATAAATATACATGGGACAAGGTATGGCAGGGCTATTCTGCAATGATGTATAAGGCTACCGGCGATAATGTATTTGCCGAAGAGCTTAAATTTGAACTTAACAATCAGGGAGGATTGAACGAAGGCAACTATAATTCCAACGGTTGGGGTGCTTCACGTTATAACTGTGCTAAACAGATGGATGCATATGTTATTGCAAACGGCGATGCAAACTCAAGCTATGCAAAGGGTGCAAAATTCCAGCTTGACTATATACTCGGCAATAACAACTTTGGTTACAGCTTCCTTCTTGGTTATGGTGACAAATGGCCTACACATATTCACCATCGTGCAGCTAACCCTGGTGAAAATGGTCAGACTTCTGCTGATAATCCAGAGGCTAAGTATACAAACTATGGTATGCTGGTAGGCGGTCCTGATGGCGGAGGTTATGAAGATCATTCTGACAGATATCAGTATACAGAAGGTGCTTTGGACTACAACGGCTGCTTTGCTATTGCGTGTGCTTGTGCAGCAAATCTGTATGGTGGCGATGCTTCTACATTAAAGGCAAAGCTTCCTTCTATTTCTGAAATCAATGCTGATTATAAATTTGGCAATTCTACTCCAGTTGATACAACAACTACTACAACATCTACTACTACTAATACAACAACTACAATATCTGAAACTACAACATCTTCAAGTACAACAAAGGCAACAGATACAACAACATCAACAACAGTTTCTTCTAAAACAACAGAATCAAGCACTACTATTAAAACAACAACATCAAGTTCAAGTGCTACA
>CANOIR010000027.1 GCA_947566125.1 uncultured Ruminococcus sp. | reverse complement strand
TTTTTATCTTTCATTCTACTATTATATCTCTTCTCTTAAGTGTACGCAAGTGACACACGTGGGGTGTGAGCTTAGCTCAAAAATTACACGTTTAAAACAAAAAAAGACCGCCCCACTGTTCGCAGCAGTGAGACGGTCTACGGGATATGCTATTTTAGGAATCTTAGCATATTCTTATTATAGCATATTCCTCTGAAAATATCAAGGAGGAATTTTAATGGCAACGGCAAAAAAATTACCGTCCGGCAGTTGGCGTGTTCGTGTTTATATTGGTGATGATAGCAACGGCAAACACATATACAAGTCATTTACAGCCGGGACAAAAAAAGAAGCTGAATTTTTAGCAGCAGAGTACAATCTGAAACGCAAAGAAAAGCCTAAAGATGTAACTGTAGGAGATGCAATTGACGGATATATAAGTAACAAAGACGGTGTTTTGTCTCCGTCTACGATTGTGGGTTATCGCAATATACGAAAAAATCAGTTTCAAGAGCTGATGGACATTCCATTGTCAAAGCTTACAAGCATTATGGTACAGGCTGCGGTTAATCGTGCTTCACGTAGATTATCTGCCAAATCTGTGAGAAATGCGCATGGTTTACTTGCATCAGCTATTACGATGTATATGCCTGACTTTATATTTCGTACGACTCTTCCGGCAAAGGAACATAAGGTCAAAACTTTGCCAACACCAAAGCAGATAATAGACGCTGTTAAGGGTACAGACATAGAACTTCCGGCGATGCTTGCAATGTGGCTTAGTTTGCGCATGTCAGAAGTTAGGGGAATCCGATACAAAGATATTAAAGATGGTGTACTTACTATACGAAACGTAAGAATCGCTATGGCTGGGCAGATTGAAAAGGAAAAAACAAAAACATTTCATAGTACAAGACAACTTGTAATTCCTGAGCGTATTTTAAATATGATAGGGGAGGGCAAGCCGAATGATTATGTGGTGGATATGGCTGCCAGTACTATTTATAAACATTTTGTAAATGCTGTTTTTGAATCAACAGGGCAGCATATGACATTCCACGATCTAAGGCATGTTAATGCTTCTATAATGTTAGCATTAGGTATACCTGATAAGTATGCTATGGAGCGTGGCGGCTGGGCTACGAATAGTACTCTTAAATCGGTGTATCAGCATACATTTACGGAAGAGCGACTTGCTACGGATCAGAAAATCGATACATATATAGAAGGACTTTTTGCGGAAGAATGAATCCGCTTTTTGTGTCATATCCCGTGTCATATACCATACCAAAACAGTGTAAAATAGCATTTTTTAAAGTCGTATAATCCGTTTTGGTGGAAAATAAAGATATAACAAAAACCACGCATTTTCGTATAAATACTGAAATTGCGTGGTTTTTCCTAATTGTTCATATGGCGGACAGAGAGGGATTCGAACCCTCGATACGCTATTAACGTATACACGAGTTCCAGTCGTGCGCCTTAGACCAGCTCAGCCATCTGTCCATATCCATAAATATAAAATTGTTTAAGAATCTTCAAAGCCCTTCACGTAGAAGGGCTTAAAAAGAAATGGTGCGAGTGACGGGACTTGAACCCACACGTCGTTTCCAACACTAGCACCTCAAGCTAGCCTGTCTGCCTATTCCAGCACACTCGCATTCAACTCAATTATTATAGCATATATAATAATTTTTGTCAAGAATTTTGTTTGAACTTTTTTTGTGTTTTATTTATATTTTATAATGCATTTTTATTGCTTTAATTACCCAAATTCGTATAAAAATTACTCTATTATAATATTATAGTGAAGATATTATAGTTAATCGTTCTGTGGCTTAACTTGAAAATACAAATAAAATATGTTATACTTAACAATATAAAATGATACGATATATTATATAAAGTATAATTTAATTATATATAAAATAGGAAAGTGGGAAAAGATAATGAGAAAACTTCAGTTGCTTCACGAATATTTTGGACATACTTCTTTTCGTGACGGACAACAGGAGGCTGTTGACGCACTTTTGGGCGGAAAGGATGTTTTGGCTGTAATGCCTACCGGTGCCGGAAAGTCTGTTTGCTATCAGCTTCCGGCATTGATGCTGCCTGGAATATCAATAGTAATATCTCCGCTTATATCTCTTATGAAGGATCAGGTGGAAAACTTAAGACAAAGCGGTATATCAGCTGCTTTTATAAATAGTGCAATGAATTCTGATGAGTATCAAGCTGTAATGTATGGTGCCAGACAGGGACAGTATAAGCTTATTTATGTTGCACCTGAAAGACTTCTTACAGAGAGCTTTTTGAGATTTGCAGCAAATATTAAAATATCAATGATAACTGTTGATGAGGCTCACTGCGTTTCACAATGGGGACAAGATTTTAGACAGAGTTATCTTGATATAGCAAAATTTGTGGAACTGCTGCCTAAACGACCAGTCATAGGAGCTTTTACTGCTACTGCAACTAAACAGGTAAGACAAGATATTATAAGCCTTTTGAAGCTTATTGAGCCTGTAGCAATAACAACAGGTTTTGACAGAAAGAATCTTTACTTTGGCGTGGAAATTTCTAAAAACAAATCAAAAGAACTGCTTTCACTTTTGCGAAAGTACAAAGACAGAAGCGGCATAGTTTATTGCATTTCAAGAAAACTTGTGGAACAGGTTTGTGATGAACTTTGTGATGCTGGATTTGCAGCTACACGTTATCATGCTGGACTTTCACCGGAAGAACGTGCATTAAATCAGCAAGACTTTATATATGACAGAAGAAATATAATGGTTGCCACAAATGCTTTTGGCATGGGAATAGACAAGCATAATGTATCGTTTGTTATACATTATAATATGCCGAAGGATATTGAAAGTTATTATCAGGAAGCCGGCAGGGCTGGACGAGATGGAGAACCGGCAGACTGTATTCTTTTGTACAGTGGCAAAGATGTGCGTACAAATCAGTTTCTCATTGAACAGTCAAGGGAATCGGCAGATGCAAAAGATTCGGCACTTATTGAATCGCTTATTGCAAAAGGAAAGGAAAGGCTTAAGTGCATGACATTCTATTGCACATCAGTGGAGTGTCAGAGAAATTATATGCTTAGATATTTTGGAGAAAAGCCTGCTGTTTTATGTGGAAATTGTTCAGGCTGTCTTGGAAATACTGAGAAAAAGGACATTACGCTTGAGGCTATGAAGATAATTTCCTGTGTATATAGAGGTCAGCAGAATGGTTATCATCTTAGTCGAACGAAAACAGCACAAGTTCTCACGGGAAGTACGCAAAAGAGCATTTTGGAAATGAATCTTGATAAGTTATCTACATATGGAATAATGAGCAATTATAGTGTAAGCAATATTATGCAGATGATAGACTCAATGATTGCAGGAGGAGATCTTGGTATAAGGCAGTATAAGGAATATTCTGAGCTTGTTATAAATGCTCAATCTGCTGCTATTATAAGAAAAGAAAGATCTGTTGAGATGATGGTATCTAAAAAGGTAAAGGAAGATCCTGTATATGAAAATGTAAGTCCAGAAGAAGAGCAGCTTTTTCAGCAGCTTAGACGGCTTAGAGAGAAGATTTCTACAAAAGAGCATATTCCGCCGTATGTTGTATTTTCAAATGCTGCACTTAGAGATATGTGCAGGAAGAAGCCACAGAATATACATGAGCTTATGGAGGTATCTGGAGTAGGAATGATGCGTTCTCAAAAGTATGGTGAGGATTTTATACGTGAGATAAAGCGATTTTTAAAACATAAATAATAGCTGGAAAATTGATGAATATTGATGGAAATATGAACAATATGATCCCGTTAAAATATTATACAAACATTCAATCGTCAATATGCACAAAATCATTCAAGCATTTTCATGATAATAATGGAAATCTGATAGAACTATTGACATAAAGACAAAATGGTGTTATAATCTATTCATGTTAAGAAATAAAAAGAATTGCACCGGAGGACGCACTAAATGACGGACAAAGAATTAAGAAAGTTGAAACGTGGTGAGCTTTTAGAGCTTATGTATTACATGAAGAAAGATCTTGAAGAATTAAATCAAGAAAATCGATCTCTTCGAGATCAGCTTAATGCTCATGTAGCCGGACAGGCGGACATCAACAAAGAAATTCTTGAAGCCGTATTGAAAACTGCAAAGCGAGTAGATTTATTGTGCAAGGCAAATGGTCTTGATAGCGATGATGACCAAGAGCTTTTGGTTTCCACAAAGTCTGATGAAGATGAAAATTCAGATAAAAGAGAAACGGAGCAGTGAATAGGATGACGGATGAAAGAAAAATTGATTTACCTACAGCGGAGCAATTTGATAATGAAGTAAAAAGAGTACAGCACCAAAAGGAATATTTAAGAATTTTGCGCAGTACAATATCTTCACTGATAGTTGTAGCAGCTATAGCGGTTTTAATTTCAATGTTATTTTTACCGGTGCTGAGAGTTACAGGAACAAGTATGACTCCAACGCTGCAAAATGACGAACTTGTAATTTGCAGGAAATGGGGAGATTTCAAGCAGGGTGATGTAATAGCGTTTTATTACAATAATAAAATATTGCTTAAGCGTGTTATTGGAGTTTCCGGTGATATAATCGACATATCAGAAGATGGTACTGTATATGTAAACGGTGAAGAGCTTGATGAGCCTTATCTCAATGAAAAAGCATTTGGCGAATGTGATCTTGATTTGCCGTATCAAGTGCCTGATGAACGAGTATTTGTAATGGGTGACCATCGTTCCACGTCGGTAGACAGCCGTTCAACATCGGTTGGATGTGTTGCTAACGAATCGATAGTAGGAGAGGTAATGCTTCGTATATGGCCGTTAAAACAGATTGGTACGATTTAAATTTGAATACATGATTCTGAAGAAGGGGGATCGACAGATGAATCTTAATCAAAAAATTCAATCTTTTTTAAATAAACATAAAAGTACAAAGAGGCGGTTATCTGCAACTGCCCTTCTTTCTATGCTTATTACATTATCAGTTATAAGTAGTTTGATTATGCCGGCTATTAGTATGACTATACCTGGTGCGATGAGTGTTGTGGAAAGTGTTTCGCTTTACACTGCAACTCCTGGCCAATATAGTAAAATTGATGGTACTGATATGCTTGATCTCATGAGTGCTAATATATGGAACGCTAATATGTTAAGCGGCGGTAATTATTTTTATGATGCTAATGAATCAGGCGTTAAGACAAATACAGGCTTCAAAGCAAATACATCTCCTTTATCTTTAGAAACATATATCGAATATGAATTTACTGAAGATGTTAAGAGTTACCTTAATGGTGCTGGACCGCACTTAGGCTGGGATTTAGGTAATCCTGATTTAACAGCGATTTTTCCGGGTGGCTTAGATCATGGTACGATTGATGATCCCGGTTATGCAGATGACATAGCTGGTAAATATATAATAAAAGATGGACGTGTGGAAATAACACTTACTGATGATTATATTGCTTATGTAACCAATGGTACTGGTAAGATCAAGGGTTCGCTTACTTTTTCGGGTGAGCTTAAAAGCAGCAGCGATGAAAGTGGCGACCAGAAGTTTATAATAAACGGTCAGGAAGTTACTGTTGAATTTCCGGATAAATGGCCTACTATTGATAAGACAAGTTTGGTCAATGAGAGCAACGGAACAATTAAATGGACTATTCAAATTCAAAATCCAAACTATGTAGCTCTTGAAGGTTATACATTGACAGATGATATGCTTAAAAATGCTGTTGATGGCAATGTAACTATAGTCCCACCATCAGCCGGTGCTTATAATGGTGAAAAAATTGTATTTGATTCTACTTATAAAGACTATGTTACTGTTGAATATGTAACTAAGATCACTGATGCTCAGCTGCAAAATGCTGATGGTTCTCGAAAAAACCATGCTGAACTTAAGAAAGATGATAAAAAGATTAGCGAGGACGATGAAACAGCTAATCTTTGGAAAGAACCGTTTACAGTAAACAAAAATGGTACTCCTGACTATCAGACGCCGGGCGGTTCATATAATAAGGAAATCAACTGGGAAATTACAATTAAAAATGAATATGGCGGTTCACTTGAGAATTATCTTATTGAAGATGCTAATATTCCAAGTTCGGGCGTGGCTATTACCCCAAGTGGCAGCTTGACATCTGAAAATGGAAAATGGAAACTTACTGGTACAGGTGATGCTTCTACTGTTACTATTAAGTATACAACAGATGCTGAAGTCGGAAAAACTAACTCTAATATTGCAAAACTGTACTATTCTACCGGTGAACCTACAAATAAAGAAGACAAAGAAGATGTAGAGTATAAGGATAAAAAAGCTCTCATATCACTTGCAAAGGATGGTAATGCTAATACATCAAATGGTACGATCGAATGGACTATTACTATTAATAATCAAAGTGGAATGGATCTTACAGATTATGAGCTTTCTGACAATATGCTGAAAAATCCTGTTCCTGGCAGCATTTCAATAAATCCTGACAATGCAGCTAACCAGCCGGATAGCAACGGAGTTATAAAATTGACTGCTGATGCTAAAAATGCAAAGTGGATCACGATCAAGTATGCTACGGCACTGACTCCTGAACAGTTAAGATTAGGTAAAGCTCACAACGAAGCAGTATTGAAAGAAAAAACTGACGATCCAGATCCTACTAAGGATCCGTCAGATCCTACATTTACTGCAAATCCTTTCTATGTAAAAAAGACAGGTGAGCCTGATTATAAGTCTGGTTCATATCCTGATTCAGGCAATAAAATCAAGTGGAAGATAGAAGTTACAAGCCAGAGCGGTGTTTCACTTGATGGTTATATCATTAACGATGGAAAGATTCCAACTGATTTATCTCCAATAACAACTTCATCAGGTGCTTTAATTTATGTTGGTGGTCAAACTATTAATGGAGTAACTTATAAAACAGGCGAATGGCAGCTGAGTAATACAGGCAATTCTAAATATATCACTATTGAGTATGAAGCACCTGTAAGTGAAACAGGTGGTATAGGTAACGAAAACACTAATGATGTAGAACTGAAATATCCTGATGATGAGTCTACTGGTAAAACAGATCAAGGCAAGGTAACATATAAATCAGAAAATGACCTTGTTGGATTGAATAAATGGGGTAGTTATGCTCAGGATTCTCATGAAATCACTTGGACTATAAATGTCATTGTTGAAGGTGGATATGATATAACTAATTACACCATTTATGATGATATGTTTAAGAATGTGAATATTGAAGATATTCAAATAAATTATCAGTCTGCAAGCAACTTTGCTACATTGGATAAAAGTAGTGGAATTCTTAAATTTACATCAAAGCCTAACAGCGATAATTTCAACATTACATATAAAACTAAAGTTGATATAAAGAATACAGATTCCGGAACTATAACTGTTAACAATGGTTACGGTTCTGGTCCGGGTCCTGGCAAGGAAAATGCTACAGTTGATGTTCCTGTCAGAGATGAATTCAAAAAGACTTTAAACGGTAATAAGACAGAAATAATAGACCACAGTGGTAAGCTTGTTAGAACATTGAATTGGACTGCTAATATCACACATGATGGTACTTTTGATGGTCTTACTTATGTTGATCAACTTACATCTCCTGCTAATGGTGAGCATACTATAACTTCCGATCAGATCGCAGCATTAAGAGTTTATGGAAAAGTCAGCGAGTATGATTACAATAGAACTCTGCTTACCAAAGGTATTGATTATGATTTAGTTTCTAACGCTAATAATGACGGCTTTACAATTACGTTTAAAAATACGCTTGATACAAAGGGTTATAACTTTGTGGATATTGAATATCAGACTACTGCAACATCAAATGCCGTAGCTTCCGATACAAGTTATCCTGTTACAAGTGAATTTTCAAATGGTGCAGACTTTAATGGCAATCATGCTTCCGATAAGTTTACTCTTACAAGAAATGACCCTGAGATTCACACAACTTTAAATCTTCATCTTACAAAGCAGTGGTCTAATGATGATACGTCTATAAGACCTGAAAATGCTTACTTTAAGGTGTTGTATCATACAGGCGATTACCAATGGAAGTCTGTAAAGTTTGCTTCTAATGGAAATTATCTGTTCAGTGGTGACAGTGGTTATAGCTCTGCAACAGAACTGGTAACGCTTAATGGCAGCGACAGTAGTAATGAATGGAGCAAGACGCTTGAGAAATTGCCGAGACGAATTAGAAAAGCTAATGCTGATGGTTCGGTTGGAAGTGACTTAACATACTATTATAAGATAGAGGAAGTTAAATCCGACGGCAGTTCCATTGAGAACAATTTGCTAGATGTTAATGGTGGTTCTTATCAGGTTGGATATACTAATAATAATGGTGTCGGCAACAAGGATGACATTTATATTGGTGCAAACAACACTCTTTATAGAGAAAGAAATATAACACCTCAAAAGACATGGAGTGGCGATACAGGTTCAGGAACCGGTATCAATAGCATAACTGTTCAGCTTGAATATTCTACAGATAATAAAAATTATTATCCTGTTAGAAAGAATGCGTCAGGTAATTATGTATTTGACCAGAGTTCAACAGATGATATTGTAACACAAGTTATTAGTGGTACGGGCAATAAATGGATAGGCAGCAGCTGGGAGAACCTTCCTCAGATTATTCCTATGGGAACAGGTTCTGCGAACTGTAACTATAGAATCCGTGAAATCAAGTATAATGATACTGACATCAGCGGCAATCAGTTTATAGCTGACGGTGGTTATTATAACATAAACTATAGTACTGATAATGGCAATCTTGCTGTTGTAAATGAATACAAAGCTAATAAGACTTTAAGTTATACTGCTAATAAGCTGTGGAATAATGATACAGCAAATATTGATAATCGTCCTGAAACGATTCTTGTACATCTTAAGCAGACAGGTTCTGATGGCACGACTAAGTATTATAATGATGTTCCTGTAGAATTGAATGCGGACAATAGTTGGAGACATACTTGGTCAGGTCTTCCTTATCAATCTACTGATGATGGAAAAATCGTAACCTATACTTATACTGCTGAAGAAGTAGGCTATATAAAGGACAGTAAAACAGTTAACATCACTCAAAATTACTTTGCTACAACAGGTGATGGCTGGTATAATATCAGTTATGATTACTATAGCACTCCAAATAATACAACTATTAGTAATACTTTTGAGCCTGTAAGTACGATTGCTATTACACCTCAGAAGAAGTGGGTTGGGGATGATGGTAAAAGTTTGATTACCGAAAATCCATTGTTAGATGCTAACAGACCAAAAAATGTAACGCTTAAACTTCAGAAGCAGCTTGATGGCAATGGAACATGGAGCGATGTTCTTGATGAGAATAAACAAATTGTTACTGTTACATTGTCAAGTGCAAATGTTTCTGAATATGACGGTACATTATGGCAAGGTGCATTAATTGGAAATCTTCCTTCAACTGAAATTGTGATTTCTGATGATGGAACATCTACTAAGCATTCTTTAGCTTATCGTTTAGTCGAAACAGCTTATACTTCAGCTAAAAATGAACAGAAAACATTAGGCAATGATGAACTTTCGTTTGAAACTGAAGATGGCAAGTACACAATAGATAATACTGAAACTAAGAATAGTGATGGTACGATTACGGTTACTAATACTTTTAACGAAGTTGTTGGTATTGAAAAGGAAGCTTATGATGGTGATAAGCTTGTTAATAACGCTGTTATTAACAAGGAAGATCTTCTTGATAAAGTCGATGAAAATGGTAAAGTTATTTCATCATCACCATTTAAGAAAAAAATCGGCGATAAATACTATTATGTTTTCAACTATGTTATCAATCATAAAACCAATCCAAAAATCGGTGTATCTCCTGTTGTTGACGAATTGCCAAAAGGTTTTACACTTTGCGAAGATAATACTGTAAAGGACAAAGTATCTGCAATGAATACGGCGGTTGGCGGAAAAGGTTCTACTGGCAGCAACGAATATGCTAATGCAGAATATATTTTAAAGGGTGATGGTACTTCGGATATAGATCATTTTCAAAGTGGATATTATGAAAGTCCAATAATGATTTATAAGAAATACTTTTTCAGTATGGCAGATAATGCCAAAAACCTGAATAGTAGTAATCCTATGCAAGCAATTATGGATACAAAAGACTGCTATCTTTATCAAGATGGAAAAATTTACTTTAATCAACCTACCATTACCGGCGACACAGTCTTACAATGTTGTTACTCAATAAAGATTGAATGTAATGAACTGCTTCAAATGATTGGCAATGCTACTTCATATCCTATTTCGAATACAGCTATAAAGTTGGATACTGAAACCGGAAGCCCTACGGATTTGACTTCCTCTTCAGAAATCAAAGTCATCAACAAAGCTCCCAAGGATCTTATAACCAAAATCTATGCGGGTGAAACAAGAATTCCTGGTTACTTTAAATACTCTATTGATGTAAACCCTGAAGGTAAGAATCTTTCAACAGGTGATACCATTGACATTCAGGACTTGCTTGAGACAGTCAGCTATTTTGACCATGATATAGGTGGTTCGGCTGGTACAATTTATAGAAACAATAAGAGATTTGTTGATATCCTGATGGATAGCATTACACTTTATGAAGTTGATGCCAATGGCAATAAGATACCGCTTCCTGAAAATAAGTATACACGTATTTTCAAGAATGGTGATCAGGTTTCAGATGGAGCAGCACTCTTGCAGTTGACTATTCCTGATGAAACACATATTGTAGTCGATTATACTTATAAGATGATTGCAAATGAAACTACACCATCTGTAATCAATAAATGTAAAAGCTCAACTCGTGTAAACGGCAGATATGCTACCATGCAGCCCGGCTTTGTGCCTCCGGCAGGAGATAAGATAACATTCTCCAATAAGGCTGAACTTATTTCTGATAGTGCATCTGATGAATCAGAAGTAAAGAATACTGAATATGAAGTATTCAAGTCAAGTGGTATGATAACTACTGACATGCTTCCAAAAATCGTTAAGGTAAATACAGGCGACTATACTATTAATGACCTTCAAGCAAAGTTCTTGCTTGCAAAGTATGAAAATGGTAAATGGTATTATGCGATAAAAATTAACGATGAAAATGAAGATGATGACCGTGTTATAACATGGAGTACGTCAGGTGTGACCGGAAAAATGGTACCAAGTGATGTTAAACTGCATGAAATCAACGTTCAAACATCATATGCAGTTGCACTTGGTGAAGAAGTGCTTTACAAACTGATTGAAATCAACGTTCCTGATGGTTACGAAGGTTTTAATTTAGGTCTTACAAATGATGAGTTCAAGGAGCTTATTACAAATTACCTGAATTCGGGAAGTATCTATTATAACAATACAGATTACACATCATTCCTTAATAATTATGTCAGCACGTATTATTTCTCATATAATAGCATTATTAGTGAACGTCCCGACGATGTTCCACTTGATAATATTATACAGATTAAGTCCGGTGACGATCTAAAGATTCCGAATAATGAACTTATTGACATCGGAATAAAGAAGGAATGGATAAATCCTGTAACAAGTACAGCTAATTCTGAGATAACTGTGGAGCTTTACTGGTCATATAAAAAGGCTTCTTCGGGAATGCCTGATGAAAGTGAACTGCATCTTGCAAAAGCAGCAGATCTCGGACTTATGGACAGTAGTTTCTCAGCGGTAAAAACAATTCCGATTGAGTACAACGATGACGGAAGCGTAAAGCCTAATGAGAAAGTATGGACTGATTTGCCAAATGGTAAAAACAGTGTACCTATTTACTATTACATCAAAGAAACAGGTTATACCATAGGTGGAAAGACTTATACTCTTGATGAAGAAGGCATCTTTAAAACTGCATCCGGTGAAACGGGCAGCTATAGACCTACTTATGTAGGCAATGCAGCAAATTCTGATGCTACGATCAATGTTCGCAACTCTCACCAGCTTATGCTGAAAAAGAATTGGAAGAATTCCTCTAATGTTGAACTGAAAAACATTCCTGTTGAAAAGGTTGTTGTTTCAATTTACGGAATTGACAATGATGGTGTAAAGACCAATGAACCGTTGTTTAAAGACATAGAGCTTTCAGCAGCAAATAAATGGCAGATTGATTTGACTGATCAGATTACTGAAGATATGAATCTTAGCCAGTATAAGAGTTTTGTAGCAGAAGAAAATGATGATGGCACTCTTGATGACTTTGTAGTAAGCTGTGTATTCAATCTGAACCAAGATACCGGTGAGATCATTGTAACAAACAAAAATACTGTACCTACCGAGGCATCGGTTAAGGTAAATAAGGTTTGGAGCGATGGAACAGATATTCATGCAAATGAGAGTATCAAGGTTACCTTGTATCAGTCAAAAACAAAGATTGATGATTTGTCTGACTTAGCGTTAAAGCTTAAGAGTAGTGCAAATATCATGCAAAAGATCGATGAAAATGATAAGCAGGAATATGAGAATGTTACTCTAAATTCCGCAAATGATTGGTCACATACATGGATCGGCTTGCCGCTTGAAGATGAAAATCAAAACAAGTACTATTATTATGTACTGGAAGACAAGTCAGGTATAGCAAATGCAGATAAGTATGCCGAATCCTATAATATCATTGCTTCGACGCCAACTAAAACTGATTATACTGTTACCAATACCAGAAAGGCTATTGTGGTTCAGAAAAAGTGGGTTGATGAAGAGGGCAATGTAATTCCAAATTCAGATCTTAATCAGGAATCTATCACACTTGATGTTTGGAAGAAGGTTCCTAATAAGCCTGAAAAGCTCAAGATTCATGCACTTGGTGATTCTATTACTGATGGTTCGTTGTGCGAAAATGGAATATCATATGCTAATACTAAGAATGAATGGACATCTTCAGGACAAGTGTCAACTTGCCTTTTAGCCGATATATTAGCTGCTGATCATGGCTTTAATTCAGTTTCAGTTTGCGAAGATGGTACCAATAGTGAGCAGATAACGCACCTTTATAATAGAACACTTCATAGTGATGATGATGTAATCACACTTTTAATAGGTACTAATGATATTATTCAAAAAACAGATTTGGATAATGCTATGACGCGGCTTGAAGAGTTAATTAAAAAAATGTACAATCAAACAGATAAAACAAAACCGATGTTTGTAGCAAATATTCCGAATTTCAATCACACAAACACTTCAAATAATAAAGTTATATCTGAGCAGTGGTTTACTAATAGTAATGCACATAAATCTGCTATTAATGGAATGTCTAATCAAGAAATAGAGACATATATCAATGGTTTAATTAAGACTTATAATGACCAGATTCCGGCATTAATAAGTAAATTGCAAGCTGGTGAATATGGATATAATATTCATTTTGTAGATATAAATTCAAAGGTAAATAAGGATACTGATCTTTATGATGGTTGCCATCCTAATGTTAGTGGTTCAACTAATATAGCAAAAGCTTTTGCATCCGCAATTAACTCTTATTATCAACAATCTTCCAAAATCGGTGAAATCACACTAACCAAGGATGATGGTTGGGTAGGTGCATTCGATATAACAGATAACGATACTTCTGCAGAGTACTACATTGTTGAAAGCAGTGTACCGGCAGGCTGGCAGGTATCATACGATGAAGATAATCGTTACCAGAAGCTTGGCAGCACTACTCCTCTCTTAGCTACGAATGAAAGAAATATTCCAAAAACAAGTCTTAATGTTGAAAAGACATGGGCAAATGATACCGGAGGAGAAGCAAACAGAGATGCAATTTCGCTTGCTCTGCTCCAGAGTACAGATCTTAAAAATTGGATAGAGTATGACAAACCGATGCCTACTCCAACTAAGGTCGACAATATTTGGACTTATAGTTACACAAATCTTCCGGCTGAGGACAATGCAGGCAATCGTTACTACTACAAGATTGAAGAAGCACCGATGACAGGTTATACGACCTCTTACGGAATTCCAAGTTATCTTACAGCAGCGAACGGCAGCAATGCAGGTACTCTGACAATTACCAATACAGCAGCAGTATCATTGAAGATTCGTAAGGTTTGGTCTGATATTGAAACAAACAAACATCTAAATGATAAAGTTGAATTTAAGATTCACAGGGATGTTAAGACTGATGTTACAGATCCAAGACCTGATTTCGACGAAAGTACCCTTATTCTTGAAATTGACAAGACTGATGTTGGTGTAACTGTTGGCAATACCGCTTCAGTTAATGCTAATAAGTCAATAGAGTTTACACAATCTGATGATTCTAAGAGTATCTTTACTGTTGTATCTACAGGCAAGACCATTAATATTGAAGGTTTGGCAGAAGGCAGCGGAACTATTACCGTAACCGATGGAACTGATACATTTACTATCAATGTTACAGTTTCGGCTTACAAGCTGCTGATTGATAATGGTGAAAACTTTGTTATCACGGCAGGTGAGCAGTATCATAAGCTTTCAGTTACAAAGGGTGAAAGTCCGTTCACAGATGTAACTTATAGTTCAAGTGATACAGGGGTTCTCACTGTTTCAGAGGATGGAACAATTACTACAGTAAATGCAGGTACTGCAACGGTAAATGTTTCTACAGGTGGCAATGTGATTCTTACTCGGGATATTACAGTAAATCTTCCATCTGACTTTGAGATTACTGGTGAAACAGAAGTTGCTATTGGAAGTGATATTCAGCTTGATGTAAATCCTAAATATGGTTCATTTGAATGGCATTCTTCCAGTGATGCAATTGCAACTGTTGACCAGACGACCGGTAAGGTTACCGGTGTAGGAGTTGGCACTGTAACTATTACAGCTACTCGTAGTGATAATAAAGTTGTAAGTAAGGAAATAACCGTTATAAAACCTGATATTATTTTAAAGAATATAACAGCAAATAATGACATTAATATCAGTTCTTATACTTTTGAGGCAATTGGAGTTAAATTTAAATCTGGTAATAATGGTGTAAATGGTGTTATTAAAATATTCGGTTCAAATGGTGAATGGGGTTCGGGTGCGTTATCTAAAAACTTTAGTGAATACTCAAGTATCATAGATAATGTATATATATATGATATTGCATTTAATGGAGCCGATTCTAATGAAGTATTGAGATACTACAATTACAGTAATTCAGAAATTGAAGAAGTAATTCTTTATAAGAGTAAACCTCTTGCTACTCGTTCCGCAGCCCAAACCCTCTCCCTCCGCAGTGCATCAGAGCCACAAATGCTGATTGGTGCAGGTTTTGCTGCAGCAGAGCCGAGGGCAGCAGGAATAGACGGTTCAACGATATCATTCCCATATACAGTTACTATCAGTGGTGGCAGTGCAAGTGGTTGGGAACAGATAATTGAAAATCTTGATGTTTACGATTCAAATGGTAATCCATACATCTACTGGGTAGAAGAAGTATCCGGTGCAGACGGATATAAAGCAAGTTATCAGTTCAGCGATGGCGACCCTGATTCTTATAAGTGGATAAATTCATCTAAGTTAAATGCAGATGGAGAACTTGTAGCAACCGTTCGCAATACAAAGACTGATACCCCAGGCTACGAACTTCCAAACACCGGCGGTGAGGGAGTTGCAAGATATTATTACACAGGAGCAGCGCTTATACTGCTTAGTGCACTCGCCGGAAGCAACCGTATCAGACGTCGTTTGAAGGAGCGTCGTACTAAATAAAAACAAAAATAAAATTTAAAAGGTCAAAAATTAAACAATTCGGTAAGGGTGCGGCAACGAAACCGCACCACCGGAACAACGTATTAAAGGAGCGTTAATTATGAAAAACACAAAAAAATTCGCAGCGTTTGTAGCATCTATCCTCGCAGTAGCTTGCATGGCAGCACCAATGGCAACTTCTTTCTCCGCTGATGCGGCAGCAACAAAAAACACAATCTCTTTTACAGGAGCTAATGTTGGAACACATAAATATCAGGCATATATGATTTTCTCTGGTACAGCAGCAGATAATGGCTTTGGTGGCTCAGCTGAATTGAAAGATGCTCAGTGGGCAAATCCAACTGGTGCAGACGCTTTCCTGACTGCATTAAAGAATGATTCTACATTGGGTACTGATTTTACAAATTGTAACACAGCTGCCGCTGTAGCTTCTGTTCTGAAGGACTATGAGAGCAATGGTGCAAAGGCTAAGGCTTTTGCAGATTTTGCAATCGCAAATAAGACAAATCTTCTGGCAGTTGGAGAAGCTGGTACATCTATTACAGCTGCAAAAGATGGTTACTATGTAATTGAAGAAACAGAAGTGGAAAATGGTGGAACTATGACAGCTCATCTTTTGGGTGTTTATGATGCTCTCGCTGGTGCAGAAATTACAGTTAAGTCTGAAATGCCAACATTCCAGAAAAAGATTAAAGATACAAATGATTCCGAGACAGAAGATGGTTCTACAAATGGTGAATGGCAGGATAGTGCAGACTATGACATTGGTGATGATGTTCCATTCCAGCTGACAGCTACACTTCCAAATGATTATGCTACTTATGAGCAGTATAAGCTTGTTTTCCACGATAATCTTCAGGATTCTGTTTATGAAGACGCAAAAGATATTAAAGTGTACTATCAGAAGGGCAGTACAAAAGTAGATATTACAGATTTTACATCAGCTACTCCAAATGCAGCAGATGGTACATTTGCTGATACTCATGAGGATACTACTTGTAATTTAGAAGTAACTATTGCTAATTTGAAGGAATCAGTAACTGACGCTGAAGCAGGTGGCACCGTTGTTGTTGAATATACAGCAAAGCTGAAAGATACTGCTAAACTTGGTACACCTGGTAACTGGAATAGTGGTTATCTTGAATATTCTAATAACCCATATCACACAGGTGAAGGCGATACAACAAGTAAAACAACAGAAGATATGGTTGTAGCATTTACATATCAGCTTTCTGTAGATAAGGTTGACGGTTCTGGTAATGCATTGGAAGGTGCTGGATTTACACTTTATAAGTATAATCCTAATTCATCAGCTGAAGATAAGTATGATGCAGTAGGCTCTG
Organism: uncultured Ruminococcus sp.; assembly: GCA_947566125.1. Lineage (GTDB taxonomy): Bacteria > Bacillota > Clostridia > Oscillospirales > Ruminococcaceae > Ruminococcus_C. The sequence continues at coordinate 12,053 of CANOIR010000027.1, read as the reverse complement.
AAATTACAGGAGTAACAACATTTGAATTTAAGGGTGTAGACGCTGGTAAGTATAAGTTGGTGGAAACAACCATTCCTACTGGTTATAATAAGGCTACTGATTTAGAGTTCGTAGTAAGTGCAACACATGATGAAGAGGCTGATGTTCCTACATTACTGACATTAACAGTTGCAAACAATGATGGTGACAGTATGGTAGCTACTGAATTGTCAGCCGGTATGTTTACAGTTGATCTGTCAACCGGTGCACTCGCAACTAAGATTGTTAACAACTCTGGTTCAGAGCTCCCATCAACCGGTGGTATCGGTACAACAATCTTCTACGTAGCAGGTGGTGCACTTGTAGTAGGTGCTGGCGTTCTGCTCGTTTCCAAGAAGAGAATGGCTAACAAGTAAGATATTATCAAGTTTTTTTCATAATAATTTTTTCATACGCTTATAAGCCCAGCCGTTAATCGGCGCAACTAACCTTAGTCTGCCGGCTTTCTCCTTGCCGGCAGGCATTAGGGAGGACTCCATGAGAAAAAAACGCATTTCCCTTTCTACAATTATTCTTGTTATAATATTACTTGTGGGGCTCTCCGTAATGCTTTATCCCACTGTCAGTGACTGGTGGAATTCCCGTGTGCAATCTCAGGCTATTGCAACCTATGATTCAGCTGTTGAGCAAATTGATGATAAACACTATGATGAGATTATGAATAAGGCTCATGAGTATAATTCAGAAATAGCCAAAATAAATTCTCCATTTTCTAATCCAGATGCCGTTCCCGGATATGAGGATATTCTTAATATCTCGGGTACAGGCATTATGGGATATATCACTATCCCTGTTATAAACGTTCAGCTGCCTATCTATCACGGTACTTCCGAAGAAGTCCTGAACGTTGCCGCAGGTCATTTACAGGGTTCTTCACTTCCTGTTGGTGGTGATACTACTCATTCAGTTATATCTGCTCACCGTGGTCTGCCTTCAGCAAGACTTTTCAGTGACCTTGATAGACTTAATGTCGGAGATACTTTTACTATTACTATACTTGATGAAATTTTGACATATGAGATCGAAGAGATAAATATAGTTCTTCCAACTGAAATCAGTAAACTTGCAATTTCAAGTGGAAATGATTATGTAACTTTAATGACCTGTACTCCTTATGGAATTAACTCGCATAGACTTCTTGTTCGTGCTCACCGTATTGAAACAGTCTACCCGCATAATGTTAAAGTATCTGCCGATGCTCTTAAAATCGATCCTATGCTTGTCGTTCCCGGAATCTGTGCTCCTCTTTTGGTGGTTCTTATTATTTCATGGATCATCAGCGGCAAAAAACGCAGATTACGTTCGGCAAAGGAAATATTTAATGATATAAATTCTTCTAAAAAGGAAGGTGATTGATATGTACAGTAATTTTTGCCGTCGATTAGGTTCAGTACTTTGTGCTGTTGCCGCTATGTTATGGATCTCAGCTTTGTTTTTTATTACATCAGCAGCAGGAGGTAACGGCTCAATAAAACTCACGTGCAGATCCGATGATTCACCGATTTACGGTATGACTTGGAATATCTATTATGCAGGACGGTTGACTTCAGATAATAAAATTAAGTTTGAAGGTGACTTTGAGTATTATCCTGTATATCTTCCTGATAGTGAGGTTTCTTCTTTGGCGGTTTCTTCTTTGCAGGATGCTGCAAATACTCTTGAAAATTATGCCGAAGTTGATGATATTAGTCCACTTGCAACCGCTAAATCAAGTTCCAGTGGCAATGTGACATTCTCAGGTCTTGCAGATGGTATATATCTTGTTTCCGGTGAAAGACTATCTGCCGGCTCTAAAATATACGTACCTACACCTATGTTTGTAGAGATAAAAGATGGTCAGACTGTCAGTGCCGCTGCAAAATTTACCGTTCGTGATAAGCCCACTGTAAATGAGGCAATGTATGCTGTTAAAAAGGTTTGGAATAATGGAGAAATATATATAAGCGATGCCTCAATTGATGTGGCTATATATTGCAATAATAAATATGTAGAAACCGTCACACTTAATAATGACAACTCTTTTCTTTATCAATGGAAAGGAGATCCTTCACAGGTATGGCGTGTAAAGGAATTGAATATCAAAAATCCTTACAAGGTAATATATGAAAATAACTCAACGCAGTATATCATTAACAATGTAAGCGATGTTCTCTATGGTACTACAACATCTACTACACCAACAACAACTACGACTACTACCACCACTACAACGACGACGACAACTGCTACAAGTACAGAGAAGCCTGTAAGTACAACGACAACCACAACTATAACAAGCACAGACACTACTACAAATACAACTGAAACCTCTACTGTTGCAACAACAACATCTGTATCCAGTGGTTCATCTACTAGTACTACTACTAAGGTTATAACAGGCGGAGGTAAGCTACCTCAAACAGGACAGCTTTGGTGGCCTGTACCGGTTTGCGGTGTTGGCGGACTTGTTTTATTTACTGTAGGCTGGCGTCTTAATAAGAAGAAATAAACGAGGAATTTAAATGAAAATAAAAAGAGGTTCTATCCTCATGACAACAGGAACAATGCTACTTTGTGCAGCATTGTTTCTGTTGCTATATAATAGAAATGAGGACAGATGTGCTGAATCTAAAACATCTGATATTGTAAACGAATTGAAAAGCCAGATGCCCAATCCGCATACGGAAAAAAGTGATACATATGATGAGCTGTATGGCAATGATATTGACGTTATGGCAACATATACACAGCCTGTCGTTACCGAACCGTTTTCTGATGCAAATGATATGCCGTCTTATATTGAAAGTGAAAATAATAACAATATCAATAGCATTCCCGAAGCTGATCTTTTTGCAGCATATGAGAATGATGAATCAGCAGAACAAGAGGTGTATTATTACGTTCAGGAAATGTCATATATGGGCTTGATCAGTATACCATCTCTTGGACTGGAGCTTCCTGTAATGAGCGATTGGAGTTATCCTAATCTAAGGGTTGCACCATGTAGATATTCCGGCACTGTTGCAGATGGTAATCTTATTATAGCTGCACATAATTATCGCTCGCATTTTGGAAGAATATCAGAGCTGAATTCTGGAGATGATATAATATTTACTGATGGCAGCGGAGTTGTGCATAAATATAATGTCGTTCAAAGCGAAATAATCAATGGAAAAGATGCTGCTGCTATGGAGTATGGTTCTGATGATTGGGATATTACTCTGTTTACCTGTACATACAGCGGCTTGACTCGTGTTACTGTAAGAGCAGTTTTGGCAGAATAGCATTAAAAATTAAGTGCTTGTTATGTCCATATAATAGAGCAAAATAATAAGTTTTATTTTAAACATAAAAATTTAAATATGAAAAATCCGCTTAAAGGAAATTCTGTTTACATCTATGCTTTAAACAAAAAGCTTTATAAGATGTAAACAGCAGTCTAAAAGCGGATTTTTTATTCATAAAAATATTTTTTACAAACCGGCTTCCCATTTCCAGTTGTAAAATTCAAGTTGGCTAAGATCATATGGTGTTAACTGATATACACAATGATTTATCCAGTTGGAAAAAAGCAGATTTGCACTGCATCCCCATTTATAAATAGGTTCTTTATTTGGGTCATCGTCTGGGAAATAATTAAACGGTACCTGTATATCAATACCCTTTGCAACGTCACGGAGATATTCTTCTTTAAGTGTATTTCTGTCATATTCAAAGTGACCTGTTATAAAGTACTGTCTTCCGTTATTATTCGCTACAATGTGAACTCCTGCATATTCTGATTCTGTAAGTATGCTGAGAGATGGTACTTTTAGAATATCTTCACGTTTGATTTCTGACAGTCTGGAATGAGGTGCATAAAAAATATCATCAAAACCACGCAACAGCTGTATATTTTTCATTTCAACTTTATGTGGGAATATTCCGAATATTTTCTTTTCAAGGTCATATTTAGGTATGTCAAAATGATAATACAATCCTGCAAGTGCAGCCCAGCATATATGAAGAGTAGAAAATACATGAGTCTTTGTCCACTCCATAATTTCTTTTATTTCATTCCAGTAATCAACATCTTTATAGTCAAGGTGTTCAACAGGAGCCCCTGTAATTATACAGCCATCGTAATAATTATCATGTATTTCATCAAATGTATGGTAAAACATATCAAGATGACTTTTTGAAGTGTTTTTGCTTACATGACTTGCAATTTGCAGGAACTCAATATTTACTTGAATAGGTGTATTGCTGAGAAGCCTTAAAAATTGACATTCAGTTTCAATTTTTTTAGGCATAAGATTAAGTATCAGTACTCTTAAAGGACGAATATCCTGATGAGAAGCACGTATATTATCCATGACAAAAATGTTTTCCTCGGCAAGAGTCTGATACGCCGGCAGATCCGGTGAAATACAAATTGGCATAAATACCGTTCTCCTTTCAATTCATTGTTTTTTACTTGACTTTCAAGAATTTGCTTTAATTTTCCTTGCCTATAGCATTTCTCACCGCTCTAAGCTCGTCAGCAGTAAGATCACGATATGTACCTGGTTTCATCATACCAAGCTTCAAAGGACCTATGCTTACACGTCTAAGTCTTGCTACTTCAAGACCCAGTGATTCACACATTCGGCGGATTTGGCGGTTTCTACCTTCTTTTATTGTGATAAGAAGAACCACACGACCTGGTTCTCTTGTCTTAACAACAACATTTGCAGGAAGAGTCTTCTTTCCGTCAAGTTCAATTCCGCTTGCAAGCTGTACAAGCTGTTCTTCGGTTATATCAGGACGTACTGTTACACGGTATGTTTTACTGATATGACGGCTTGGATGCATAATATCATTTGCAAATTTGCCATCGTTTGTAAGCAACAACAGACCTTCTGAATCCTTGTCAAGTCGTCCGATAGGGTATATACGTTCTTCAATATCTTCGCCCAAAAGATCCATTATGCATTTTCTGTCAAGTTCATCTGATGTAGTTGTAACATAACCTCTGGGTTTATACATCATTATATAGCGTAAGCTTTTCTTTTTAGAAAAATATATACGTTCTCCGCTGACTGTGATAATATCCTGATATGATGCCTTGTCACCGAGCTTTACAGGGTGACCATTAAGTTTTATTTTTCCTGCTGATATAAGAGCCTCAGCTTTTCTTCTTGAACAGTAGCCGGCATCTGCCAGCAGTTTTTGAATTCTAATCTTTTCCAAAATATACTCCTTTTATTTTTTATATTATTTATTATTTAATAGAAAAACTCTTTGAGTTTCTCTGATATTTTTTCAAATATATTTTTATTTTTGCTGTTATTCTCTAAATAATCAGCACCGCAGACTGTAAAAAGCGGTTGTCTTGCAACTTCAAATTCACCGCAGTAATGCACAAGATAGCCTGCAATGCTATCGGGCTGTACGGGTGCATAAAGCATAGGTGCAGCCTCAACTTCCCATCTTACATCAGTATCGGCTTGTTGGAAATTGCCTGAGGCATATATTATCTCATCTTTTGCGTATAAAGGAACTGATATAGCATCACTTCCTACTACAGGAAGCTTTATATCAGACGGCATATCAGCTTTTTTTACAGTGATATTTGAAAATGCAAGGTCATATAAATTTGAATGGTCATTCCAATCATTCTTGTCATTTAAAGTGACACATATTAAAGTTACACCGTTTCTTTTACAAGCTGAAACAAGGCACCTTCCGGCTTCATCTGTAAAACCTGTTTTTACGCCTATAACACCTTCGCAGTTTTTGAGCAGCTTATTTGTATTTGTAAGCCACCTGTCAAACGGTGGATTTCCAAATGTTACTTTAGCACTTTGACAGCTGCAAATCTCACGAAAGTCTTTATTTTTCAAAGCTTCCGCTGTTAGAATACCCATATCATATGCAGTAGAATAATGACTTTCATCATGAAGACCTGACGGTGTTACGAAATGAGTGTTTTTCATACCGATTTCTTCAGCACGGTTATTCATTAAAACTGCAAAATCTGCATAGCTGCCGGCAATGCGGACTGCTGTTGCACCAGCTGCATCATTGCCAGATGGCAGCAGCATACCATAGCATAAAGCACGTTTAGTGACAGTGTCACCTTCCAAAAGTCCCATAGAAGAGCCTTCGACACGTATTGCGTTCGAGTCAACAGTGAATTCGCTATCAAGGTCACCGCTTTCAAGACAAAGCAGGGTGGACATGATTTTTGTAGTGCTTGCCATAGGCAGCTGCATATTTGAATTTGCTTCGTAAATAACACTGCGAGTTGCGGCATCCATTACTACATATGCCGAAGCAGAGATTTCAAGTTCAGCCGGAAAGGCTGCATCACAGGGTATAGAAATTTTAAAACACAAAACAAAAGCAGCAATAAAACAGATAATAAATCTTTTCATAATCACATAAACCTCCGCAGAAATTCTATGTGAAAATATATGAGATACATAAAGATTATATTACTGTATTATAAGAACAAGTTATTATTCTGTTTAATTGCTTTACTTGCTGTTTGCATTATTTTCTGATTTTTCAGCAGATTTTGCTGCCTTATTTGCTTTATGATCATTGACCATATCTGAAATTTTATCCATCAGTTCCGGCATGGTGCGAATAATATTACTTATTTTATCATCTGATACAGAAATAGGCATAAGGCGAACATCACCGTCTTTATTTATAACGAGAAAAGCTATTGGTTGAACTGTTACGCCAGCACCAGCACCGCCACCAAAAAGCTCCTTTGGATTCTGTTTTGCAGGCAGGTCAGAACCTCCTGATGCAAATCCATAAGAAACCTTTGATACAGGAATAATAGTTGTATCTCCGGCAACTATCGGGTCACCAATAATTGTTTTTACGTCACCCATCTCACGAATTTTATCAATTGTAATACCCATCATCTGACTGATTTTGTTGTTTTCATTTTGAGTTTGCATTTATATGTTCCTCCTTTATATTTTTTGACCTAGGGTCGTTTGGTTTATTGTTTTGATTTATATTTTCAGCCTATTGTTTGTGCATCATCCCCAATAGATACGTCCATGCAAGGCTGAAACCAGCCAACAAAACAGCAACCGGACTTATTTTAGCACGAAATTTAATTGTATATAAAGTCTTTTCCATACTAAATCTTGGCAGGATTTCTATATGATCAGATTTTATGATAAAAAATGACTGGAAAAAGGCAAGTGAGTTTGAAACTGCAGTGCATATTTTTCCATACTCCATGGCACATTCATAGGCATCAAATTTTCCTACTTTTATGTCAATATAAAGTTTGCTTATTCGTATCCCTTTGAAAAGACGACGCAAACCTTTTTTTACCGGAGCAATCAAAGAATGAATAAGCTGGAGTATTTCTTTTAAAGAGCGTTTTTCTTTTTCTTCTTTTTTGTTTTTAACTGCTTTGCCTTTTTTTGCTTTTTTTGCGGCTTTAGCAGCTTTTTTTTGCTCTTTTTTCTGCTTTTTAATAGCTTTTTTCTTCTCTTCTTTTTCTATTTCTTCCGGAGTTTTCTCTTTTTTTTCTTTTGATGTGTCAAATATTGTAAAGCCGCAGTATGATATGCGTACTGAAAATTTTCCTTTTTCATATCGAAAGTCAAAAACTGCTGGCATGAATAATATAAAAAGAATAATTGCTAAAATACACAGTAATATTATTCGCAATGTCATAGGCAGTTTTCTCCTTCCAATAAGTATTATTGCTTATTTTATGCAAGTCATTCCTTTTCTTCTGATTTTTTTTCAGAATTATTATCTTCATGCACACCAAGCACCGGCAGTGGTGGTAAATCACCAAGCGAGTTAAGTTCAAAGCATCGTAGGAAATTATCTGTTGTTTTATATGCAATAGGCTTTCCTGGTATTTCAAGACGACCGGCTTCTTCCAGCAGTTCACGTTCTACAAGATTATTTACTACAGAACTGCTGTCTATTCCACGGACGTGTTCGATAAAACTTTTTGTAACAGGTTGATTGTAAGCTACAATTGTTAGAACTTCCATAGCGGCATTTGAAATCGGTGTGGACTTTTTATTTTCCATAGCAGCTTGAATATATGGTGCAAAATTTTTTTGTGTACAAAGCTGCCAGCTGTTTCCTAAATGTTTTATTACAAGGGCACTGCCAGTGCTTTCATAGCGTTCATTAAGGTTTTCTATAATATCAGGCAGTTCTTTAATATCTGAGTTTAGAGCTTCTGCCAATCGTTCTGAAGGCACAGGTTCACCGCAAGCAAAAAGTACTGCCTCTGCAATAGATGCCATCTTTATTGTGCGTGTATGTTCCATGTTTCCTCCTCTTCATATGTTAATGATGAATCATCTTTGTAATACTGTTTGTTTTTGCGATAGAGATAAGTATTATCATCACTTATGTATATTTTGCCGTGTTTTGTAAGTTCAAGTACTGCTAAGAATAAAGCTACCCTTGAACTTCTGTCACGTATCTCGGCATACATAGCGTCAAGATAGACATGTTCATTTTTATGCAGGCTTCTGAGTACATAAATTACCTTTGACATAACTGAAACAAAGCTTCTGTTTACAACGGTTTGCAGCTTATCTGTAGGCTTTTTTTCCTTCTCTATAAGTTTTTTACCCATTGATATGAAAGCATTGTACAGCTCATCAGGAGAGTGCTTCCTTTCGTATTTTGAAGAAAAATTTATTTTCATAGGCTTTCGAACGAATATCTTATCACCGGCATAACGCTTTTTTAAAATATCAGATGCCTGTTTGCAAAGTGCATATTCAATAAGTGCTCCTTGCAAAGCTTCCTTTTCTTTTTCAGCATCGTTTGGCTTTGGCAGCAGAGAAACTGTTTTGATTAGAATAAGCCTTGCTGCCATTTCGAGAAATTCACCGGCAAGTTCCAAATTGTAATCTCTAGCCTGTTCCAGATATATAAGATACTGTTCAAGCAGACTTGATATTTCTATATCGTATATATTCAGTTTATGTTTTGATATAAGGTTCAAAAGCAGATCCATAGGACCTTCAAAGACTTCAAGCTTAAATGAAATTTTTTCCATTAATCTTTACCTTAAAATAGCATTCATTAGAAGTTCTATCCAATCAGTGAGGAAGCAGAAAAGATGAAAGATCTTACTGCCTGCCCATGAAAGTGGGATATTAAGTGCAGGTGATACGATCAGCACTAAAAATACAATAGAAATAACCATACGATTACGCTGTATCCACATAACTGCACGTGTAGGCAAAAACTGTATTAAAACATTTGAACCGTCAAGAGGAGGTACAGGTATGAGATTGAATACAGCAAGACCTATATTAACTGAAACGAAACAATTAAAAACAGTTGCTATGCCTGACATTGCATTATAAAGTGCAATATTATCTGCCGGAATTGGGATACAGTACAGCACACGAAGAACTATAAGTGAAGCAAGTGCTGCCAAAAGATTAGAAATAGGACCGGCAAGGGAAGTCCAGATTATGCCATTTCTTGGATTTCTCATAGCGTTTGGATTTATAGGCACAGGCTTTGCCCAGCCAAATCCGGTAAGCAAAAGCAAAATAGCACCTACAGGATCAATATGAGTAAATGGATTTAGAGAAAGTCTGCCTGAACTTTCGGCAGTGTAGTCACCGAATTTTTTAGCAACGAATGCGTGTGCAAATTCATGAAGTGGCAATATTAGAAGTATAACAATTATTCTTGCCACGATTGTAAACAAGTCAAGATGAAGAACATTCATTTTTTTACCTCTCAATACAATAGTTATTCTTTATATTATACAACATATTAGAATAAATTTCAAGAGAAATTTGTCATTAAAGCTGTAATAAAAAATTTTTTTGAAAAAAACAAAAAAACACTTGCATTTTAAATTGAAATCTGTTATAATAGAATCTGTTAGTTTGTTTAAGGAGGTGCAGCCAATTATGGCAAAATGTGAATTTTGCGGCAAGGGTGTTACATTTGGTATCAAGGTGTCTCACTCACATAGACGCTCTAACAGAACATGGAAGCCGAACGTAAAGCGTGTAAAGGCTATTGTGAAGGGTACGCCCTGTCATGTATACGTTTGCTCCAGATGCCTGCGCTCCGGCAAAGTTGAGCGTGCGTAATCGGTAATTAAAAAAGCCGACGTTTCAGATATGGAGAAGAGGTTCAGGAGAGCTTTCCGAAAGGCAAGGCTGCTCCTGATTTTTCTATATTCTCATAATGTTTTGCTTTTAGGCATTTTTATGCATTTAGATAAAAAATAATATATTTTTGAAATAATACTTGCAATTTTGTATAATGTATGATATACTGTATATATCATACATTAAATGTGAGAAAATTTTTTAGCTTAGGAGAATGAAAATATGGCAAAAATAAAAAAACCTACTGTAAAAAATCCAGAGCTTGTATCTGCCATGGCAGAATTCAAAGCAAATGCTACACCTGAAAACGAAAAAGCTATGACAGACGCAATAAAGAATGCTCAATTTATCGCACCTGTAATAATGGAAGATTTACCAGATAAAATTGAAACTGGTGAAAAATATACTGCACAGGCTAAGTTTATGCTTGTTCAGCAGAGAGATGGAACTAAACTGTTTCCTGTATTCACAGAATGGCTTGAATTGCTTAAGTGGAAAAATGATCCAGATTGTCAGACAGTCACATTAAATTTTGAACAGTTTTGCAATGTGGTTGGTGCATCACCAGAGGCAAATGGTATTGTTATAAATCCAAGTGAAGAAGGATTGCTTGTTAATAAACAGAAAATGAGCGAACTGGTTGGCAGAGATATTACTCCAAAGGCTCCAGAACTGGCGCCTGTTCCACCAGCACCTACACCAGAGATCGATCCTGAAAGAATGCTTTTTGGAAGCGATAAGCAGACAAATCCTGACTTGCTTGCAGCTATTGATGCATTCCGTAAGGAAAGAAATCCTCAAAATGAACAGAATATGATTGAAGAAATTCGCAAGGCAAGATTTGTAGCTCCTGTTCAGATGGACGATCTTCCTAAGGATCTTAAACTGAAAAAGGGAGAAACACATAAGGCACAGGTTAAGTTCGTTATGCTTCAGCGTGAAGGAAAGAAGTATTTTCCTCTGTTTACAGATCAGGGCGAACTTGCTAGATGGAAAAATATTCCTGAACATAAAACAATTCTTATTCCGTATGACCAGTATAGTGAAATGATCGCACAGCAGGGTGGCGAAGCAGAAGGTCTTGTTATAAATCCTTTTGGTGCAGCACTTCCTATGCCGAAGCAGCAGGTTCTTGCAATGAGAAATGGTGCACAGCTTTATGATCTGAAAAATATTCCTATGGATCTTATAAATAAGCTTTGTGAGCATTTTGAAACAGAACCAAAGGTTCATGCAGCATGGATCATGGGTATGCGTCTTGCTAATAAAGATAGCTATATGATCCTTATGGACCATGATACTATCACAACACAGGAAGAGCAGAAGGCACTGTACGATCCTGTTGCAAACATTGTAGGACCGTTTACAAATGGCAATCCATGTGGTATTGTTCCATCCAATGTACCACAGTCACAGCCTGTTATCAAGGGCAAGGTTCCATTCTATAAAGAAAATAAGGACTAATAAAATAAATATTCATTAAGGTTTAATAAAAACATTGCGGGTTCATTATCTTGTTAAGATTTACAGAACCCGCAATTTTTTATGTTATATTTTTAAAAAATAATATCTGGATAGAAATCATAAATAGTTATCCATTTTTCCTTAGAAACACACATTTCTTTTAACAATGAAACGTCAAAGATATTAAGTCGTCCATCACTGTTTACATCTTTAAATTCTGCCGGAATATCGCTGAGTGACTCAATGCCAACAATGAACTTATTCATTTTAATGCAGTCAGCAACAGATATGTTATCATCACCATTTAAGTCGCCCTTATAACCCATTATATTAGGTTTATTTATTATCCATTTCTGAGAACTTTTATTTTGATTTGTATTCTGGATCACATTGCCGTTTGAAATATCTAAACAGCTTTTGCCGTCAGAACACATTGTTTCAATGCAAACAGATCCG
>CANOIR010000026.1 GCA_947566125.1 uncultured Ruminococcus sp. | reverse complement strand
TGGAACGTACCAGAAGCTTACAGCAAATACATTTACGCGAAAGGGATATCGGTTTATCATAAAACGATAACAGCCACAGTGAAAGGAAAATCACTGTGGCTTTTTTCTTTTTACAAGGTAAAATAAAACGATAGCAAGTAATCGTTTTATTTTTAAGGGCTAACGTTTAATTTTAGAGGTTATCGTTTTATGATTGGATTGTGTTCTGAATTGTACCCCGAAAAGTGGACACAGAGAAATAGACGGGTCCAAAATAATGGACATCTAATTTTACATGAAATCAAAATAATGGACACTCCTTGAAAAGGTGGTAAAAAAGCAATAATCTGAGGGCAATGTCACGAAAAGCAAATTGCTGGGATAATGCACCACAGGAAAGTTTCTTCGGTCATATGAAAGACGACATCGATATCCTCAATTGCTTCACTCATGAAGAGATCTGTGAAGTAGTTGAAGACTGGATTGAATATTACAACAATGAACGATACCAATGGGATTTAGCTAAGCTGTCACCATCAGCCTTTTACAAGTATACCATTAACGGTAAATATCCGATTATCGTATGACGAGCGAAGATTGCAATGCCTGACTACATTCCGCTACGCTCCATTTCATCAGGCATTGCAATCATTTCTAACGATTAAACAATTTTTTACTGTCCTTGATTTTGGGGACACTTCACTTTTTAGGTACAGAAAATTAAAGATCCTATCATTTAGATAAAATAAAGTCATAAAATAAATTAGAATATTTTATATATAATATTGTTTATAAAACTATATTCATACCAATTATCGTTAAAAGGAATATTCATTATTTTAAAATAAATAATTTTCATTATTTGATTATGAGAGCATATTAAAACGTCATGACTTTCTAGAAGTTCATTTAATGTTTTTTGAATAAAAAGTTCTGCCCTTACACAAACTTTATAAAAACTTTCGCCATTAGGAGGTGTCATATAGTATTTAAATTTTCCGTCTGTAAAATATATAGGATATTCTTCAGATGCGAGCTTTCGTTCCATTTCTTCAAAAATCCCCATATTTCGTTCTAGCAGTTCATCGCAATACTTTATTGGTAAGTTATAATCTATATTTTGCTGGAAAGACTTGACGGTTTCCTGACAACGTTTCAATGGTGATGATAGAATTATCATATTATTTAATGGTTGTGATAAATTTATATTCATCTTTTCTTCTGTGTTTAATATAGAAATATCTGCTTGACCAGTAATCAAATGTTTCTCATTATATATTGTTTTGCCATGTCTAAGAAAATATAAGTGGTTCTTCATTTTTATTGACATAGTATTTTACCTCATCATCATGACCTTTTGAAAAAAGAGCTATTGGCTCTAAAATTTCTTTAATAGTTCCAGAAAGATATTTTCCGTATTTAAGCATATCTTGAGCATTATCGTCACGATCCCAAAGTTCTCTTACTTCAACCATTCCTTCTGGAAATCTATTATTAGGGTTTAGAGAAAATTTCTTGACAATATTTCCATTGAAATCTTTTATTACAAGATGTTCTTTTATTATGTCAAAGGTACATTTTTCTAAATCTTCATCATTTGCTAATTCATCAAAGTAATGATGGTTAATTTTTTGTCCCCAACCGTGTGGTACAATATATTTTGTCTTTCCTTCGAGTTCGATGCTCCACATCCCCTTATCAGGTCTAAACATACATATAGGATATCCTTCTTTAGAGAAAATTGGAACAACATCATCCTCATCTATTACATATGTTCCAATTGCAATAGAATAATCTGTTGGCATTCCATAATGATGATATGTTTTATGTTGCGTAAAATGGATGTCTTTGCAAAATTTTTCTGCAAACCAATTGTGAATGTCTTCGTTTTCTTTATTTAACATGCGTGCGATACCGATAAAACGTTCTGCTTCGGCATCCTTTAAATATCTAAGATACCTGTTGGATTCTTCATCTTTATATGTTTTTATATAATTAGCATACCAATTGTTGGCTCTAGGGTATAGTCCTAAATATGTATCTTTAAATTGTTTTGCAGATGAATGTAAAACCAAATAGTACATATTTGATTTTCTATTTTTGCAAAGTAATAAAAAGTGATTACCTGTATTAAAACTAAATGCTAAACCTTCTTCTTTTGAACCGTTATTAATGATGCTATTAATTTTTTCCTCGTTGAAAAAATCCCTTACCAATGTTCCTTTTAATGCTGCTGGATCAAATTGATAAAAACTACTTGAACATACATTTACTGTAGTGTCTATTGGAATTATTGGTGTGCCACATTTCCATACAATCAACATTCCCGTAGCAAATCCTCCCGCTAAACGTATTACATTGTTAGGAATTCCTATGTCTAAAGAAGGATAAATTCTAGCGATTGCTTTAGCATCATATTTTTTTACCAGGCTGTTTAATAGTTTTTCTGTGTTTTTAATATAAGGTAAAAGTAATTTTTGTGTAGAATCGTTTAGCAAATTTTCTGGATTGTATAAATCGATATGATCCCTGATTTGTGTTTTACAACCTGTATTGAAAGAGCTGGTTTCTGATTCATCTATCCAATTAATTTCGCTGGAAAATGTTCTAAAACGTGGGCTCCAACTGGAATGCAAATCACTTATTAGTTGTGTTCTATAAAGTTTATGCATCGTTATTTTGCCTTTAAGCTTTTTTGAGGTTCTTAATATATATAATCGTTCTCTCCATTGCTTATGGCATTTTTTTGCCAGAGTTTCTTTATCTCTCTCATTTCCTTTTTCTTGAATATCTATTATAATGCTTTCTTCTTTTAGTTTATTTATATATTCTTCATACACATTATACATTGAGCTTTTTACAATAGACTCATTCGTATATGCATCATCTGGTTTTTCGCATATAAGTGGGGTTGCTTTATATCGATTATCATTAGTCCACAATAATGTATGCCTTATTAATAAAATATTATTTACAAATACCATATGATCTAATTGAACAAGTGGTATAAAATAGATATTGATTGATTGATTCTTATCAAGCGATTCTGCGATGTCATATAAAATCGTATGCATAGTACTACTTATTCTGGAAATGGGGGTATCACCTTCGTATGTACTTGTAGATGAATCAAACATTATGGGGTCTGTAAGAAAAACATCTATATTTGTTATTTTTTTATTATTTTTTATGCTTTCAACAATACTTTCTGAGTCTTTTCTAATATCAAATGCATTTTCTAGTGATTGTCCAGCAAGAACAATATTTCCCGTAGCTTGTTGTATTAGTTGATTTCTATATATCATAAATTTCTGCAATGGTAATGCATCAATAATTCCAAATTCGTTAAAATGATTTTTCAAATCTTCAATGTCGACTTTATAATCAATGCTTGGAGTATTTTTTCCCTTAGATAGTTTTCCTTGAAATCTTATTGGAGTAAAAGAATATTCTCCATTATTGAAATTTCGGTCTGTATTGTTAGCGATAGACCAATTATCAGTTTCCAATGAATAAGAATACAATTGGCATTTTAATTGTTTCGTAGTTGTGTCAAACGAACAATAAAAAAAACTGGGGTCACTATATGAGTCAGCAATTGGGGCTCCACATGTAAATTCTTGAATTCTGTTTTGGGTCTTATCATAAGTATGCACACCTATTTTATGACTATGTCCTGTAAAAATGATGTCAATATGTGAATCTTCTAAAATATGTTGGAATTTGATTCTTTCATTTTCACGTAAATATTCTTCGCCATGATGCATAAAGGCAATATTAAGTTTATTATCGTTTTTAATTTTCTGTACATTTTCAAAAAAATTATCGTCTAAAACAGAGAGATTACCTTCATCTAAGTGACGGTTCTTCATATTTTCGTCTGCTCCAGTATAATATCCACCAGCTAACACACACGTATTAATATTTAATATCCGATATGCATTATTGTCGTATAGATGATGTACTGATCCATATGCCTTTCCAACAACTTTATTGTGTAACTCAAAGAATTTGGAAAAATATTGCTTTGTGAATAATGCTTCATGAGCCTCGTTATCAACAGAATTAGGTGATGCTTTTTTTCTTCCGGTTGAATAGTCTATGCCAGTATAGTAACTTAATGTTGACAATCTAAGTTCAGTTCTAATCAAATCATGATTGCCAGGAGTAATATAAACATTATTTTTTTCACATCCACATGCAGAAATAAGTTCATGAATATAATCTGCGGTTTTTCTAACATCAGTTTTATTATTAGCTTTATAAAAACAATCGCCTGTGATAATCATAAATTCTGCATTTATTTCGGATTTTATGAATTCAGTTAATTTTTCTCTTATTGTTTTGGTAGAAATGTTGGAAAATTGAAAATGCAAATCAGAAAAAACTAGCCAATTAATAATCACAAATTATAGCTCCTTTCCATATTAATATTTGATGTATCAATGTATATTTAATTTGGATTCTAAAAAATATAATCAAATACACTTTGTTTTGTAGTTACATTTTAGGCATCTCTAAAAAATCATTCCAAGAAAAATCAGCTATGCGTGTCATTGTTGAGTCAAGCCATCTCGAAGTGCATCAGCACGCCTTCGAGTTTTTTCTTGCAGTTGCCACACTTATCTGATTTTTCTTGCTCAAATATAGAGGTTGCCTTTACTTAGAATTAATTTTCAAACTCTGATTGTTCTAAAAAATAATTATATTCTTCTTTTTCACCTGATTATTTTATTATATCATATCAAATGATATATTTCAATACTTTTTGAAAAAAATCAAGTAAATTGTACAAAATTAAATTAATTCATTTACCGTATTGTGGGATATAAACTGATATTTTCAAAGAAAATAATTTCTTTTCTATGCTATTGAATTCGAATTTCTTGTTATGTGACTGTTATTAGAGCCTGTCAACATAAGATGCCATACCCATATATTAGTCATCTTTGCATCGTATCTTTGTCCAAAATCTTTGCAATACATGCAGTATTCCTATTGGTTTTATGTTTTGATACTTACTTCAATTTTTGATAATATAATTGTGATATACAAAATTATTGATCATTTATATTGTAACAGAAATAAGTTGTAAATATAATATTTTTTTATAAGTGATAATGTTTAGTATTGACATTTATGAGTCTTTCCTTCTCGAACTATATTTTGTATTTTTTCTCTTGATACCATTTTCATCACGAATAACATTACTTCTTCTTATTTTTTCTTCCTGCACTGCGTCAAAATTCTCTCTTGAAATAATAGCAGGATGGCTTTTAGCAGATAAATATTTGTTCTTTTCTCCAGAGTTTTTGACACGTTTTCGATTTGGAAATCCAGTAGTATAAGTTTTGAAAACGATAACATCTCCAACATACTTCTCATTACTTAGAATATTATCAATCGTTCGGTTGTACCATTGTTCTTTTCCAGAAGGGGAAGGTATGTGTCGCTGTTCCAATTCTTTCTTGATTCCAATAATGCTTTTACCTTTTAGATACATATCAAAAATCAGTTGTACGATTTCTGCCTCTTGAGGCTGAATTACCAATTCGCCATTATCATCATTGGTATATCCATAACACTTGCGAGTATAAATTTTGGATGTGCCATCAATGACTTTCTTTTTGATGCCCCAATAAACATTCTGGCTGCGGTTTTCACTTTCTTCTTGTGCGATTGCTTCAATCAAAGAAATAATGAAAGTATTTTCACCATTGGCAGTGCTGATGTTTTCTTCATCAAATATTACTTCTGTGCCAAAATTAGTGATTTTTTGTAATATATCAAGAATTTCAGCTGTGTTTCTTCCAAATCTGCTTATGCTTTTGGTCAGAACAATATCAAGTTTTTTCCTTTCACAATCTTTTATCATTCGTTGAAATTCTTCTCTATTATCAGATTGAATTGTACCCCGAAAAGGGGACACTTCACGTTTTATGATTGAAAAAGCAACTTGAAAGACTGAATAAAGAACATCATTCATACTCAAACTCAAAACTTGCTCGATCACTCATAAATTCGCATATAATCTGATCTTTGTACGAAAAATGATAGTAAGCTTTGCATGAAGCACTTTCATGAATTGTTCTGCACATTTGTCCATTGATCGGAGCAGATAATGGATGTGCGTTTTTCTCCAGTAGCTTTGCAGTCAAACGAAAATCTCCTTGCTGAACTGTAATAATATTTTCGCCAATATGTCTGACCTTTGCACCAAGATAAGTTGCAATACGATATTCCTTTCCATTCAACATAACAACACCAATGATTCCGGTAAAATGAAATCCGAACATAGGAATATCAGCAACAGACAGCATCAGCGAACCGTTATTGAAATGACACTGCGTCCAGATATACGTTTCAGGAAATGACGTTCCGCAATCGCCTTCAATATATCCAATACCATTTTGAAAAGAAAACATCTGCCCATTCATCGTGATTTTTCCGTTGATTTGATGTCTCATGCTGTAAACACTGTGCCGACACTGCATAAACGGCACAAATTGAAAAGGTCCCATGATGTCATATTGAATGGGAGAGATTTCATTGAATTTCAGAACACCTTGAACTGTCAATTGACTGGTCTTAATATTCAATTTTATGCCCTTTTCAGAAAAAATGCAATTTCCAATTTGAATACGTAAAGGCTTTTCACAATATTTTAAATCCGGAAATTTTATACAGTGTACCGAATTATCCATAATCATTTGCAGGGAAGCAGTTTTCTTGCCGCAACTAATATGAAATGCAGGAATCAAGGCAATTGTTTGATCATTATTACTGAACTTGAAGTACCAGCCCTTAAAATACTCTTTTTTCATGTTATTTATCCTCCGAAACAGTATATTTTTAGTATGGTCTGTTAAAAAGCGTATATACTAAGAGAAAAAGTTTCGGAGGAATCATCATGAGCAATCAGCTAAAAAATACAACAAGTCCATATCTTTTACAACACGCAGAAAATCCAGTCAACTGGTATCCGTGGTGTGAAGAAGCTTTTGAAAAAGCAAAGTCGGAAGATAAGCCGATTTTTCTTAGCATAGGATACAGCACTTGTCACTGGTGCCACGTTATGGCACACGAAAGTTTTGAAAACAAGAAAACGGCGGAAATTCTCAATCAATATTTTGTTTCCATTAAGGTTGACCGTGAGGAACGTCCGGATATCGACAGCGTATATATGTTGGTATGTCAGGCATTCACAGGCAGCGGTGGCTGGCCTATGAGCATTTTCATGACATGGGATAAAAGACCGTTTTTTGCAGGCACATATTTTCCGCCGAAGTCGCATTATGGAATACCGGGATTTCTCGATTTGCTGACTGCTATTGCTGATCAGTGGAGCAATAATCGTAAGAAACTTCTGCAATCGGCAGAACAAATCATTACACATCTGAAAAACACAAAAGCAAGAAATAATATTAACAATGATGATCTTATCAACGAGGCATTTCAATTATTTGTAAAAAGTTTCGATGCAGTCAACGGCGGATTTGGCTCTTCACCGAAGTTTCCGACTCCACATAATTTTTTGTTTCTGATGTTATATGCAAAGCAGAATCAAGATTCCGATGCTTTGAAAATGGCAGAAAAAACACTCCTGCAAATGCGGAAAGGCGGCATTTTCGACCATATCGGCTATGGATTTTCGAGATACTCCACGGACAAATATTTTCTTGCACCACATTTTGAGAAAATGCTCTATGACAACGCACTTTTGATAATTGCGTATTCAACGGCTTACAGTCTGACAAAAAACAAAATCCATCTCGATACGGCAGAAAAAACGGCAGAATATATTCTGCGTGAAATGACATTTTCGAATGGCGGATTTTACAGTGCGCAGGATGCTGACAGTGAGGGTATAGAGGGAAAATACTATACTTTTACCCTCGACGAAATAATTCAAGTTCTTGGTACAGAAAACGGAAAAAGGTTTGCAGAAACTTTTGATATTACAAAAAACGGCAACTTTGAAGGTGTGAATATTCCGAATCTGCTGAAAAGCAACGATTTGAATGCGAATTTTGATAATGAATTGAAAAGGCTTTACAACTACCGAAAAAGTCGTACAAAATTGCATTTGGATGATAAAATTCTTCTTTCGTGGAATGCCATGATGATCGCTGCCATGTCCATGCTTTACAGAGTTTCGCACAATGAAAAATATCTAAATGCCGCAATCAATGCGGAGAAATTCATTGCAGAAAATTTGTGTAATGATTTGCAACTCTACACAAGTCGGCGAAATGGGATACACTCTGATACCGCATTTTTGGACGATTATGCGTACTATATTGCTGCATTGATAGAACTTTACAATTCCACTCTGGACATCAGTTATCTTAAAAAATCAGGGCAATTCTGTAATGAGGCAATCAGGTTATTTTCAGACAAAAAAGACGGTGGATTTTACCTTTCAAAAATAGATGATACAGAGCTTTTTATGAATCCAAAAGAAATTTATGACGGAGCGATTCCAAGTGGAAATGCTGTCATGGCATACAATTTTGTGAGATTGTATCAGCTTACGGAGAATGAGAGATACTATGAATCTGCAGAAAAACAGCTTGCATTTTTATCTTTTCAGGCAGGCAATTATCCGGCAGGACACTGTATGTTTTTGGTTGCAAAAATGCTACATGAAAATCCGCCGGAGCATATTACAATTGCCTTGAAAAATAATTCGGATTTGGAGAAAATGAAGTCCGCAATTCCATTTCTTTCAAATATTTTAGTGACGAAAGAAAATGAGGAATATCCTCTTTTAAATGATATAACGACTTACTATGTTTGCAGAAATCACGCTTGCCTACCGCCGACAAATATATTGCATTGAATTCAAACACTTCTCCCGAAATTAGAGAAAAGTCATTTCAGCAAAATTCAGGCAACACCACACAAAATTTTACAGTGTTGCCTGTATTTGCTTTTATTTACTTTGTACATTCAGCCGCCCATTTTAAAAATTGATCTACCTTTTGGCGATTGGATTTTAAAAATGAAATCGAGTATGTTACATTCAATTCCGGATCGCTCAGTGGAATCAAGGTTCTGTTGACGCCGTCGTTTCTCAGTTCAATAGAAAGCGTCGATATGGAAGTTAGAAAATTGGTGGTGCGAATCAAATATTGTATGATATTCATTTCATTCCATACGATCGTTACCTGCGGATTGGTTTCTGAGAGAATTTTTTCTATCTGTGCAATAAAATATCCGCCGATTTTAGGGATCAAGATCGGCTGTGCAGGAATTTCTGCCAATGAAATTGTTTCTTTTCCCAGTAATCCGTTGCCTTCCGGAACAGAAAGATAAACTTGATCATGAAGGAACGACACATTTTGTATATCGGAATGCTGAATTTCATGCGGTGCAACGATAATATCATAAGTTTTATTCAAAAGAGAACTGACGATATTGTCAGTTTCATAAAGCGTATCTTTGATAGCAATTTCCGGATATGCAGTAGAAAACCTCGGTACACAGAACCATCTCACTCCCGGGTCGCAAAATGCAATAGACAGCGAAAGATTGCTTTGCACTGCATTTTGAATTTCTTCCTGCATCATTTCATAATCATGGAGAATACGATTGGCATATTTTAATGCAATTTCTCCAACGGAATTGAGATGGATTCTGTTAGGTGTTCGGTCAAAAAGTTCAGCATTTAGTTCTGTTTCAAATTTCTTGAGCATTGCACTCATGGCTGGCTGAGAAATATGCAGCTTTTCGGCAGCCTTGGTCAGTGAATTTGTTTCAGCAATTGCTTTGAAATATTGAAGTTGTGCGGTATCCATGGCAACATCTCCTTTTAGCATAAGTAAATAGTTATACAGCATAAAAACAATGTAGTGTACATTTCTGAAAAAGTGTGATATACTAACTCTTGAAGAGGAAAATAAGTACTATTTACATTTTAGCATAAGGAAATGATTTTTGTCAAGCCGCAAAAAATTTAATGCAGGAGGAAGTATTATGGAATTTGTAACTTTAAGCAATGGCGTGAAAATGCCAATGGAAGGTTTTGGAGTATTTCAGGTGCCGGAAGCTGCGATCTGTGAGCAAGCTGTCAGCGATGCATTGGCTGTAGGATATCGTTTGATCGATACAGCAGCCGCATATTTTAATGAGGAAGCAGTCGGCATGGCAATCAAAAAGAGCGGTATTCCCCGTGAGGAACTGTTTATTACGACAAAGCTCTGGATTCAGGACGCAGGCTATGAAAATGCCAAAAAAGCGTTTCTGACATCACTGGATAAGCTTGGTCTGGACTATATCGACCTGTATCTGATTCATCAGCCTATGAATGATTATTACGGTTCATGGAGAGCAATGGAGGAGCTTTATGAGGCTGGAAAAATCCGTGCGATCGGTGTCTGCAATTTCTATCCGGAAAGATTGACTGATCTTTGTCTGAATGCAAAAATCAAGCCGATGGTCAATCAGGTGGAACTGCATCCGTTCTTCGCACAGACTGGAGCAATTGCTAATATGCATGATTTTGAAGTCATTCCGGAGGCATGGGGTCCTCTTGCTGAGGGAAACCATGGAATCTTCACGCATCCTGTTCTGACGGAAATCGGAGCAAAATATGGGAAAACAGCCGCACAGGTTGCACTTAGATGGAACACACAGAGGGGTGTTGTGATTATTCCGAAGTCAGTTCATAAAGAGCGTATGGAAGAAAATTTAAACATCTGGGATTTCAAACTGTCTGATGAAGATATGAAAGCAATTGCGGTCCTCGATCTGGGTCACAGTGAGATCATTGACCACAGCTTTGCTGAAACTGCTAAATTCCTCAATGGATGGAAAATTCACGAGTAAAGAAATAAGTGATAATCAAATATGCCGTATTTCAAAATTAGATGATACGGCATTATCCGTATATGGAGTTATACAAAAATGAAAGATTTTCAGAAATATGAAATCAGTTATTATGTTCCATCGGTTGTCATACATGACTGGGGAACATAACGTGAGCTGGAATGTGCTCCGATATGGTGCAGTTTGGACTTACGAGATGGAAATAAGGCGTTGGTTACACTGATGGATTTGAAGGAAAAAATCAATTTTTTAGATGCTTGTAAAAATTGATTTCAAAGAAATTGAAATTGTATTTCCGTCAGTGTTAAAACAAAATCTAGTAATATAGGAGATAAGAAACTTCTATTTAATATACAATTTTAGGCATATTAATCGTGATTGTATTGCATTTTGAGCATACTTCTGGTATAATAAAATTAAATCTTTTTGGAAAGGAATTTCTTATATATGGAACTTCGAGTATTGCAATACTTCTTAGCAGTTGTAAGAGAAGAGAACATATCAAGGGCGGCGGAAGTACTTCATGTAACGCAGCCAACGCTAAGCCGACAAATGGCACAGCTTGAAGAGGAACTCGGAACACCGCTGTTTATAAGGGGAAGACATCTTTCTTTGACGGACGCAGGTGTTATGCTCCGACGCCGTGCCGAGGAAGTAGCCGCCTTAATGAATAAAATTGAAAGTGAATTTGAGGAACAAGGGGAAATTGGTGGGATTATTTCGATTGGCAGCGGTGGATTGAGCGCTTCCCAGATACTTCCGCCTGTTATGCAGAGCTTTCGTCAGAAATATTCAAAAGTACAATTTCAATTCTACACGAACAGCGCTGAGTATGTAAAAGAAAGACTGGATCAGGGATTGCTTGATTTTGGATTGCTGCTTGAACCGATTGACGTCATAAAATATGATTACCTCCGCATGGTTGAAAAAGAAAAATGGGGACTCCTTTTGCGCACAGATCATCCTCTTGCATTAAAAAAATATATTAAAAAAGAGGATTTATACGGAATTCCCCTTATTACAACAGACCGCTTGTCGCTTCAAAAGGAAATGGAGAACTGGTTAGGTGATTCTATTTCTTCATTGGATATTTTTGCGACATATAATATCATTACCAATGTTGCTATGTTGGTTAGCAGCGGCGTAGCTTCAGCATTAACGATTGAGGGTGCGGTCAATCTGTTTGGAAGTGATAGAATGGTCTTTAAGCCCTTATTTCCTGAACTTTCTATGACTTCAGTGCTTGCATGGAAAAAGTTTCAGCCGCATTTTGGTGCAGCTGGAAAGTTTCTTGAATATTTCAAAAGTATGCAATAAACATGTGCTTTTTATAAAATATAGGTATATTAAATGTAAATGAGAATGTATTAAAATATGGGTTAATAACGGGCATTGCCTGAAATTAATGTTGACTATCACAGAGCTTTATGATATAATTACATTAAAATTTTTATACTAGAGGTGATATCCATGACCGCAGTTTTATTTGACTTCAACGGCACAATGTTCTTTGATGAAAAGTTTCAGGAAAAATCATGGAGAGACTTTATCGAAAATAAAATCGGACGATGTGTTTCAAAGGAAGAATTTCAGTCCTACATTCATGAGACCTGTTCTAAAACCTCCGAAGCGCCGCCTGACTTGTCTTTTTCGCGTCATTCGGTACTTCTACAGTTTTAGAACAGGTCTATGGAAGAAATACAGAAATCAGTCTTACTCATTTTCTCAATATGCCCCTTTCAAGAGAAGAAATCGAAGATTTGGAAGAGGAAAAAGAGCAAATATACCGGAAATTGTGTTTGGAGAGTAAGGAGTTTAAACTCGCCGACGGACTGTGTGAGTTTCTTGATATGCTAAAAGAAAATGCAGTTCCGATGACAATTGCCACAGCTTCAGGATGGAATAATGTAAAATTCTTTTTTGATCATCTGAAACTTGACAAGTGGTTTGTTATAGAAAAGGTAATTTATAACAATGGTACGATTGCCGGCAAACCTGAACCCGATCTGTATCTTAAGGCTTCCGAAGCGCTTGGCGTCGATATTCACGATTGTATTGTATTTGAGGATTCTGTTTCGGGAATCGAATCTGCAAAGCGAGCGGAAGCTAAAACGATAGTAAGAGTGGCGTCTATGGAAAACTCTGACTTTTTTGATGAGTTGTCTGTTCCTGTCATTCACGATTATACAGATATTAAACGGCTGAATTCTATTATATCTTTCGGAGGTACGAACAATGAATAAAGATTTTCTTTGGGGAGGCGCAATAGCGGCGCATCAGGCAGAAGGAGCGTTTAAAGTCGGCGGAAAAGGTATCTGTGCGGCGGATATTGAAACTGCCGGAGGGAATGGTACTGCACGCAGGATCACAAACGGTATTATCGACGGAGAATATTACCCCAATCACGAAGCAATCGATTTTTATCATCATTATAAGGAGGATATTGCTCTTTTGGCTGAAATGGGATTCAAATGCTTTAGAACTTCGATCGCTTGGACAAGGATATTTCCTGACGGTGATAATGAACTTCCGAATGAAGCAGGTCTGAACTTCTACGATTCCTTATTTGACGAATGTCTTAAATATGGCATCAAACCTATTGTGACGCTTTCCCATTTTGAGATGCCCTACAATATGATCAAAAAATACGGCGGTTTCAGAAACAGAAAATGTATCGACCTGTTTGTGCGCTTTGCAAAGACGGTCTTTGAACGATTTCACAGCAAGGTAAAATATTGGATGACCTTTAATGAGATCAACAATCAGAGTGATTACAATAATGCGCATCATCTTTTGCAGGACAGCGGCATACTTGTAAATGATAACGACAATAAGGAAGAGCTGATGTTTCAGGCGGCTCATTATGAGCTTGTCGCAAGTGCAAAGGCGGTAAAGCTTGCTCACGAGATCGATCCGTCAATGATAATCGGATGTATGATTGCAATGGTTCCTGTATACCCGTTTTCCTGCGATCCGAGCGATATGATGGGACAAATATCGGCAGAACATACAAGATACTGGTACGCAGACGCACATTGCAGAGGAAAGTATCCTATGCATATTACAAGGCTGTGGGAACGGCACGGTCTTCATATCGATATTACAGAAGAGGACAAAACAGCTCTGAAAGAAGGCTGTGTGGATTTTGTAGGGCTTTCTTATTATATGTCGATGACGATAAAGGGACAAGCGCTTGCTCCGGAATATGTATGGACCGGAAACGCAGATGATCTGCCTAAAAATCCATATTTAAAATATAGCGATTGGGGCTGGGGGATCGACCCGCTTGGATTGCGGTATGCGCTGAATTGGGTTTATGACCGCTACCAAAAGCCGTTGTTTATCGTAGAAAACGGATACGGCGCTTATGATAAACGCTCTAAAGACGGAAGCGTTGACGATCAGTACCGGATAGATTACCTTAAGGCGCATATTAAGGCTATGTGCGACGCTGTCGAATATGAAGGCGTCGATCTTATCGGATATACTATGTGGTCGCCTATAGATATAGTAAGCGCTTCCAGCGGCGAGATGGAAAAACGGTATGGATTTATTTATGTAGATAAAGATAACAACGGAAACGGAACGCTTGAACGCAGCAAAAAGAAATCATTTGAGTGGTATAAGAATGTGATAGCTTCTAACGGTGAAAATCTGTGATGCAGGGAGGAGTCTGTCATGTATTTTGTACTTGATATCGGTGGAACATTCACCAAATATGCGTTGATGGATACAAATGCAAACGCTGTTGAAAAAGGCAAATTCTCAACTATCAGCGGGCATGAACACAATCCTTCTGAGCTTGTTGAGCAGATAGGAGAATTATACCGCTTAAAAGTCAAGCATGATATTAATGGCATTGCGGTATCTATGCCGGGAATGATCGATGTTGATAAAGGCATTGTGCATGGTGGAGGCAGCCTGACTTATTTGGATAAATGCGCTTTTAAAAAGTTATTGTCCGAACGATGCGACAAACTGCCGACGGCTATTGAGAACGATGCAAAATGCGCTGCGCTTGCCGAGGTATGGAAAGGCAATGTGGCCGACTGCAATGACGCAATATTGTTTATATTCGGCACAGGCGTCGGGGGAGCTATCGTTATGGACAGAAAGATTCGCCGGGGGAAAAATCTCTCGGCGGGTGAATTTTCCTTTTTGCTTAACCAAATGAAGCGGAAGGATATCCCGAATCTGATTCCGGCAGAAGGACGATTGATTTCTGTGGAAGATTACTGCGACAGCGTGCCATATATTTTAAGTTCGTCTATTTCTGTTTCAGGGCTTTGCAATCAAGTTGCGCATCGTAAACGAATTCCTTTTAATCAAGTAAACGGAAAGAAAATTTATCAGTGGATAGACGAAGGAGACCGATCTGTTATAGAGATTGTGGAGGATATGTATTTCAACATTGCGAAACAATGCTGTAATATGCAGATCGCTTTCGATCCCGATGTAATATTGATCGGAGGAGGCATCAGCGCCGAACCTCGTTTTATTCAGGGTATTACTAAATATGCGAACGAAATAAAGAAATTGACAATAGCGCTGAAAGGTCTCAGAATACTTCCATGCAAATATCTCAATGACTCGAATATGATAGGAGCGCTGTATCATTTTGAACAGATGATGCTGACATGATACCTGCTATTTGTCAAAATAAATCTCAGCTTGAGCGTGAAGAAGATTGGAAAGGTATGCAATAAACGCATACCTTTGTATGAAATATAGGCATTGGACATATACAGGAATATCGCTTATAATATAAGTGTAATCAGAACGGCGTATGCGTACAGGCGTATCCATTCTGAAAGCGCTTATATTTTTTTATGCAAAGGAGACGATAGAATGACCTTAGAAGAAGCCGGGAAAAAATTCGGCGTGTCTGTGCGAACATTAGAAAAATATGTGTCTTTCGGTTTCATAAAAAAGGCAAAATCAGATGAAGTTTTAACAGCTTATAAGGATACAGATTTTGAGCGATTGGGACTGATTGATACATTGCTTTCTGCCGGATTCACACCGGAAGAAACGAAAAAATATTTGCTGCTGACTGAAAATATGGGAACGGATGAAGAACAAATCCGTATGCTGAAAAAACAGCGACGCTCTCTGCTTGACGATATTCATCAGAAGCAACAGCTTCTTGATAATCTTGATTATATGATTTGGAATAAGAAAAGCAAGGCACAGAAAGGATGATTGAAAATGATTTTGAATGAACATTTCACATTATTAAATGGTGTGAAAATTCCGAAGCTCGGACTTGGAACTTGGTTTATAGACAACGATAAAGCTGTCGAAGCAGTAAGGCAGGCTGTATCTATCGGGTATCGTCATATTGATACCGCACAAGCCTATGGTAATGAAACAGGAATCGGAATCGGCGTAAGAAATTGCGGCGTTCCAAGAGAAGAAATGTTCATTACAAGCAAAGTGGCGGCGGAACACAAAACTTATGAAGCCGCTGCAAAATCCATAAATGAAACCCTTGACAAAATGGGGCTTTCGTATCTCGATATGATGATTATTCACAGCCCTCAGCCGTGGGTTGAAGTAAATCAATCGGATAACCGTTATTTTGAAGAAAACCGTCAGGTCTGGAAAGCGTTAGAGGACGCACTCTCTGCCGGAAAGGTACGGGCAATCGGCATATCAAATTTTTTGCCGGAAGATATTGACAGCCTTTTGGAAACAGCAAGTGTAAAGCCAATGGTAAATCAAGTGCTGTGCCACATCTCCAATACGCCGCTTTCGCTGATCGACTACTGCCAAAGCAAAGGTATCGCAGTAGAAGCATACTCTCCTGTTGCTCACGGTGAGGCTTTGAAAAATGTGACGATTAAAGAACTGGCAGATAAATATGGTGTGACAGTTCCGCAGCTTTGTATTCGGTATGACCTTCAGCTCGGCACAATCGTAATTCCGAAAACTGCTAATCCCGATCATATGCGGATAAACGCAGACCTTGATTTTACCATTTCCGATGATGATATGGAAACTTTAAAGGCGATTCCCCGAATCAAGGATTATGGTGAACATAGCCGTTTTCCCGTATTCGGCGGCAAAAAATAAGAATTTACATTTTTGATTGCTGAAATTGGATATTTGCAAAATTTGGAAGAAGGGAGTTACTTTGTTTTCCAATAGAGATTTGAAAAAATTGATTATCCCGCTGTTTTTAGAGCAGCTTCTCGTTGCCCTCGTCGGTATTGCAGATGTATTTGTAATCGGTTTTGTAGGCGAAACCGCCGTGTCAGGCGTGTCGCTGGTAAATTCATTCAACACTATTTTCATTTACCTGTTTACGGCTCTTGCTTCGGGAGGTGCGGTACCCGTTCTGAAAGTTGGACAGATGATATGCGAAAAAAAGCAGGTGAAAGGAGAAGAATATCATGTCCGAAAGAGCAGTAAGAATTATTCCATCAACTATGAATATGGTGACACGTCTTCCGAAAACAAGTACCAGAAAACGCAGAGTCGCAGCTTATGCCAGAGTTTCTACAGACAGCGAGGAACAGCTCACTTCCTATGAGGCACAAGTTGATTATTATACAAACTACATACAAAAAAATCCGGCATGGGAATACGCCGGATTATACGCTGACGAAGGAATCAGTGCAACAAATACAAAGCATCGTGATGGTTTCAATCGCATGATCTCAGATGCTCTTTCGGGAAAAATTGATCTGATCGTGACCAAGAGTGTGAGCCGTTTTGCCCGAAATACCGTAGACTCTCTCACTACAGTGCGTAAGCTAAAAGAAAAAGGGATAGAGGTCTACTTTGAAAAGGAGAATATTTACACTCTGGATTCAAAGGGCGAATTGCTTATTACAATTATGAGTTCTTTGGCTCAGGAAGAGTCACGTTCCATATCAGAAAACGTTACATGGGGACAAAGAAAGCGTTTTGCTGACGGCAAAGTATCGCTGCCTTACAAGCATTTTCTTGGATACAAAAAAGGTGACGACGGTCTGCCTGAAATTGTTCCGGAGGAAGCTGAAATCGTTAGATTGATTTACCGTAGCTTTATAAACGGCATGACACCATATCGTATTGGAAAAATGCTGACCGACATGGGAATTCCAACACCTGCCGGAAAGATAAAATGGCAGTCATCTACTATTGAAAGCATTTTGACCAATGAAAAATACAAGGGTTCAGCCCTGTTGCAAAAGCAATTTACTGTAGATTTTCTTACCAAGAAAAGAAAAATCAACGAAGGTGAGATACCGCAGTATTACATTGAACAAAGCCACGATGCGATCATTTCACCGGATGAATTTGAACTGGTTCAGGCTGAAATTCTACGCAGGAAATCTTTGGGAAAGCAATACAACAGCAAAAGTATTTTTGCAGCAAGAATCGTATGCGGTGATTGTGGGAACTTTTATGGTTCAAAGGTCTGGCATTCTACAAGCAAATACCGCCGAGTAATATGGCGGTGTAATCATAAATTTAATGGTGTGTGTAAGTGCAGCACACCGCATTTATACGAGGATGTTATCAAAGAAAAATTCCTTTCTGCTTGTGATCAGCTTTTTGAAAATCGTGATGAGGTTCTTGAAAATTGCAGGATGATGCAGAATTTGCTTACGGATTGCACTGAAATAGATGAAAAACAGCAGGAGGTTTTGCAGGAAATGGAAGCTGTTTCGGAACTTACCCGAAAATACATTATGGAAAATAGCCAGACCGCTCAGAATCAGGATGAATACAATATGCATTATAACGCACTGGTAGAACGTTACGAAAAACTGCAAAAGAAGTCGCTTTCATTGCAGAAACAGAAAGAAGAGCGTCTTGCTAAACGTGATTTGATTGGAGGGTTTATTCTGAAACTTTCCAAGTGCAAAGAACTGCTGACAGAGTTTGATGAACAATTTTGGATTGCAGCAGTTGATAAAGTAACAGTGTTTCAAGATGGCGGATTGTTGTTTGCTTTCAAGGATGGAACGGAGATCTAGATATAGCTTATATTTAATGAGATTAGGCACTCTGCATTGTTGCAGGGTGCTATTTTTATTTATCATGATTTGACTTGCAATTTTCAAGAAATTATGGTATACTGATAATTAAGAAAGAACAGCAGGAAAGAGGTGTAAGAAATGCGTCAATTCAATGTGACTGGTTCATGTAATCCACAGGATCATTATATGGTCAATCTGGATACCAGACTTGCTCAAATCAAAGAAATGATCGATGATGGGAAATACTTTGTTATCAATCGTGGCAGACAGTATGGTAAGACAACTACAATAAGCGCATTGGAAGAATATCTTTGCGAAGATTATATTGTGATTAGCATGGATTTTCAGACACAGATGAGTCATGCGAAATTTAAAAATGAAGAAACATTTTCTGCTGCATTTGCAAGAGCATTTGTGCTTTCTATGAAATCATTTTCATTTTTTGATGAAATGCAGTCAGCATTGCAGGAATTGAAAAATTGTGCTATTAACAGATTTGATTTGGTTGATATGTTTATGTGCCTGAGCGAAGTTTGTGCAGCAGCGAATAAGCCAATTGTCCTTATAATTGACGAAGTAGATAGTGCCAGTAACAATCAGGTGTTTTTGGACTTTTTAGCACAGTTGAGAGGTTATTATCTTCAAAGAAATAAACGGTCTACATTTCAGTCAGTGATTTTAGCAGGAGTTCACGATATACGAAATCTTCGTCAGAAAATACGCTCGGATGCAGATCACAAACATAACAGTCCGTGGAATATAGCATCATCATTTGATGTGGATATGAGTTTTTCTTCTGTTGATATTTCGGGCATGCTTCAAGATTATGAAAATGATCATCATACAGGAATGAATATTACCGAAATATCTCAGCTGATTTATAATTATACATCGGGATATCCCGTGCTCGTTTCGAGTATCTGCAAGTTGATGGATGAGAAAAATAAAGATTGGACAAGAAACGCCGTTATTGCATCTGCAAAGGAATTAATGACAGAGAAAATTCCATTGATAGAATCACTTATCAATAAACTGGAGGACAATGAAAATCTTCGGAATATGCTGCATTCTATGTTGTTTCATGGAAGAAAGTATCTGTACAATGCTTATGATTCTGTAATTAGAGATGCTGTCATGTATGGCTTTGTGAAAAATCAGGAAGGCAGTACTGTTATTGCAAACCGAATTTTTGAAACAGTAATCTATGATTGGTTTATCTCGTTGGAAACCACAGATAGTCTGATTTTTTCTATCGGTGTTAATGACAAAAATCAGTTTATCCGGAATGGACATCTTGATATGGAACGAATTCTTGAAAAGTTCGTACTGCACTTCAACGATATTTATGGTTCGCAGCCTGATAAATTCAAGGAAGATGATGGAAGAAAATTGTTTTTGTTGTATCTCAGACCTATCATAAATGGTGTCGGGAATTACTATATTGAGGCTCAGACTCGTGACCAAAGACGTACAGATGTAATAGTAGATTATCTTGGTGAACAGTTCATCATTGAGATGAAAATATGGCATGGGGAAGAGTATCACTGCAGAGGAGAGCAGCAGATTTTTGAATATTTGAATTACTATCACATCGATAAAGGTTATTTGCTCAGTTTCAATTTCAACAAGAATAAAAAGTGTGGTATGCAGACAATCAAACTTAATGAAAAAATAATCATTGAGGCAATCGTCTGAAGTATATAAAATATCCGCAGTATAAATTAAAACTGCGGATATTCTTTATTTTGTATAGTTTTCAATATACATTTTAAAATGTTCCAGGTAACGTACTGCAAGCTGACTCAGCGGACGTTCTGCTGCATGAATATATCCAATTTCCATGTACTCGTTGCTTTCAAGAGGAATTGAAATAATATCTGTTCCGTTTAGATCACTGCTTAGAATTCCCGAAGATATTGTATAACCATTCAATCCTATCAGTAAATTAAAGAGTGTTGCACGATCTGAAACAATAATGTTTTTCGGACTTTCGTCAGTACTGTGAAGTTCTTCTGAAAAATAGAATGAATTATTAATACCCTGGTCATAAGTCAGTTTCGGATAACTTTTCAAATCATCATGAGTTACAATTTTAAGATTTGCAAGTGGATTGTTTTTACTGACAAAAACGTGTGGTTTCGCAGTAAATTCAGGCACGAATTGCAGTTCCTTATTTTTCAGAATACGAAGAATAACTTCATGGTTAAAATTGCTGAGAAATATAATTCCAAGTTCTGAACGCTGCGTATAGACATCTTCAATAATATCGTTCGTGCGAAGTTCACGGAGAGAAAATTCATATTTATCCTGACCGTATTCTTTCACCAAAGCAACAAAAGCATTCACAGCAAAGGCATAATGCTGCGATGATACCGCAAAAACTCTTTTAATGGGGGCGTTATGTTTGTAGGTCTGTTCCAGAAGTTCTGCCTGTTCCACAACCTGCCGTGCATAGGAAAGGAACTTTGTGCCTTCCTCTGACAGTATCACACCACGATTACTGCGTAAAAAAATAGTAATTCCCATTTCCTGCTCCAGTTCTGAAACTGCTTTTGAAAGGCTTGGTTGTGTGATATAAAGTTTCTGTGCTGCCATTGTGATTGAACCACATTGTACAATCTGTATAATATATTTCAGTTGCTGTAAAGTCATGGATATTCACTCCGTTTCTGAAATCAGTATACCATATTTCCGTCAGAAAATCAACGGTGGACAGCAAGAAGCCTGTGAACTGCTTCATAAATCTTTTTGGCAACATATGGATTATTCATCGTATATAAGTGAATGCCGTCCGCATCATGAGAAATCAGGTCAACAATCTGGTCAATGGCATAAGCAATGCCTGCGTCACGCAATGCCGTTGGATTGTTTTCGTATCGTTCCATCATCTTCATAAATTTTTTCGGCAGTTTGATGCCGCATAGCTTTACCATACGTTCAATCTGCACCTTATTGGTGACAGGCATAATTCCTGCTTCTATTGGAACATGGATGCCTGCAATTTCAGCACGTTCACGGAATCTGTAAAAATCATCGTTATCCAAAAATAATTGTGTAATCAGATGTGATACGCCGCAACTGACCTTATATTTCAGAAAATTTATATCATCAATCATATTGTTGCTTTCTGAATGTCCCTCCGGATAGCAGGCGGCAATGATATTGAAATCATAGCGTTCATGGATAAATGAAATAAGGTCACTTGCATGACAGAATCTTCCGTTTGGCTTGGTATCGGGGGAAATATCCCCACGAAGTGCGAGGATATTTTCGATACCGTTTGTTTGCAGTGAGTCGAGAATTTCAATGGCTTGTTGTTCAGAAAGACTGATACATGGAAGATGTGCAATGCTTTCAATGCCATATTGATGTTTGATATCCGATGCAATCTGAATTGTTTTACTTCCATTTTTTCCGCCGCCCGCACCGTAAGTGACACTGATAAAATCAGGTTGTAGATTGGCCAGTCCGTTCAAAGTTTCATAAATAACACTTTCATCGGCAGTTGGTTTCGGCGGAAAAATTTCAAAAGATAGTACTGTCTTTTTCTGAAATAAATCAGAGGTTTTCATTGCGAAGCTCCTTTGCTGCATGGACAAGATTTTCAAGGCTTGGAACAGTCTCTGCATTGCCTCTTGTTTTCAGACCGCAATCTGGATTTACCCAGAGTTTTTCTGCTGGAATTCTGTCAAGCATTTTGTGGAGTGCATTCTTGATTTCTTCTACAGCCGGGATTCTCGGTGAATGTATGTCATAAACGCCTGGTCCGACTTCTGTGCGGAAGTTATTTTCTTTCAGAACATCAAGAATTGTCAGGTCGGAACGGCTTGCCTCAAACGTAATGACATCAGCGTCCATATCGTCAATTTCTCTAATAATATCGGAAAATTCACTGTAGCACATATGTGTATGAATCTGTGTTTCAGGCTTTACTCCGCTGTGTACAAGACGGAATGCAGGGATTGCCCAGTCAAGATAATCTGTTTTCCAATCGGATTTACGGAGCGGAAGTTTTTCACGGAGTGCTGCTTCGTCAACCTGAATAATATTGATACCGTTTGCTTCAAGATCAAGCACTTCCTCACGAATTGCAAGAGCAATCTGATATGCACTTTCTTTCAGGGAAATATCTTCACGTGGGAACGACCAGTTCAGAATGGTAACAGGACCAGTCAGCATTCCTTTCATTGGCTTGTCCGTAAGACTCTGTGCGTAAACAGACCATTTCACAGTCATGGGCTTTGCACGGGAAATATCACCCCATACAACAGGCGGTTTTACGCAGCGTGTGCCATAGGACTGCACCCATGCTTTTTCTGTGAAAATATAGCCGTTCAGACATTCGCCGAAATATTCTACCATGTCGTTACGTTCAAATTCTCCGTGAACCAGTACATCAAGACCAATGTTTTCCTGTAATGCCACACATTCGGAAATTTTTTCTTTCATATATGTATCGTACTGTTTTTCTGAAATTTCACCTTTGCGGAATGATGCACGGGCAGCTCTGACATCGGCGGTTTGTGGAAAAGAACCGATTGTAGTTGTAGGAAATAAGGGAAGTTGAAATCTTTCTTTCTGAATTATTTCACGCTCTGCAAATGCCGGAAGTCTGATAAAATCTGCATCTGTAAGATTTGCGACACGATTCTGTACGTCAAGGTTTGCACTGCTTCTTGGTTCTGAAAATAAACGAGTATTTTTCTGGTATTCTTCTGTTTCAATTGGGGTCTCTGAGGTAATAATTTTCTTCAGCTCTGCAAGTTCCAGAAGCTTTTCTTCAGCATAAGCAAGGTGCTTTTGATAACTTTCTGACAATTTGGTTTCATTTTTAAGGGTATATGGAACATGCAGAAGGGAACAAGAGGTATTGATTACAATATTTTTCGCATATTTTTGAAGTTCTGCAATCGTCGTAAGTGTATTGCAGTAATGGTTCTTCCAGATATTCTTTCCGTTGACAACTCCGGCAAAAAGTGTCTTTTCCGTCGGAAATCCGCTTTCTTTTACAAGTGCAAGATTCTTCTTGCCTTCAACAAAATCAAGACCGATGCCGTCAAAATCAAGACTGCATATTTCGCTGTAACAGTCACGCACATCACCGAAATATGTTTGTAAAAGTACCTTTACAGAGTATTTCCCGGACAGAATTTTCTTGTATAGCTTTACAAAAAGTTCTTTGTCCACAGATGTCATGTCCATCACAAGACAAGGTTCATCAATCTGAATCCATTCAGCACCTAATTCGCTGAATTTTGTAAAAATTTGTGAGTATGCAGAGATGACTGCGTCAACAAAATCAGCTGCTGTTTTGTTTCCTGTGTATCGTGCAAGTTTTAGAAAAGTATATGCTCCGATGATGACAGGCTTTGTTTTTACACCGTTTTTAAGCGCTTCTTGAAAGAGTTCAAAAGGCTGATTGCCAGATAGTTTGATTTCTGTATTGTCATCAATTTCAGGTACCATATAATGATAATTGGTATTGAACCACTTTTTCATGGCAAAAGTCTTGACATCGCCCTTTTCACCCTGGTAGCCTCTTGCCATTGCGAAATATGTATCCAGCTCAGACAAGCCGAGATTTCTGTATCTATCCGGCACTGCATTCAGCAGAACTGCTGTATCCAGCATACCGTCATAGAATGAGAAGTCACCCGACGGAATAAAGTCCAGTCCGTTCTGATGCTGTATTGTAAGATTAGCAAGGCGAAGCTGTTTAGCAGTATTCTGTAATTCAGATTCTGAAATCTCACCTCTGAAATATTTTTCACTTGCGAATTTCAGTTCTCTCAAAGAACCGATTCTGGGATATCCGATAATTGAAGTTTTCATAGCTGTTTTCCTTTCTGTTTTAAGCTATGTTTATTATAGCACACTTTTACGACTATGTGGTAACTCCTGTTTTTTATTGCTGGTCATAGTTTTAAACTATGGTTGAGCACAAATATACGTAAGGGTGCAATTTGCACCCTTTTATACCTCTGAAAATTCAGGGTGCATTGTATCATTTGCTTGGTTACTTGCCACATCTGCACCCTTATTTTGATACAAAATAGGGGTGCAATTTTATGTATTGAAAACAACGCAGTATCGGCACTTTTCAAAAAGTGCCGTTTTCTGTTGCCTGAATAGGGTAGTAGTATTTGCCTTGAAAATGGGGTAAAATACCGAAATTCAGGGCTTAGTGTTTTCTTTTGCACCCATTTTAAGGTCAATGCAACCTTGCGTTTTATGTTGTTAAATTAAAAAAAATAATCGATATAGATTGTACAATTTAAGAATACAGGAAGATAGTTCACTTTATATAAAACTTACATCAAGCACTTGTTGCTGACCGAAAGAAACGGTTAAGCTGCAGGTGCTTTTACTCTTCACATAAAGGAATTTGAATTTGATAACTCCATTGTAAAATGCCTGATACAATAATAAGTTGTATTGTAAATTTCGGATCTACGCCATATTCCGTTTTGGCTATATCAAGCAACTCGTCCAATGTACTTCTTCTATTTTCTTCGGTACAGCTTGCACATAAGTATTTTCCTTTAGGCAATATCTTTAATCCATCAACATCTACATAACGGGTACAGACAGCAAAAAGCCTTGACTTTTCTCCGTCTGTGTATATACCGGCTAAATCCTCAAAGTCAAATTGCTCTTTTAAGGCGGGAGTCACTTTTTCATAGAAGTGGCTGAGATAATTCCAAAGATTATCAAGTGTTGGCGTTTCCAAGGTATCTGACAGCAAAATAACACGTTCCGGATACTCTTTGATAAGTATGCCATTGAACATTTGCTGCCCTTGTAATTTTCTTTCATAATCTGCCTTGGCTAACGCAATTTTCGCTTTACTGTATTGTATTGCTTCCATTTTTTCATCTGCCTTTTGCTCCGCCTGTGCTAAAAAGTCAATGATTTTTTGAAGATCGTCATATTCTAACACCTTTTTGATTTCCTGCAAAGGCAAATCCATGACCTGCAAAGCACGCACTGTATTCAGCCGCACAATATCCTGCTCGGTATAATAGCGATAATTCGTCCATTCGTCTTTCTCGCTTGGCTTCACCAATCCAATACGATCATAATGCCGCAAAGTTTCACTTGTTGTATGGGCGGCTTTGGCAGCTTCCCCGATTGAAAAAAATTTTTTCATTTTTTATTTTCTCCTATTGACATTTGTGCTACACAAAGGTTTATAATATAATTATAGCACTGAAAGTTGTAAAAAGCAATAATGAC
Organism: uncultured Ruminococcus sp.; assembly: GCA_947566125.1. Classification (GTDB taxonomy): domain Bacteria; phylum Bacillota; class Clostridia; order Oscillospirales; family Ruminococcaceae; genus Ruminococcus_C. The sequence goes on along the minus strand of CANOIR010000026.1, from coordinate 3,136 downwards.
AGACAACTCCAATGAAAATGTAAAGGCGTTATTTCTCTCTTTCGGGTTTCAATTTACCGGGAAAATTGAGAAGGCGAAATACTACTATGAATTGGAGTTGCTAACCAAAGCTATTAAATACGGAGGAATCACTATGAAAAAAATTATTTCACTTGCATTGTGTTCTATATTGGGCAGTGTCATTTTGTCGGGGTGTTCAAACAGCGACGAACCGTTTGAGAAGAAAAATTATACGACAGATACGCAGGTCAATGCAATCAATCTTGATGTACGAGACAGAGAAATTGAAGTTTCATTATCCGAGGACGAACAAGTCCATATCGGGTATTCTGAAAACAGCAAAGAGTACTATGATATTTCCATTTCTGAGGAAAATGTGCTGACGATGAAAAGTGCCAGCGATAAGGAGTGGACGGATTATGTTGGGCTGAAGCCTTCTGCCGAAGATCGGAAAATATCCTTGCAGATACCGGATGGACTTTTAGACACTCTTGCATTATCCACAACAGAGGAAGATATATCGCTTCCGGTGTTGACTGTAACTGGAAGTATACACCTTTCTTCTAACGGCGGAAACATTAACTTTGAAAGTTTGAATGTGGGAAATGCCATAGACCTAACGGTCAAGAACGGGGATATTTCGGGAACAGTTATCGGAAGTTATGATGATTTTGCAATCCAAACAAAAATCAAAAAGGGTGATAGTAATTTGCCGGACAATAAAGATGGTGGAGAAAAAACGCTGGATGTGTCTTGTAATAATGGCGATGTATCTATTGATTTTCAGAAGTAAAATGAAAGTCTAACTATTTTGTTGTTAAATTAAAAAAGCCGCCACAGTAATCAAATTGACTACTTTGGCGGCATTACTTTAAGTGCTTACGCTTCAATTTCCGTTCCATCAAGAAACTGAAAAATCATTCTGTTGTCATGGAACACGGTAACTTTTTCAATCATCGTTTTCCAAAGAGAATCATCAAAGGTATCTATGATCGTTTTTGTTTCAGATAATTGCTGTACCATGCTTTGCAAAGTTTCAGCTCTGTTAAGCTGATCTGTTCGTTTCTGCTCCAATTTCTGAAACTTTCTGAATTTCTCATCATACTCTTTTGTCAGTGCATCACGGCGTTCATCATAATCAGTAGGACGCTTGGGCAACTGTGCAAATTTCATACGATGAATTCTTCTGCGGAGGCGATCTGCCTCTTCCATGTACTCTTTCGGATTCATGCATATTCCTCCCTCGCAATTTCTGCCTTGACAGCCTCCATCAAAGCCGTCTGTGTTTCATCCTTATCCTTCAAAGCTTTCATGATCCGCTCATCAATCGTATCTTTGGTGACGATATGCTGAATGACAACTGTATTAGATTTCTGCCCTTGTCTCCACAATCTTGCGTTAGTTTGTTGATAAAGTTCCAGACTCCAAGTCAGTCCAAACCATACCAGGCAACTGCCGCCCGATTGCAGATTTAGACCGTGACCTGCGGATGCAGGGTGAATTAGTGCAACAGGAAGTTCACCGTTATTCCATTTCCTGATGCTGTCAGACTTGTCCAGTGTAGAAAACGGAATATGCAGTTTATAAAGCCGTTCCTTGATTCGCTCCAGGTCATGCTTGAACCAGTAAGCAACAAGAATCGGCTTTCCGTTTGCGGCTTCGATAATATCTTCCAGTGCATCCAATTTTCTATCATGAATCGGAATAATATTTTTATTATCATCATAGATTGCAGCATTCGACATCTGCGATAGTTTGTTGCTGAGGCTTGCGGCATTGGCGGCTGTAATTTCACTGTCAGGAAGTTCAAGAATCAATTCTTTTTTCAGTTCCATGTATTTTTTCTTTTCCTCTGATGACATCTCGACATAGTATTCGTTCATGATAAGTTTTGGCATATGGAGATGATCGGCGGCTTTCATAGAAATTGTGATATCGGAGATTTTCTCATATATCGCATCTTCCGCACCAGGCAGAGGCTTGTAGGAATACACGATCATGCCATTGCGTTTGTCAGGTTGAAAGTATGTATTTCGGAATTGTCCGATAAATCGTCCTAAACGTTCTCCCATATCCAGCAGACGAAATTCGGCATACAAGTCCATAAGACCATTACTGCTCGGTGTACCTGTCAGTCCTACGATGCGTTTTGCTTTTGGTCTGACTTTCATCAAAGATTTGAATCGTTTTGTCTGATGATTCTTGAACGAACTAAGCTCATCAATCACGACCATCTGAAAGTCAAAAGGAATAGGCTTCCAGACTTTCACTGAGGTGGCGGACATCTGCGATGATGTCCAGTAACAATTTGATTTGGCTCATGGGTTGACCTCCTTTTTCGTTAATGTTTGAAAGACAAATTTTTTTCACAAATGTACAAAAAGGATTGAATGTTGAAAGAAGTTGTGGTATAATAGTAGGTAAATAATAGGAAAAGAAGTACTTTGTGTTTGAATGGCTCTTGTCTTTCACAAGTATCATTGAGAAGTAATTTTAGTCATCATTCAAGTAGTCATCAAAGTCATCAGAGTCATTATTTTGAAATAGGAGTAAATCAATGACAAGCGAAGGATATTATAGGCTGTGTGGTGGAACCTTCTTTGTTTTACTTTCAGATGCAAGAAAGCCACTGCTTAGTAAAGATGAGAACTATAACGGTAAAAAGAGTGGCATTACAGAAGTTGAGCTTCTTATTGAACTTATGAGGATTGTAATACCTGATTTTGTCCCACCGTCACAGGCAGAATTAAGGAGTTTTACAAATGCGATGGGAAAATTTAAATCTTGTCAGACATGGGGTGGAGGCTACCTTCGATTAAATGATGCTTCTGTCATTGCCAGTTTCAAGTCACGTATTAAAAATGAATTTCAAGATTGCTTGAATGCAATGACAAAGCTTTCAGAAAAATTTTTGGAGATAAATACAGATGCAAAAAAAGACGAGTACCTGATAAAAGCACTCGTTGAAGTAATTCTTAATGATAAAGGTATATCTGATAATCAGCTTCTATACATATGTAAAAACGGAAAACCGATTACAAAGTCTGAACTTCGCAATACAACTGAGATTTGTTTTCAATCTTTTCTCCTCGGAATTTGGCATTTTGCTGTGGCTGGAATAAAGGAGAACTCAATC
>CANOIR010000025.1 GCA_947566125.1 uncultured Ruminococcus sp. | reverse complement strand
GGTATGTCTGATAAAAATATTACTATCAATGGTGTACCGGGAAATGCACTTGGTGCTTATCTTAATGGAGCATCTATTAAAGTAAATGCAAATGCACAAGATGCAGTCGGCGATACAATGAATGAAGGTAAAATTGTAATTTACGGAAATATTGGCGATGCTGCTGGTTATGCAATGCGTGGCGGAAAAATATTTGTAAAGGGCAATGCCGGTTATCGTGCTGGAATACATATGAAACAATATAAGGAAAAAGTTCCTGTTATAGTAATTGGCGGCAATACAGGAAGTTTCCTTGGTGAATATCAAGCTGGCGGTATAATTGTAATACTTGGACTGAATTCAGAAGGTCAACGTATTGTAGGCAATTTTCCGTGTACAGGTATGCACGGCGGAAAAATGTTTCTTCGTGGAAAATGTGATGATATAGAGTTCCCAAAGCAGGTAACTGCAAGAGAAGCTACTTCAAAAGATATGCTGGAAATAAGAGAGTATATAGATGAATTCTGTGAATATTTTGACACAGACGCAGAAGAAATAATGAATTCTGTTTTTACAATTGTAACTCCTGACAACAGCAATCCATTTAAACAAATGTATGTAGCAAACTGAAAATTAGTATTTGTCGAGTGGGAATGATAAATTATAAAAGGTGTATTTTTAAAGAAAAAGTTTCTTTTTATATATATTAATTCTCTATTATGTGATGTATTATATTAAAGGGAGGCAATGGTCAATGACCAAATATATATTTGTAACAGGCGGCGTTGTTTCGGGACTTGGAAAAGGAATAACAGCAGCATCACTTGGAAGACTTCTAAAAAATAGAGGATTAAAAGTAGCTGCACAAAAGTTGGATCCATATATAAACGTTGATCCAGGCACAATGAGTCCATATCAACACGGTGAAGTTTATGTAACAGAAGATGGAGCAGAAACGGATCTTGACCTTGGACATTATGAAAGATTCATTGACGAAGACTTAAACAAATATTCTAATCTAACAACAGGCAAGGTTTATTGGAACGTATTAAACAAAGAAAGAAGAGGAGAATATCTGGGTAATACGGTTCAAGTAATACCACATATTACAAATGAAATAAAAGAATTTGTTTATAGTGTAGGTAAAAAAACAGATGCCGATGTAGTTATAACAGAAATTGGCGGTACTATAGGAGATATTGAATCACAGCCGTTTATTGAAGCAGTTAGACAGATCAATCTTGAAGTTGGCAAAGAAAACAGTTTATTTATTCATGTTACTCTTGTACCTTTTTTAAAAGGTTCTGATGAACATAAATCGAAGCCGACACAGCATTCTGTAAAGGAATTACAGGGTATGGGTATAAATCCAGATATAATTGTACTTCGCTGCGATGAACATCTGGAAGAATCTATTTTTAAGAAAATATCTTTATTCTGTAATGTAAAACAAGATTGTGTTATTGAAAATATAACATTGCCTACTCTTTATGAAGCACCTATTATGCTCGAGAAAGCAAATTTTTCTAAAGTGGTTTGCCGTGAACTCGGCATAAATGCACCTGATCCAGATCTTGATGAATGGAAACATATGGTTGAAAGAATTAAAAATCTTTCAAATTCAGTAAATATAGGTCTTATAGGCAAATACGTGGAACTTCATGATGCATATCTTTCTGTAGCAGAAGCCCTTCGTCATGCAGGATATTATCATAATGTTCAGGTAAATATACATTGGATAGATTCTGAGAAACTGAGTGAACAAAATTATAAAGAAACTCTTTCAAGTCTTGATGGAATTATTATTCCAGGAGGTTTTGGCAGCCGTGGCATAGAGGGTATGATACTTGCCGCTAAATTTGCAAGAGAAGAAAATGTTCCTTACTTTGGAATATGTCTTGGTATGCAAATAGAAGTAATTGAATTTGCAAGAAATGTAGCTGGTTTAACAGATGCTAATTCAGGTGAGTTTGATGAAATGTGTAAACATAAAGTTATTGATTTCATGCCGGGACAGAGCGATGATATAGACAAAGGCGGAACATTAAGACTTGGTTCTTATCCATGTAAAATTAAAGCTGGAACTATAATGCAGCGTTGCTATGGAAATGAACTTATAAATGAGCGTCACAGACATCGTTATGAATTTAATAATGATTATCGTGAAATGCTTAAAACTTACGGTCTTACTTTTAGTGGAATATCACCTGACGAAAGACTTGTTGAAACGGTAGAGCTTACAGAAAGACCGTTTCATGTAGGTGTTCAATATCATCCAGAATTCAAAAGCCGTCCTAATAAACCACACCCACTTTTCAAAGGTTTTATAAAGGCTGCGATTGAATATTCTTTTGGAGGTAATAAAGCATGAGTTTACGAGAAGAATGTGGTGTTTTCGGTGTCATAGCATCTACCCCTATAGATGTTGCAAGTGTTACATATTATGGACTTTATGCTTTGCAGCACCGTGGTCAAGAAAGCTGCGGTATAGTTGTAAATGATGATGGTTTGTTTTCATCACATAAAGATTTAGGTCAGATAAGTGAAGTGTTCAGTTCTGAAACATTATCTCAATTTCCAAATGGTACAATGGCAGTGGGTCATGTTCGCTATGGGACAACAGGAGGCAACAGCAGAAAAAATTGTCAGCCTATTGAAGTTAATCATCAGAAGGGAAGAATGGCTCTTGCACACAATGGCAATTTGAGCAATGCAGTGGAACTTCGTGATAAACTTGAATTGTCTGGTGCTATTTTTCACACAACAAGTGATACTGAAACAATTGCATATATTGTAACAAGAGAACGTCTTAGAACATCATCAATAGAGGAGGCACTGAGTGCTGCTATGAATGTACTGGATGGTGCATATTCTTTGGTTCTCATGTCACCTCAAAAACTTATTTGTGCAAGAGATCCTTACGGTTTCAGACCGCTTTGCTATGGAAAAACAGATGATGGAACATATGTTGTTGCTTCTGAAAGCTGTGCAATTACAGCAGTTGGAGCAAAATTTATAAGAGATGTCGAACCTGGAGAAATCATTGTATTTTCTAAAAATGAGATAGTTTCCAGAACTGAACATTGTAAGAAGAAAAACAGAAAAATCTGTGCATTTGAATATATTTATTTTGCAAGACCTGATTCTGTAATAGATGGTGTTTCTGTTCATGAAGCAAGGCTTCATGCGGGTAAAATACTTGCAAAAGTGCATCCTGTTGATGCAGATATTGTAATAGGTGTACCTGATTCCGGACTTGATGCAGCTTTGGGATTTAGTCAGGAATCAGACATCCCATATGGTATTGGTCTTATTAAAAATAAATATATCGGAAGGACTTTTATATCACCCACTCAAAGTACAAGGCTTAATCAGGTAATGATAAAATTAAATGCAATTGAATCAAGTGTAAAAGGCAAACGAGTTGTTCTCATTGATGACTCTATAGTTCGTGGTACTACAAGCGAACGAATTGTAAAGCTTTTGAGAAATGCAGGAGCTAAGGAAATTCATATGAGAATTTCGTCACCACCGTTTTTATATCCATGTTATTATGGAACAGATATTGATTCAAGTGAAAACCTTATTGCTAATAAACATACTGTAGAAGATATATCAAAGATTATAGGCGCTGATAGTTTAGGCTTTATACCTGTATCTGAACTTTGTGAACTTTGCGGAAACAACGACTTTTGCAGTGCTTGCTTCAGTGGTGATTATCCTACAGCAATACCAAGTGATACGTGCAAGGATAGATTTGAGAAAAAGCTTTCAGAAGCAAAGAAATGAGGTTTGTTAAAGTAATGGAGTATAACAAAAAACTAATATTAGAAGACGGTCAGGAATATTATGGTTATTCATTTGGTGATAATAAAGATAAAGTATGCGAAATAGTATTTAATACGTCTATGGTTGGTTATCAGGAGATACTTTCTGATCCGTCATATACATATCAAGCTGTAGTTATGACGTATCCTCTTATTGGAAATTATGGTATGGCTGATGATGATTATGAAACAGCTGTGCCAACTATTGGTGCAATGATAGTTCGTGAATATAATGACAAGCCATCAAACTTTAGAAGCACATCTACACTTTCCGAAGTTATGAAAAAGTATAATATACCTGGAATCTACGGTGTTGATACACGTAAGATCACAAGATCTATACGTGATCATGGTTCAAGGAAAGTGCTTATCACCGATGCAAAAACTCCAATTGAAAAAGGTCTTGAGATACTTAATAAAACTGATGTGCCCAGAAATGCAGTTTCAGTTGTAAGTTGTAAAAAGTCATATGTATCTCATGCAAAATATGATCAATATCATGTAGCTGCAATAGATTGCGGAATGAAAACGAATATTATACGTTCGCTTAATCTGCGTGGCTGCAAGGTAACTGTACTGCCTTGGAATACATCTGCTGAAGAAATTAAAAAATTAAATCCTGATGGAATATTTATTTCAAATGGACCTGGAGATCCTACAGATGTTCTGGAAACAACAAATACTATAAAAGCCCTTATAGGAAAATATCCTATTTTTGGCATTTGTCTTGGTCATCAGATAATTTCATTAGCATATGGAGCAAAAACATATAAGTTGAAATTTGGACATAGAGGCGGAAATCATCCTGTTAGAAATCTTGAAAATGGAAGAATAGAGATAACTTCTCAAAATCATTCTTATGCAGTTGATATGGAAAGCCTTAAGAGTACTGATCTTGTTCCAACTCACATAAACATCCTTGATGAAACTATAGAAGGTGTAAAGTGTGAAAAAGATAAGGTATTTAGTGTACAGTATCATCCTGAAAGTGCACCTGGTCCACAAGATAGTGCATATTTATTTGATCGTTTTATGAAATTGATGGAGGAGGAAAAGAGCAATGCCTAAAAGAAAAGATATAAATAAAATCCTCGTCATTGGTTCAGGTCCTATTGTAATTGGTCAGGCGGCTGAATTTGACTATGCAGGAACACAAGCTTGTCTTGCACTTAAAGAAGAGGGATATGAAGTTATACTTTGCAATTCCAATCCTGCAACAATTATGACAGATACTTCAATTGCAGATAAAGTTTATATGGAACCGCTTACACTGGAATATATAGCTAAGATTATACGCTATGAGCGTCCAGATGCTATTCTTCCTGGAATTGGTGGACAAACTGGACTTAATCTTGCAATGCAGCTTGAGAAGAAGGGAATTCTAAAAGAATGCAGCGTAGAACTTCTTGGTACTAAAAGTAGCAGTATTGAAAGGGCAGAAGACAGAGAGCTTTTCAAGGAGCTTTGTGAAAGCCTTGGAGAGCCTGTACTTCCATCTGATATTGCAAATTCTATTGAAGAAGGCATTCAGGTCGCAAGGAGAATTGGTTATCCTGTTGTTCTTCGTCCAGCATTTACCCTTGGTGGAACTGGCGGCGGTTTTGCTGATAATGAAGATGAATTAAAACTTCTCATGAAAAACGCTTTGACACTTTCGCCGGTGCATCAGGTGCTTATTGAAAAGAGTGTAAAGGGCTATAAGGAAATAGAGTATGAGGTAATACGTGATAGAAATGATACAGTGATTACCATTTGTAATATGGAGAATCTTGATCCAGTCGGTATTCATACAGGTGACTCTATTGTTGTATGTCCATCTCAGACCCTGACAAATAAAGAATATCATATGCTTCGTGACAGTGCATTGAAAATTATACGTGCATTAAAGATAGAAGGTGGTTGCAATGTACAGTTTGCACTTGATCCAAAATCATTCCAGTATTATCTTATTGAAGTAAATCCGAGAGTTTCACGTTCATCAGCTCTTGCATCAAAGGCAAGCGGATATCCGATTGCACGAGTTTCTGCCAAAATTGGTGTAGGCATGACTTTGGATGAAATTAGAATAGCAAATACTCCTGCATCATTTGAGCCTGCACTTGATTATGTTGTAACTAAAATGCCAAGATTCCCATTTGACAAGTTTACAGATGCAAATAATTCTCTCAGCACTCAGATGAAAGCTACAGGTGAGGTCATGAGCATTGGTAGAACTATTGAAGAAAGTTTGCTTAAAGCAATACGCTCTCTTGAAATAGGTGTTTTTCATCTTTATAATTCTAAGTTTGATGATGAAAGTATGGAAGATCTGCTTGAATATATAAAAATAGGAACAGATGACAGAATATATGCAATAGCTGAACTTCTCAGACGTGGTTGTGAGATAAAATCAATCACAAAAGCAACATCAATAGATAAGTTCTTTATTCGCAAGCTCTTAAATATTATAGAAGAGGAAAACGCACTTTGCAATAATAAGGGCGATATAGCTATATTAAAAGATGCCAAGAAAATGGGATTTTCTGATAAGGAGATAGCAGTTCTCTGGAACATGACTGAAATACAGGTGTTTAATCTTAGAAAAGAAAATGGAATAGTTCCCGTATATAAAATGATTGATACTTGTGCATCTGAATTTGCGAGCTATATTCCATATTTCTATTCTACTTATGAAGAAGAGAATGAATCAATAGTATATGATAAGCCTAAGGTAATTGTTTTAGGTTCAGGTCCTATTAGAATAGGTCAGGGTGTTGAATTTGATTATTCAACAGTTCATGCTGTAAAAACGATAAAGCAGGCAGGCTATGAGGCTATTATTATAAATAACAATCCTGAAACTGTTTCAACAGACTATACTTGTTCTGATAAACTTTACTTTGAACCGCTTTGCGTTGAAGATGTAATGAATGTTATAGACATGGAAAAACCTTATGGTGTAATTGCAACACTTGGCGGTCAAACAGCTATAAATCTTGCAGAACCACTTAAGGAACGTGGAGTTAAGATAATAGGTACAGACTGTGATGCAATTGAAAAAGCTGAAAATAGAGATGCTTTTGAAAAATTACTTATATCACTTGATATACCTCAGCCAAAGGGTCAAGCAGTTACAAATATTGAAGCTGGTATCAAGGCAGCTGAAGAAATCGGCTATCCTGTACTTGTGCGTCCGAGCTTTGTTTTGGGTGGCAGAGCAATGCAGATCGTTGCCAAGGAAGAACAGCTTAGACATTACCTTAAAACAGCTGTTGAGATAGATGAAGATAAGCCAGTTTTGGTAGATAAATATATCCGAGGAAAAGAAGTTGAAGTTGATGCCATATGCGATGGCAAGCAAGTATTTGTTCCTGGTATTATGGAACTTGTAGAGCGTACAGGTATCCATTCCGGTGACTCAATAAGCGTTTATCCATCGTTCAGCATTTCTGATAAAGTCAAGAAAACAATACTTGAATATACAAGAAAGCTTGGTCTTGGAATTGGAATTATAGGACTTTTTAATATCCAATTTATAGTTGATAATGAAGAAAATGTTTATATCATAGAAGTAAATCCACGTTCATCACGAACAGTACCATTTCTTTCTAAAGCAACAAGTTATAGTCTTGCAGATATTGCAACTTTTGTTATCCTTGGAAAAAGTTTAGCCGAACAGGAGATAAATGTTATTTATCCGGAAGAGAAAAAGAGGTATTATGTAAAAACGCCAGCATTTTCATTCTCTAAGCTAAATGGTATGGATGCATATCTTTCACCTGAAATGAAATCCACTGGTGAAGCTATCGGCTATGATAAAAAGCTTCATCGTGCAGTTTATAAAGCACTTATTGCGTCTGGTGTTCATGTTCAAAATTATGGTACTGTTTTCGTCACTTTGGCTGATGAAGACAAAGAAGAAGCATTACCGCTGATTAGAAGATTTTATGATATGGGCTTTAATATAGAAGCAACTATAGGTACTGCAAATTTCCTTAAAAATCATGGAATTCGAACAAGAATACGCCGCAAGCTTAGTGAGGGAAGCAAAGAGATACTTGAATCAATAAAAGCTGGTTATGTAAGTTACGTAATAAATACACGTGCTATTTTGTCAGGCGTTCATTATGAAGACGGAGTAGCAATTCGTAGATGTGCTACACAAAATAACATTACAATGCTTACCTCTCTTGATACTGTAAAGGTTTTGCTTGATGTACTTGAAGAAGTTACAATAGGCATATCAACAATTGATGCGTAAGGAGGAATTATTTTATGCACTTTACAAAAATGCACGGACTTGGAAATGATTATTTGTATGTGTATGGTGAGCCTAAAAATCCAGAAGAGCTTTCAATACGTCTTTCTGAACGTCATTTTGGTGCCGGTTCAGATGGTATGATATGGATATCACATTCAGATATAGCAGATTTTAAGATGCGTATTTTCAATGCTGACGGCAGTGAAGCAAGAATGTGTGGAAACGGCATAAGATGTGTTGGCAAATATGTATATGATAAAGGATATACAGATAAAAATCATCTTACTATTGAAACTCTATCTGGAATTAAGACACTTGATCTTAAAACTGAAAACGGAAAGGTTATAAGTGTTTCTGTTGACATGGGTAATGCTGAGATAAGCGAAGATATTATAATAAATGTTGATAATGAAAAAATTACCGGAACACCTGTTTCAATGGGCAATCCGCATTTTGTTATATTTGTTTCTGATGTTGAATCAGTTCCGCTTGAAAAAATTGGTTCGGCTATTGAGCATCACGAAGCTTTCCCGGATGGTGTGAATGTTGAATTTGTTCAGGTAATAGATAAAAGCACAGTTCGCATGAGAGTATGGGAACGTGGAAGTGGTATTACAATGGCTTGCGGAACAGGTGCGTGTGCATCAGCATCAGCAGCTGTAAGCAAAAATCACTGTAATTATAATGATGATATATCTGTTATTCTTGATGGCGGAACACTTAAAATTGATGTAGCGAGTGATTATAGAATTATAATGACCGGCCCTGCTGAAACTATTTATGAAGGAGAAGTAGAAGTATGATTACACCAAATCTTTTTTATGCAGATCTTAAAGATTCATATTTGTTTTACAATATTGCTCAGAAAACAAAGGCATACCTTTCCACTCATCCAGATGCTCATCTGTACAGAATGGGAATAGGGGATGTTTCTCTTCCGCTTTGTGATGTTGTTATACAAAAACTTCACGAAGCAGTTGATGATCAGGCTAAGTCTGAAACATTCCATGGATATATGCCGGAATGTGGTGCACCGGAACTTCGTGAAGCAATATCTGATTATTATAAAAATAGAGGTGTAAAATTATCACCAGAAGAAGTATTTGTATCAAGCGGTGCAAGTGACGAGCTTGGAGATATTTTAGATCTTTTTTCACGTGACAACACATCACTTGTCATAGAACCTGCATATCCTGCATATGTTGATGCAAATATTATGGGCGGCAGAAAAATAGTTCACGTTCCTTCAAGCATAGAGAACGGTTTTCTTCCTAAGCCAGATGAGAGCATAAATGCAGATGTTATTTATATTTGTTCTCCAAATAATCCTACAGGTGCAGTATTTGATCGAAATAAACTCAAGGCATGGATTGATTATGCTAACAATAAAGGCTCAATAATTCTTTTTGATGCTGCATATGAAGCGTTTATTGAAGATGAAACCTTGCCACACAGTATCTTTGAAATTGATGGCGCAAGAACTTGTGCAATAGAAATTTGTTCTCTTTCTAAAACAGCCGGCTTTACCGGAACACGTCTTGGCTATACAATTATACCTAAAGAGCTTGAAAGAAAGGGAATGAACTTTAATTCCATGTGGGTTCGCAACCGCACAACTAAAACAAATGGTGTTTCATATATTATTCAGAAATGTGCAACTGCTGTTTTTACCCCTGAAGGTCAAAAGCAGATTCACGATAATATTAAAATATATAAGAATAATGCAGCTTGCCTTATGAAAATACTTGATGAACTGGGAGTATGGTATTGCGGTGGTAAAAATGCACCATATATTTGGATGAAGTGTCCAGATGGCTTGACAAGCTGGGAATTTTTCGATTTGCTTTTGAATGAAATTCAAGTCGTAGGAACTCCTGGACAAGGATTTGGCGAATGTGGTGAAGGATATTTTAGATTCTCAACATTTGGAAACCCTGAAGATACAAAAATTGCTGCTGAAAGAATTAAAAATCTTTTAAAAAAATAAAATTTATAATTAAAAAATAATCTCTTTTTGTTTGATGGAAATGCCTTATCAAAAAGGGATTATTTTTTATTCATCGCATTCATGCTGACGTATGATTGATTTTACTGCATTGTAAAGGTGAGGCTTGAGTTCTTCTATAGAAACAGGTTCATTATAAAGTATAGGTGAATAGACAGCAGAACTTACAAGTTCAACTATCATAAATAACATGATTTCTGGGTCTTTAAGCTTTTTTGGCGATTCATCTATTATAGTGTTATAAATTTCTTTGAAATTTAAGTCATTGTCACTTTCATTAGAAGTAATAGAATTTTTAAATATACCCCAGCTTAAATTTTTTGCAATAAACTGTAAGAGTGATTTATTTTCATTAAATTGATTTATTATATTATCGATAACAACAATAAATCTTTCATGATAATCAAGTCCTTTATGTTTTTCAAGTTCAGTTATTGCATTCATAAAAAGTTTATTGGATTTATGGGCTACAAGTTTATTTTTAATATCATATTTATCTTTGAAATATAGATAAAAAGTTCCTTTGGCAACACCGGCATTTTTTACTATTTCAGATATTGATGTTTGACTTACACCTTTAGATGTAAAAATATTAAATGCAGTGTTAAGAAGCGATTCACGCTTTTTCTTTTTGTTTGCATCAAGCTTTCCCATTCCCATACATCCTTTATTATTCAAGATTATATATTACATATTATAATACAATTCGCCAAAAAAGTCAATTGAGCAAAATGACCGATAGTCATTATTTGAAGTTGCAAGCTATTATGCAAACCTACAAAATAATGACCATCGGTCATTGTTTTCTTGATTTTCTATTGACATATTTTATGAAAGGTAATATAATATTATCAACAAATGACCAATGGTCATATTCTAGGAGGGATATAATGATAAAATTTGGTAAATGGATTGCAAAGCATAAGATACTTATACTTATAATAAGTGTACTTTTGCTTATTCCGTCTGTATTTGGATATATGGGAACAAGGATAAATTATGACATCCTATCATATCTTCCAAAAGAAATCGAAACCATGCAAGGACAGGATATACTTATGGATGATTTCGGCAAGGGCGGATTTTCCATGGTAATGGTTGAAGGAATGTCTGATAAAGATGTTTCTGATCTAAAAAAGAAAATTGAAGAAGTAGATCACGTTGCAGATGTAATATGGTACGATACCATAGCTGACATAAGCTTACCAAAGGAAGTACTGCCTGAAGATATTTATGACTTTTTTAATTCTGATGATTCTACCCTTATGGCAGTTTTCTTTGATGACACGTCATCTGGAGATGGAACGATGTCAGCGATTGAAGATATAAGAACCATCGCAGGTAAACAATGCTTTATGAGTGGAATGTCAGCTGTTATTACTGACATAAGAGATCTTTCAGAACAAGAAATTGTCATGTATGTTATAATTGCAGTTGTGCTTGTAACCCTAGTACTTGCATTGACAATGGATTCTTTCTTGATACCGGTTTTATTTATGTTAAGTATCGGTATGGCAATAGCTTATAATCTTGGTTCAAATATATTATTAGGAGAAATATCGTTTGTTACAAAAGCACTTAGTGCCGTACTTCAGCTTGGTGTAACGATGGATTTTTCAATTTTCTTGTGGCATAGCTATCAAGATAACCAAAAACGTTTTCCAGGGGATAAAGAAAGAGCAATGGGTCACGCCATTTCAAATACGATTTCATCAGTCGTGGGAAGTTCTCTTACTACAATAGCAGGATTTCTTTCAATGTGCTTTATGAGTTTTACTCTCGGACTTGACCTTGGCATTGTAATGGCAAAGGGTGTTGCTTTTGGCGTAATAGGATGTGTAACAATACTTCCATCTCTTATTTTAATTTTTGATAAAGCCATAGAAAAGACAAAACACAAGAATATTATTCCTTCCATGGATAATTTATCCGCATTTATTTTAAAGCACAGAAGGGTGTTTTTGATAGCATTTGTTATCTTAATTATACCGGCAGTTTACGGTTATACTCATTATGATGTATATTATAATTTTGATACGATGCTTCCGGAGGATACAGCGAGTATTTTAGCGAATTCAAAGCTTGAAGAAGAGTATAATATGAATTCAACTCATATGCTTTTGATTGATGCTGATATGAAAGCAAAAGATACAGAGAAGATGCTTGATGATATGGAAGATGTTGATGGTGTAAGTTTTGCACTTGGTATGGATAGCCTTGTAGGCAGTGCAATTCCTCGTGAAGTTATACCCGAATCCATAGAATCTATTCTTAAGAGTGACGAGTGGCAGTTAATTATGATTGGTTCTGAGTATAAAACAGCTTCGGAAGAAGTAAATGCTCAGGTTGATGAGTTAAATGCAATTATAAAAAATTATGACAGTGATGGAATGCTTATAGGTGAAGCTCCGGCTACAAAGGATCTTATAAATATAATGGATCATGACTTTAATCTTGTAAGTACAGTATCAATCGGTGTGATATTTATTTTGATAGCAATTGTACTTAAGTCAATATCTCTGCCGATCATACTTGTTATTGTAATTGAGTTTGCTATATTTGTAAATATGGGTATTCCAGCATATACAGGAACAGTACTTCCATTTATAGCATCTATTGTAATAGGTACTATTCAGCTTGGTGCTACTGTGGACTATGCTATTCTTATGACTACGAAATATAAAAAATCACGCCGAAATGGAAAAGACAAGAATGCATCTGTGTATTATGCATTGTCAACTTCTATGAATTCTATAATTGTAAGTGCATTGGGCTTCTTTGCTGCCACTATTGGCGTTGGACTTTATTCAAAAATGGATATGATCTCATCCTTGTGTATACTTATGGCAAGAGGTGCTATTATTAGTATGTTTACTGTAATTCTGGTATTGCCATCATGTCTTATGTTGTTTGATAGAATAATTTGCAAGACAACTATTGGAATGAAACCTGAAAAAAATTGAGGAGGAATTTATATATGAAAAAGTTAACAAGAGTTTTAGCTGCTGTTACTGCACTTGTTTTATCAGCAGGTTCAAGCGGAATATTTTCTGTTGCAGCTGAAGGAACGCAGCAAGATATTATAAAAAATGAAACCGTTTATGTAATTACAGATTCACAAGGCAATAAAAAGAATATTATTGTTAGCGATTGGCTGGATAATGAGGGAAGTGTTGATCATATAAAAGATAAGTCAGAACTTTCAGATATAGAAAATGTCAAAGGCGATGAAAAATTCACTGAAAGCGGTGACAATGTTGAATGGTCGGCAGATGGTTCGGACATTTATTACAAAGGAATTACTGACAAGAATTTACCAGTAGATGTAAGTGTTACTTATTTTCTTGATGGAAAAGAAATATCCCCGGATGAACTTGCAGGTAAAAGCGGAAGAGTTACTATAAGATATGATTACACTAATAATCAGAAAGTGAGTGTAAAATCTGGCGGCAAAAATATTGATATGTATGTGCCATTTATTATGCTTTCAGCAGCTATACTTGACAGCAGTAAATTTAGCAATATAGAGGTTACAAATGGTCAGTATATTTCAGACGGTGAAAGATTTATTGTTGTAGGAATGGCACTTCCGGGACTTTCAGACAGTCTTGGATTTAATGAAAAAGAAGATTTAGATATTGAATTTCCAGAGCATTTTGAATTTTCAGCGAATGTAGAAGATTTTTCAATCGCCTCATCTTTTACAGTTGCAACAAATGATATTTTTTCTAATATTGATATGGAAGATACAAAAACACTTGATGATCTTGAAGATAAGCTTAATGAAATAGCTGATGCTGCCAAGCAGCTTACAGATGGCTCAAGTGAGCTTTATGATGGTATAAAAGCACTATTAAGTGGCACTGGAGAACTAAAAACAGGTACAATTCAACTGCAAAATGGTGCAGAAAAATTAAATAGTGGAGCTTCTGAATTATCTAATGGTTCAGTACAAATTGAAAATGGTGCTGGAACAATTGCCAGTGGAATGTCAGATTTATATGATGGTATATATGCTGCTAAAGATGGTTCTGATTCCCTTGAGAAAGGTGCAAAGCAGCTTTCCGATGGTATCTCACCATTACTTAATGGAGCATCAGCATTGGATGATGGAATAGCAGCTGCTTTAGATGGATCAAGTAAAATTGAAACAGGTGCAAGAAATCTTTCATCTGGCACATCGCAACTGGCAAGCGGTGCAAAAACATTTTCAGAATCTGTGAAAACATTAGATGATGGAATAGCAGCAGCTAAGAGCGGTTCAGCTAAGCTGAAAAGTGGAATAGAAAGTGCATCTTTAGGTATTGACGAACTGGCAACTGGTTCAGCAGCCTTGAAAGACGGTGCAGGAAGTCTTTCATCGGGTTTGGATGCAGCAAGTTCTTCTCTTGATCAAACCATTTTATATAATGAGCAAGTACTTGATGGCTTAAAATCTTATTATCAGAGCAGTGGAGATGAATCGTTATTACAGCTTATAGGAACACTTGAACAGACTATATCAAGTCAGGAGCAAATTTCAGCTTCTATGAAAACAGAGGGTTCTCTAAAGAATGGTGCTGTATCACTTGAAAGTGGAGCAAGTACTTTAAATGATGGACTTGAAAGCCTTAAGGAAAATACAGGAGCTTTGTTAAAAGGTATGAACGACCTTGACAGTGCTTTAGAAGATATTAAAAGTGGTAGTACTAAACTTCTTGAAGGTGCAGATACATTGTCAAGTTCAGCAGCAGCGGTGAATTCTGGGGCAGCAGAACTTCATAATGGCAGTTCTGAACTGAATAATGCTAATTCAGCATTAAAAAACGGAACTGAAAAGCTTAAAAGTGGAGCTGAAACAGCTAAAGGCGGTGTAGATGCTGTTTATAATGGAGCTTGTTCGCTTAATGCAGGAATGGCAGAGCTTAAAAGCGGTGGTAAAACTCTTAGAGATGGAGCATATACATTTTATAACAGCAGCAAAACATTGACAGCAGGTACTTCTGAATTATACAGAGGAACAGGAGAATTACTCAATGGCATATTATCACTTGAAAGCGGCGTATCTGAATTGTCAAGTGGTGCAGAAAAACTTGAAAGCGGTTCTAAAGATCTTAAAGATGGAATGAAAGAGTTTAAAGAAAAGGGAATTGATAAAATTATAAGTGCCTATGAAGATGATTTTAAAGAACTAAAGGATAAACTTATAAAACTTTCTGATATTTCAAAGGATTATAACAGCTTTGCTGGAATAGGTGATAATATGGATGGAAAGGTGAAATTTATATATACGATCGATGCAATAGAAAAATCTAACGAAGAATAACATATAAAAATAATAAAAGCGAATCTGAGATGTTATATCAGGTTCGCTTTTGTTTATAAAATATCGGGTGAATTAAAATACAAAAGGGACGAATCAGTTCGTCCCTTTATAATAATTATTCTATTGATGGTTCTAATACTGCATATTTGCCATCGTCACGTTTATATACAACATTTATTTCACCTGTTGCAGCATTAGAAAACATAAAGAACGTATGACCTATAAGATTCATCTGAAGGATTGCTTCCTCAACGCTCATTGGATACATTTTAAATTTCTTGTGACGTATAACTTCATAATCTGATTCTGCAATATCATCTGTAAATGCAGCTGCCTTGAAAGCGTTATCCTTTAATTTCTTTTCTACTCTTGTTTTATTTTTGCGAATTTGTCTGATGATCTTATCAATAGATGTATCAAGAGCATCTTTTTTATCAACAGCAGATTGTTCTGCACGATAAATCATATTATTATAGAAAACAGTTAATTCGAGGATTATCTGATTCTTGTGTTCAGCCATTGTAATCTTTGCATCAGCTTCTTCTCCAAAAAATTTATTGAGTTTCTGATTGAGTTTTTCTTCTGCATAAGAAGTAAAATTTTGTGGTATCTGCATTTTTTTTGCTGTAATAGTAACTTTCATATAATGTTCCTCCTTGCGTAGACCTGAGTAAGTTTTAAAATGATTTCAGATCTGTTTTCTATAATATATTATAGCACAACATCAAAAATAATTCAAGTGTTTTTCGGAAATTTTATTGAAAACAATCAATTGTTTTTCAAAACGAATTATAATAAAGCATATAATGCGATTTTTATTAAATAAGCCTTGCAATACTTGAATTTTTTTTGATTTTGTAGTATAATAAAAAATAATATGCTTTTGCGTATGTTATAATTAAAAATCAAATTTGGCATTAAGAGAAAGGAGTAGACTTAGGTGAATGAAGAAAATTTTCGCAAAATACTTGAAAGTTTAAGAAGCTTTCCTGCTTTTTCGATTATCATGAGTGCACTTGTTATCTTTATGGTCTTTATATGTGTATTTGCTATTTTCCGTTCAGCAAAAGAAGAAAAACATATAGAGGAACTTCGTTGGGATAAGGTGAGTGATTACATGGAACTTGTGGATACAGATACGGGAGAACGATTTTGCTTGTCAGCAGATGAAGTGATTATTGGCAGGCATGGTGCCGCCGACATTCGTTTTCCGGATATGAGTATATCACGTTATCATGCGGTTCTTTGTGTATCGAATGGAGTATGGCGTGTAATTGATCTTGGTTCTAAATCCGGCACATTTGTAAACGGTAAAAGAGTTCAGGAACAAATGACACTAAAAGATTGTGATGAAATTCGCTTTGGCACAAAGGCGACGATCTTGAAAAGGAGGCGTGTGTAAATATATGTTTCACAATAAATTAAGCTACGGCAGAATAACATTTCTGGTGTTTATGACTCATGCAATAATGCTTGCAGCTGTTTTGTTTCGTGGAAATTATAAAGATATAACGGATATGCTCCAACTTACAACTGCTGTATTTGCTCTTGATATAGTTTATATGATAGTCATTCGCTTTTTCTATAAGCAAATGACATATACGACAGATTACCTTTTGCTTATGATAATGGGCTGCAGTGTAATATTCCAATCATGTTTTGGAAGTATTGGATTTGCATCAAAACATTACATAACCTGTGTACTGGCTCTTGTATGCTGTCAGATAATGTTTTTGCTTACAAGAAATCATATACGTATACTTGCATTAAAACAGTATCTTTATCTTGTTTTAGGAGTGCTTGTACTGGCAACTGTTCTTCTTACAGGAAGCAGAAGTATGTGGATAAGCATAGGTTCATTGAGTATTCAACCGTCAGAATTTATGAAACCTGTTTTTGTTTTGCTTTGTGCTACATCAATTATGGAGCAGCATGATAAGAAAAAGCTCATTTTATTTTATGTTTCAAGGGAAATGATCGCTTTAACAATTGCATTTTTCATTATATTTGTACTCCAATGGTGGTGCAGGGATTTGGGAAGTTTGCCTACATTTGCTGCTGCATATGGATGTGCAATTATTTGCAGAATCTGCTACCCCAGAGCGAAATTTTCAAAAGGTACATTGATCACTCTTATTGTTTTAGGAATCGCTTTAGTGGCATTGCTTGCGTCAGCAGCTCCTGCATATGTACAAGATAGACTTTCTGTTGATATATGGGAAGATACATATGGTGATGGTTACCAACAGTGTCAGGCTTTAATGGCAATTGCAGAAGGTTCATTATTTGGAAAAGGTCCTGGTTACGGCAAACTTATAAATGTTGCGGCTGCCGATACTGATATTGTTTTTTCAACTATATGTGAAGAATGGGGATTCTTTGTTGCACTGCTTATAATTTTCTTTGTAGCAAGTCTTTTGATCCTTCCTATGATAAATAAACCTAGAAGTTATTTTCATGCAACAATGGTAATGAGTGTTGCGGCAGTATTTGTGGTTCAGATGGGACTTAATATTTTTGGTTCATGTAATCTTATCCCATTCACAGGTGTTACAATTCCATTTATATCACAAGGAGGAAGCTCTATGCTTGTAAGCGGAATGCTTGCTGGTATGTTAAAATCAGGGCAATCGCCTGTATTTAGAAGACCTGATGCCGTCAGACAAAACAGCAGACGAAGGGAGCGGGCAGCATGAAGAAAAAAGAAGATATGAAATGTATTAAAAGGGGAGAGTTTCTCACAAAACTTCTTATAGCTATATTTCTTATCGGAATGTGTGTTCTGGTATTCAAAATAGTTACAGAAGCATCATTTTATATGAAGCATTCAAATCATGTTACTTTGGGTTGTGTATATGATCGCAGCGGTGATGTTCTTTTTGATCCTGATGCTGATACGGATACATATAGCTATGACCATTTTGTTGACGTAGGAAATTTGATAGGCGATGACAGTGGAATGATGACAAATACACTTGTATCGGAAAATCGTACATTGCTTTCAAATTATAACCCGATTTTTGGTATTATGGAACATGGACAAAGTGCCATATATACAACGCTTGATCACGAAGCAAACAGAACAGTTTACGATGCATTTGGAAGTCGAGATGGTACAGCTATTGCCTACAATTATAAAACCGGTGAGATTTATGTATGTGTTAGTAAGCCAAATGTAAATGTACTTGATTTTGAAGATGTTGACAGCCTTCCATCAGGAAGTCTTATATGTAAAGCATTTTACAGAACTGTTCCCGGTTCTACGCAAAAGGTATCCACACTGGCAGCCGCTATTGAGCAAATGGGATTTGAAACTGTTTCAAATAAAACTTATAGCTGCGAAGGTGTATACTATAATAATTATGGCAATGAAATAGACTGTCACAGCAGTTATGGTCATGGTTCACAGGATATTTTCAGGGCATTTCAAAACAGTTGTAATCCATATTTCGCACAGCTTGTCCAGGATATGCAGCTTCAGCCGCTTAAAGATACTTTCAGAAATATGGGATATTCTGTAAACAATTCAAAAGCACCGGAACTTGATATTGATGGCATATCAGTATTTAGAGGAAGTACTGAACTTGATGATGTAAATGATTTTGATACACAATGGGGTTGTATGGGTCAGAGTAAAACAGAAGTAAGCCCATGTCAACTTATGATGTGGCAGAGTGCTGTTGCAAATTGTTCTAATTCTGTTACAAAGCCATACCTCATTTCATATGTTAAGAATGTATTTGGCAATGAAAAAGATGAGTCTGAAACGAGTTATGAGTCAGCAGGTTTTTCTGCTGAAACAGCGGCATATGTTCGTGAGGTAATGCTTGAAAATGGAAGAGTTAAATATAATGATAAAATAGGCTATAATATAGGTGCTAAAAGCGGCACAGCTCAAATACAAGACGGAGCTTCTGAGAATAATCTGCTTGTTGGATTTGTAGATGATTCATCATTTCCAATAGCATTTTGCGTTGTTATAGAAGATAATGCCGGTGGATATTTATCAACTGAATATATAACATCAACCATGCTGAATGCAATTGCAAATGAATAGTAGATTATATAATATAACTATAATAATATCCAAGGAGATTAGATATATGATTTTGCTTATTGACAATTTTGACCCACATATGCGTGAATTTTATAAATATATTTCATCTGAATACAATGATGTTATTGTCATCAGAAATGATGAACATTTACCAGATGAAGTAATGGCTATGCAGCCAGATGCAGTAATTATCGGTTCAGGAGTTGGCAGTTTAGAGGATACCGGTATCTGCAAGAGTGTTATAGAAAATATTTCTTCCAACATTCCGATTCTGGCATTTGGACTTGGAGCTGAAGTTTTAGCTAGTTGTCTTGGTGCTTCATACATAAATACACCTGTACAAAGCAATACAATATATAATATTAGTTTTGATAAATTATGCAGTATTTTTAAGTCATTGCCTGATGTTTTGCCATGTGCGTCTAATATTAAAAGAACTATGAATATGATGCTGTGTCCAGAAAATGTAATTATTACTGCTCAAGATCAATATGGCAGATGTATAGCATTCAAAGATGCAGACAGAAATGCTTTTGGAATCTGCACTTATCCTGTATTTTTAAACGATTCTGAAAAGAACATTATTCATGATTTTATTTCGATGATAGTGGAATGATTTTAAGCAAAATGCACAATATGAATTTAAGATAAAAATATTCTAAAAAAATGTGGAAATCACGGCAATAATATGATATAATATAAGCAAGAAGCTGTGTTAAAGCCAAAAACAAATTATAAATTATAAGGAAGGAGATCTTTATGATCGGAATAGATTGTCATACTCATACGAATGTATCACCTGATGGTTCAGGTACAGCAGGAGGTTTGTGCCGAAGTGCAATTTCAAAAGGCTTGAAAGCTGTTGCAATCACAGAGCATATTGAGCTTAATAGATGGTTTTCTCAGGAACATTACGGTATTATTCCACGAAATGAAGATGAACTTTTTAATTATAGTGAAATAATGGAAAAGGCGATGAAACAAAATACATCAGCAAGAGGAACTTATGGCTCACGTATACATGTTATAAGCGGTATTGAACTGGGTCAGCCTCATCTTGATTTTGGGCTTGCCGAATCTGTTATAAACGATGCTCGTCTTGATTATGTTATTGCTTCTCTTCATGAGGTTATCGGCAAGGAAGATTTTTATTATCTTGATTACAATAAAGAATCTGTAGATGAACTTATGGAACGTTATTTCAAAGAGCTTTTTAAAATATGCGAATGGGGTAAGTTTGATGTATTAGGTCACATAACCTATCCATTGCGTTATATTGAAGGTGAGTGCGGAATTAAAATAGACTTTGATAAGTATGAGGAACAGCTTCGTGAATGTCTTAAATCTTTGGCACAACATGGATGTGGTCTTGAAATAAATACTTCTGGATTAAGACAGAAGTATGGAAAGATTTTCCCATCAATTGAAATCCTCAAGATGTATCGTGAATATGGTGGCGAAATGGTTACAATTGGTTCTGATGCACATTGTGCTGATGATGTTGGAAGTGGAGTTGAAGAAGGTGTTAAAATGGCAGCGGAAGCAGGATTTCCATATCTTTGTTACTTTAATGAGCGTGAACCAATTTATATAAAAATTATATAAAAAAACAATTTAGAAAGGAAATATTACAATGAATAATAAGCTTATATCCTTACTTAGACAGAATTCAAGGCTTTCAAATGAGCAGTTGGCAGTAATGCTTGGCATAACTGCCGAGGAAGTTGAAAAACAAATACAAAACCTTGAAAATCAGGGCATTATAATGGGTTATAGTGCCATTGTTAATGAAGAAAAGATAAATGACGAAGAAAAAGTAACTGCTATAATTGAACTGCGTGTAACACCGCAAAAGGATTGCGGATTTGAAAAGATAGCAGAAACAATTATGGCATATGATGAAGTAGAAAGCCTTACACTTATGGCTGGTCCATATGACCTTGCAGTAACTGTTATAGGTAGAAATGTAAAAGATGTTGCAATGTTTGTTTCACAAAGACTTGCACCATTAAGCGGAGTTCTTTCAACCGCCACTCACTTTGTGCTTAAAACATATAAGGAAAAGGGTATTTCTATTTCCGATGAGGAAAAGGATGAGAGAAACTTTTTCCTGCCGTAATGCGTTTTGCATAAGGCTTTTAAAATGTGAGAGGAGGAATTTTACGTGATAAATTATGAATCAGTTTTGTCTAAAAAAGTCAAGGAA
Source organism: uncultured Ruminococcus sp. (assembly GCA_947566125.1). Lineage (GTDB taxonomy): Bacteria > Bacillota > Clostridia > Oscillospirales > Ruminococcaceae > Ruminococcus_C. The sequence goes on along the minus strand of CANOIR010000025.1, from coordinate 8,793 downwards.
ATGCAGCCTTCTGGTATAAGAAGGTATTTTGACCTTGCTGCTACTATGGAAGGTGTTATAAGCCTTGGCGTTGGTGAGCCGGATTTTCAGACTCCATGGCTTGTTCGTAAAAAGGCACTTGATGTTATTGAGAGAAAACGCATGGTATACAGTTCAAATCAGGGTATGGCAGATTTGAGAAAAGATATATCCGATTATTTACAGCGTAAATATAATATAAAATATTGTCCTGATGGTGAAATTGTTGTTACAGTAGGAGGTTCTGAGGCTATTGATGTTGCAATACGTGCTATTGTAAATCCAGATGATGAAGTACTTATTGTAGAACCGTCATTTGTTTGCTACAAACCTATTGTAGAACTTATGCACGGAAAAGCGATTCCAGTCCCTACAAAAGAAGAAAACAAATTCAAGCTTATGCCTGATGAACTTAGAAGTCACATCACAAGCAAAACAAAGCTGCTTATACTTCCTTATCCTAATAATCCTACAGGTGCTATAATGACAAGAGAAGATCTGGAGGCTATTGCCGAGGTTCTTCGTGATACAAATATAATTGTTTTAACTGATGAGATATATTCAGAGCTTACATATGAAAGAAAGCATTGCTCTATTGCAGAAATCGAAGGTATGTGGGAACGTACTATTTATGTAAGTGGATTTTCAAAGGCTTTTGCCATGACAGGCTGGCGTTTGGGTTATTTATGTGCACCAAAGCCACTTGCTGCACAGATGCTCAAGATTCATCAGTATGCTATTATGTGTGCACCTACTATGAGTCAATATGCAGCCGCAGTTGCTCTGAAAGAATGCGATGAAGAAGTAAAGAAAATGGTAGATGAATACAATGTTCGTCGTAGAGTTTTGGTAGATGGATTTAATCGCATAGGTCTTAAATGCTTTGAGCCAGAAGGAGCATTTTATACATTCCCATGCATAAAAAGTACTGGAATGACAAGTGAAGAATTTTGCTCTAAGCTTTTAGAAGAAAAGAAAGTTGCAGTTGTTCCCGGCAATGCTTTTGGAGAAAGCGGAGAAGGTTTTGTACGTGTATCATATGCATATTCACTTAAGCATCTTATGCAGGCTCTTAAATGTATAGAAGAGTTTGTAGTTGAACACAAAAATAAGGATAATATATGAAACGCATAGTAATTGATGCACCTGCAAAAATAAACTTTGCTCTTGATGTTGTAGGAAAGCGAGATGATGGTTATCATCTTTTGGAAACAGTGTTTCAAAGCATTTCTATATACGATAGACTTACTATATCGCTTAAAAATGAAAATGATATAGATATTACTTGTAATATTCCATATATTCCATGCAATGAAAAAAATCTTGCTTATAAAGCTGCAAATGCTTTTATCAAAAAAACAGGTATATGTAATGGTGTAGGTATCCAGCTTTATAAGAGAATACCATCTCAAGCGGGTATGGGTGGTGGAAGTTCTGATGCTGCTGCTGTTTTAAAAGGACTAAACAAACTTACCGGAAGCAAACTTACTTCAGATGAGCTTTGTGATATTGCCGTTACTCTTGGTGCAGATGTTCCATTTTTTATTTATGGCGGAACTGCATATGCAGAGGGCATAGGAGAAAAACTTGAAACACTTCCTTTTTCAAAAGAAATTAATGTTGTAGCAGCAAAGGGAAGAGGCGGAATATCTACACCAGAAGCATATAAAAGGATAGACGCTCTTAAGTATCCTATCCATCCTAATACCCAGGCTTTAAGGAACGCACTTAAATGTGGTGAAGATATACATGGGCTATGGCAATACTGTGGGAATATATTTGAAGAAGTAACTGACTTAAAAGATGTTTCAGCTATAAGAAACATTATGAGAAAAATGGGTGCTGATTTTGTTTGTATGAGCGGCAGCGGTTCATCTGTATTTGGAATATTCAAAAGTTTAGGTGCTGCATGGAAATGCAGAGATGTACTTGCAAAAAAATATCCATTTGCAGTATGCTGTAAAACTACAGATAAATAAAAAAATTAATGGAGGATTATATCATGCTTAAAAGAATTGTAACTATACAAGATGTTTCCTGTTTTGGAAAATGCTCTCTTACAGTGGCACTTCCAATATTGTCTGCAATGGGACTGGAAACAGCAATTATACCAACTGCTGTACTTTCAACTCATACCGGTGGATTTACAGGATATACATTCCGTGACCTTACAGATGACATTTCAGCAATTTCAAATCACTGGAATAAACTCGAACTTGATTTTGATGGAATATATACCGGTTATCTCGGTTCTATTGAACAGGTAAAAATAGTAGCAAACTTTTTTGACACATTTAAAAGTGATAATACTATGATAGTAGTTGACCCTGTTATGGGTGATGCAGGAAAAATGTACCCTGGATTCAAGGCAGAATTTGCAGATGAAATGAAAAAACTTTGCAGCAAAGCTGATGTCATTGTTCCTAATATGACGGAAGTTTCATTCCTTTTAGGAGTCCCTTATACTGAAGAATATGATGAAACCTATGTAAAAGATATGCTTAAACGTCTTACAGATCTTGGATGTCCTGTAGCCGTTATCACTGGAGTTTGCTATGGTGATGGAATGCATGGTGCGGTTGCATATGACAAGAGAACAGATAAATTCTTCTCATCATTTATGCCTCATATTAACTGTGCAATGCATGGAACAGGTGATATTTTCTCCAGTGCTTTATCTGGTTCTATTGTAAAAAATGGTTCACTCCAAGAAGCACTTGACACTGCAGTAGCATTTACTGTAAAATCTATTGAAGCTACTCTTCCCGATAAGGATAAATATTGGTATGGTGTTTCATTTGAAAAGTGTCTTGGAATGCTAACTGAATAAGAAAAAATTCTGATATATTATATTTATATATAAAAGAACAGTCACAGTTTTTTTCTGTGACTGTTCTTTGTTTTTCATATTAGCAATGTTATTTTTCAAGTCTTTTGATTTTTTATATTATTATTTCTTTGTTCTTTTAAATACTGAAATTATACCTTTAACGCATTGAACTAGAAGCATTGAACCAAAACTCAGTGCATGAGCAGCTGCAAAAAGTGTCATTGTAAATCCAGCATCTATTTTAAACAAACCATGCAGTGCAGGAATAAGAAGTACAGCATTTACTATAATCATTCCTAATAAGAATGCCAGAATGCCTGCTTTGTTATTAAACATCTTTTTTGTAAAGATTACAGGCTTTTCTGATTTACAGCTAAAGCCATGCCATAATCTTGACATACAAAGTACTGCAAATGCAAGAGTCATTGCAAGACTGGAAGAACCAAATCCAAACCAACCTATCATATATGCAGCAAGTGACGCTATTCCTATACATACACCGGAGATTATTGTCTGTACAATAAAGTTTTTTGTTAAAATAGATTCATTAGCAGGTCTTGGCTTCATGTGCATCACATCATCTGAATGCGGTTCAAGTCCAAGAGCTATAGCTGGCAGAGAATCAGTAAGAAGATTTATAAATAATAAGTGTATCGGTGCAAATGGTTGAGCAAATCCTGCAAGTGAGCATATCAGTACTACAAATATTCCAGCAAGATTTCCAGAAAGCAAAAACAAAATAGAACGCTTTATATTTTCATAAATGTTTCTTCCGTTTTTTACAGCCTTTACAATTGTTGCAAAATTATCATCTGCAAGAATCATAGCAGCAGCATCTTTTGACACTTCAGTACCGGTAATACCCATTGCAACGCCTACATCAGCTTGCTTTAATGCTGGTGCATCATTTACTCCGTCACCAGTCATTGCTACAATACAATTTCTGTTTTGCCAAGCTTTTACTATGCGGATTTTATGTTCTGGTGTAACTCTTGCATAAACAGATTTATTTTTGACGAATTCCACCATTTCTTCATCTGATATATAATCAAGAGCAGAACCTTCTATTGCTTCATCTGCACTCTCTAAAATGCCTATTTCCTTTGCAATTGCAGAAGCCGTAACTATATGGTCACCTGTTATCATAACAGGTTTTATTCCGGCATTTTTACATCTTGCTACAGCCTGTTTTGATTCTATTCTTGGCGGATCCATCATTGCAATCAAACCAATATAGTTAAGGTCATATTCATCATCTATATCAATGCTTTCGCCAGAAAATTCCTTGTAAGCAAAGCACAAAAGTCGCAGACCTTTTTTTGAAAGTTCATCAGTTTGTTCTTTTATAAGCTGTTTCTGGGCTGATGTAATATTCATTCTGTCGCAAAGCACATCAGCAGCACCTTTAGTGAACATGATATTCTTTTTATCAATCACATTTAAAGTAGACATCAACTTTCTATCCGAATCAAATGGTATTTCACTTATACGTGTATAATTTGAACGAATTTTGTTGTCATCCAATCCAATGCTGTGTGCAAAGTGAATTAGTGCTGTTTCTGTAGGATCTCCTATTTCTACACCGTCTTTTACAGAAGAGTCATTACATAAAACAGATGCTATTACAAGTGAATGTTCTTCAGCTTGCCTTATATCTACATCATCTGCTTCAATAATATGCCCTTGAGATACAATTTTTCTTACTGTCATTTTATTTTGAGTTAGTGTACCTGTCTTATCAGAACATATTACCGATACAGAGCCAAGTCCCTCTACTGCCTGCAATTTACGCATAATAGCGTTTTCCCTTGACATTTTCTGCGTTCCAAATGAAAGTACTATTGTTACAATAGAACTTAATGCTTCAGGAATTGCAGCAACTGCTAGGGCTATTGCAAACATCAAAGAATTCATAATGCTGTCAAAGCCTATACTGTCCGCTCTAAAAAGTTGCAATCCAAATACAACTGCACATATTATAAGGATGGCAATTGAAAGCATTTTGCCAAAGTTATCAAGTGTTCTTTGCAGAGGTGTTTTTCTTTCTTGGGCATTTTCTAAAAGCGATGCGATTTTACCTACTTCCGTATTCATTCCTATATTTGTAACAATACATTTACCTCTGCCATAGGTAACAAAGCTTCCAGAATACACCATAGTGTGTCTGTCGCCAAGAGGCACACTGCCTATAATTGACTCCATGCTTTTATCTATATTGGTACTCTCGCCAGTCAATGCACTTTCATTTGTCTGTAGTGAAGCACATTCGATAAGCCTTCCATCTGCTGGGATTTTATCTCCTGCTTCAAGGATCAAAATATCGCCTATTACTATTTCTTCTGAAGGGATAATAATATTTTCGCCGTTTCTCATAACTTTGGCTTCAGGTGCAGCAAGCTTTTTAAGATTATCAAGTGATTTTTCAGCTTTGAGCGTTTGAACCATTCCTAAAACAGCGTTCATTGTTATAACAGCAAGAATTACAATTGTACTTTCAATATCGCCTGTAATAGCGGAAATAATTGCAGCAATTATGAGAATTATTACAAGAAGATCTTTAAATTGTGCCAGAAATATTTGCAATCCTGACTTTTTCTTTTTGTCATTAAGTTTGTTTACACCATATTTCTTTTGACTTTCAGCCACCTTAGAATCTGAAAGTCCATTTTTGTCGGAATCAAATTCATAAAATAATTCTTCCGGCGACTTGTTGTAGTGATTTTTCTTTTCCATAAAATGAATAACTCCTTTTATTTTGAATAATAAAAAACAAGGCTTATATGAAATCATGCAAAAATGCTATAAATGATTTCATAAAAGTCTTGCTGTTTACATATGAAGCGGGTCATTATAATGACCGTATTGACGCCGCATAAACAAGCGATATTACTTGTCAGCTACTCTCTTTTAATGATACTTATTTTATTTTTCAGTCAATTTAAATTATTACTCTTCTGGTATATCAATTATATCAGAATCATCAGGTACCACGATATTATCATTTGCATATGAATCGTTGTAGTCATTGTAGTAATCGTTATAATAATTATCGTTGTAATTATCATAGTTTTCATAATTATTATAATCTTGATAATTGTAATCATCGACAACTTCTGTTATAGTTTCTGTAAATGTAGTTACAGCTACATGATTTTTATCAGTTGTTTTGCGTGTATTTACAAATGAAGATACAGTAGTGATAGTTGTTGATTCTGTAGAAATTGTTGTAGTAGACATAGCTGAAGCAATCAACTTTTCGTTAATACCATTTGCAGGGTTTTCCATTTTTAATGGAAAGAAAATAAGGAACACTAATAAAATTGCTGAAAATGCAACAACACTTCCGCAGAATATCATAGTAAGTTTTGTAGAATTGGTTATATTCCATTTTTTATTTTTCATATAAAGAAATGCTCCTTGCATATATAATTTATATAAATACCTATGATATTATTTTAGTATATTTTTGAAGTTATGTCAATGCTTTTTTATTAAAATGAAATGCTTTGCGTAAAATTAGCGAATTGATCATGTTTATACTCTTAATATGCCCAAAGTTCGCTATATATTACAAAAAATAATATATACTCTTGCAATTGCATTGAATTTATGATATAATTATGATTGTTATTTTGTTAATATGAAAGCGTATCGAAGTGGTCATAACGAGCTGCACTCGAAAACGAGTGACCGCTTTGGAAGCACTTCTCCAGAAACCCTTGATTTTTCGGGGCTTTTGCGGTATTATTTACAACTGAAATCACTTTAGTTCTCTCCATCAGTTCTCTCCTTTTTCCAGAGGTCTTTTTGAGGCTGATGTTGCAGATATGACACGGAGAGTTATCGAAGCGGTCATAACGAGCTGCACTCGAAATGCAGTTGTCCTTTACAGGGCACGTGGGTTCGAATCCCACACTCTCCGCCAGAAATCTACGTCCACAAGCGGGTTTGCCGCTTGTGGACTTTTTTCATTTCACCGCTTTTTCGGGGAGTATATTCTTAGTTCTCTCCTAAAATGGGCGAGTTCTCTCCTAAAAATTGTTCGTTTTCATGCAAAAAACGCCTTTATTCGAACTCTGCCCTATGTATTGGCGTATCTTCTAAATATGATACGCCTTTTTCTTAAGAGATTACTCCCAATGCCCCGCTTAACCCTTTTGCCATTGCATCCGCAGAGGACAGCTTGGAATTATAGTCCAGATGGGCATATACATTGGCGGTTGTGGAGAAGTCGCTGTGACCGAGCCATTCCTGTATCTGTTTCATCGGTACGCCGTTTGCGAGCAGCAGCGATGCGCAGCTGTGTCTAAGGTCATGATAGCGTATGCGCCGCAGCTCATTCTTGTCAAGCAGTTTCGGGAATGCCGCTGTAAGATAATGGGGAGAAATCAGCGTCCCCATCTCGTCCACGCAAATGTATTCCAGATACCGATTGTCATAGCATTTCCCACACACCCGTCTGTATTCTGCCTGCTGCTCTTTGACTTTCAAGAGCTTTTCTTTGAAAACAGGTACAAGGGGAAGCGTCCTCATGCTTGATTTGGTCTTTGTGGTATCTTTTGCCACTTGGACGTGTTTGCCGTCAATGGTGCAGGAAGTCACCGTGTGTCGGATGGTAATGGTGCCGTTTTGGAAGTCTATGGCATCCCATTTCAGTCCGAGGGCTTCGCTCCGCCGCAGCCCGTAAAAAGCACCGAGAAAGATGGGGATTTCAAGCAGGGTATCCTTTGCCGCCTCAAAGAGAGCTTGCATCTCATCGCTGTCATAAAAGCTGCCAATGAATTTATCCGCCTTGGGGCGTTCCACCTTATCGGCAGGGTTTACGCTTATGAGGTCAATCTTGACGGCATACTTCAAGGCTCTGTGTATCACTGCGTGGTAATGAATTACCGAGCTTGCTTTCACTCGCTTTAGCTGCTGCATATAAAAGGTCTGGATGTCGATTGCTTTCAGCCCGGCAAGAGTGGTATTTCTTTCCTTAAAATAAGGAATGATGATGCTTTTTGCCATTCCTGCATAGGAAGCATAGGTGGTAAGAGCGATTGTGGGCTTTGCAATCTCCAGCCATTGCAACAGAAAATCGGAAAACATCATATCATCCTGCACGGGCGTACACTCTGGCTCAAAGGTCTGTCTTGTCTGCATCAGCATTTTCTCTGCCCTCTTTTTGTTTCCCTTAACGGGCAGACCAGTGGGAAACCATTTGGTTTTTCTTTTTCCCGTTATGTCGGGATAGCTTAAAACCATATAAAAAAAGCCTTTCTTCTCTTGCAGATGTCCTGCTACCATAAAATAATATCCTCCTTTTTGTAGCACCTTTGGGCTTCTGCTGTTGACCGTCTTTATTATAGAAAAAACAGTCTTGAAAGTCCAATGTGCAAATTTAAGGGTCTGCAGCAGTTTGCAGATTCAACCGCAAATAGGAAAGCAGGTGGATTTTGGGTACTCTGTACGCCCTGCCCACCTTTAAATGTTCGACTTTGTTCTCTCGAAGCAGCTGATAGCCAGTCTTGCTGCTCACGCCAAGAGCCTTGCTCATTTCCTCAACTGTCAGAATATCGGGGTATTCTCTGAGGATTGAACCGTATACTTCGCCAAAGCTCATACGCCGCTCCTTTCGGGCGGTATCAAACCCATTTGAACACCAAGGCTGATAAGCAGCGGCATGGCAATCGCTTCCATATTCAAGCTGTCGAGCTTTGCAAGCCGCTCTTTCAGCCGTTTCTTGTCAATGGTGCGTATCTGCTCCAACAAAACAATGGAGTCGGCGGGAAGCCCGCTAATTCCATTCAAGTCATAATGTGTAGGCAGCTTGCTCTTGGTCTGCCTGCTGGTGATAGCTGCAATAATCACGGTAGGGCTGTAGCGGTTTCCTATGTTGTTGGAGATAATAAGTACGGGGCGTGTACCGCCTTGCTCCGAGCCGATAACGGGGTTAAGCTCTG
>CANOIR010000024.1 GCA_947566125.1 uncultured Ruminococcus sp. | reverse complement strand
GAAAATTGCAAATCCGGCAAATAAGAATGAGAATGAATAAAATAAAAATCCTCTTAATGTCATGTCCATAAGTTGTTTGTCATAACCTACGAAAATTTGTGCTAATGGTCGTGCTAAAAGTTCTGATGCAATTAGCATAAACACTGAAAAAGCACTTATAATTATTGTGCTTTTTTTCAACAGATTTTTTAGTTCATCAAAATTTTCTGAACCATAATTGTAACTTATAATTGGTGCAGTACCAACAGAATATCCAATGAATGCTGCAAGAAAAATCATGTTTACATACATCAGTACGCCATAGGCTGCAACACCATCAGTTCCTGAATACTTGATAAGCTGAAAATTATAAAGCATACTTACAAATGACATAGAAATATTGCTTAAAAGTTCAGACGAACCATTAGTACAGGCTTTTAATATTACTTTGCCATTTAATTTTGTCTTTTTTAATTTAAGTAGGCTGGAATTCGGTCGTACGAAATAAATTACAGGAATAATGCCACCTACGCATTGACTTACAGCTGTAGCAATTGCTGCACCTTCAAGTCCAAGTGAAAGCCAACCTGTTAAAAGTGCATCCAGAATTATGTTTGTAACTCCTGCCATAATTGTAACCCATAGTCCAAGCTTTGGTTTTCCAGCTGCTACAAAAAAGCTTTGAAACTCATACTGTAGCATAAATGCTGGAAGTGCGATTAAAATAATTTGTCCGTAACGTACACAATTTTCTAAAAGTTCGTCCCTAGCACCAAGGGCAGATGCCACCGGACGCAAAAATATAATTCCAAGTATGGCAACTATAATTCCTATAAAAATTGAAATATATATAAATAGAGAAAAGAAACGACAAGCTTGTTCACGTTTTCCTTCACCTATAGTTTTTGCAATAATCGCACTTCCGCCTGTACCAAACATAAAACCAATAGCACCTAATATCATCAAAAAAGGCATTATAAGATTTATTGCTGTAAAAGGTGTTTTACCTGCAAAATTTGAAACAAAAAATCCATCCACGACACTATAAATCGAAGTGAATATCATCATAATTATAGAAGGCAATGTAAAGCTGATCAGTTTTCTGTAATTAAAGTGATCGGATAATTGAATTTGTATTTTTTTGTTGTTCATAAAAACAACTCCTTAATTTTAGATTTTAATGTATCTCGATATCTTAATGTAAGATTTAGATAAGTTTTTATTTCTTCCTTTGTCCATTCTTCAAAGATTTCATTTTCGATTTTGTAAAGTGGTTCGATTTTTTCCTTTGCAAAATTCTGCCCTTTTTCCGTCAGACATACAATAGTATTACGTCCTTTTCCATTTTACAGATAGACCATATCTTCCTGTTCCAATTGTTTTATTGCGGAGTTTACAGTTTGACGGCTAATTCCGGATTGCTTGTAAATGTCACTTTGCAAGCAACGATTTCCCTTATCGTAAACAATATAAAGAATGCATTGAACACTGTCGGAAATTTCGGATTTGACTGCAATTTCATGGTACAGATTATCAATTTCACTCAACATATAGTTATATTGTCTTAATTCACTGTTTAATTTTTCCATTTATAACACTCCATATTTAATATTTATATATTGTATTTTATAATTATATCCGATTTCGGACATATTGTCAAGAGACTTTTATTCAATTTAATTCTAATAACTTATTTTCATATGACATTTCACGCACATCTTAAATTTATTATTTTAATTTAATATTGTATTTTTATTATAATATAAAACATATTTTCTATACAATAAAAGCAAGCAGCTGAAAAAGTCAGCTGCTTGCTTTTGGTTTTTATAGATTTTTAATTTATCGTTTCATATCAATGTTAATAGCACCTGTTCGCTTAAGGTTTTCTTCGACATTTCTGCTGTCTGCTTCGGAAAGAAGTTTTTCTCTGTCTTTCTTAATATTTACAGGGTCACTGTGACGGCTTGGACCTCCCACACAGCCGCCAGTGCAGATCATACCTTCAACAAAATCAGCAGGCAGTCTTCCCACTTTCAAAAGAGTAAGAGCCTTTTTACATTCAGCACCGCCATCGCACTTATAAACATTTACAGTTTCTTCAACGCCCTGTTCTTTCATACATTCCACAACCGCATCTGTAACGCCACCGTTATTTCCAAATCGTTTGCCAAATATACTTCCGTCCTGTTGTTCATTTTCAGCCGGCTTTAAAGTCAAGCCTTTTGCTCTTATAATAGCACGTATTTCACCGAACGTAAGTGCATAATCAACATTTCCTTTGATTTTATGGCTGTTGATCTCACTTTTTTTAGCAATGCAAGGACCTATAAATACAGTCTTTACATCAGGGTCAAGTGATTTTAGCATTCTGGAAACACCGCACATGGGAGATACAGTTTCAGACATAGCATCTTTAAGAGTAGGGAAGTGCTTTTCTATCATATTTACAAACGCCGGACAGCAGGAAGTGGTTTTCTTTATACCGTTTTTATATGCTTCGCTCCATTCTTTGGCCTCTGAATATGCAGTCATATCACCACCGAGAGCTACTTCTATCAAATCATCAAAACCGGCTTCTTTAAGAACGTTTCTCCAGCTTGTAACTGTAATATCAGGTCCAAATTGACCTTCCCATGATGGAGCTATCATTGCAACTACACGTTTACCGTCTACAAGATCACGGCATACCTGAACCAGATTAGCCTTTGAACTCAATGCTCCAAAAGGACAGCTATGTATACATTGACCGCATTCGATGCATTTAGTTTCATCAATTTGACAAACTCCATATTCGTCCATAGTAATTGCACCTACAGGACAGCTTTTTTTACATGGTCTTATAAGATCGGCAATAGCATTATAAGGGCAAGCCTGAGCGCATTTTCCGCATTCCTTACATTTACCTGGGTCAATATGTGCACGGTTTCTTCCTATATCAATTGCATTAAACTTACAAACCTGCTGACAAGCGTGTCCCATACATTTTTGGCAGTTATCTGTTACAACATAACGTGAAATAGGGCATTCTTCACAGGCAGCACGTACAACTTGAACGATCAAATCATTTACAGCACCGTCTGCATTTTTTCCTTCTGCAAGGCGAATTCTTTGTCTTACGATCTCACGTTCTTTATATACACAGCAGCGATATTTTGCACGAGGTCCTGGCATAAGCTTGTATGGAAGCTCATCCTTTTCTTCTTCAAACTTGCCGTCAAATACAAGCTTAGCAACCTCACTTAATACTTCATGTTTAATTTTAATAATTGTACCGTCATTTGTAACCATATATATCCTCCTGAACGGGAATTTTTATATATATATTATACCACAATCATTAGAAAGTGTAAATAGATTTTTTCAAACTTTTTTATTTTTGAATAAACGATGGCTTCGTTCTAATATTCCATTTACTTCTGCAATGAGTATACCATAGTTTGTAAAAGGTATTCCTTGGGATTTGGCAAATTTTCTTCTGTATTCTACTTCAAGACTTCTTAGCATACATCCGCCGCAATGTACTATAAGAGAATATTTTTTTATATTGTCAGGAAATGTTTCTCCTGATGTAAATTCAAACAGGAGTTTTTTGCCTGTAAAATTTTCTATCCATTTGGGAAGTTTATCTCTTGCAATATCTCCACACTGTCTGTGATGAGTACAGCCTTCAGATATAAGAATACAATCTCCGTCTTTAAGCGATTTTAAAGTTTCAATGTCCTCTATTGCCTGCGAAAGCACTCCTTTATACCTTGCCATTAAAATAGAAAATGATGTAAGCGGTACATCAACAGGAACAATATCCTTGACATATGAAAATGCCTGGCTGTCTGTTATTACAATATCTGGCTTGCGATTCAGCATTTTTAGAGCAGCGGAAAGTTCAGACGGCTGAACAGTTATAGTTATCGCAAATGAATCCAGAAGAGAACGCAAAGTCTGTACCTGCGGCAAGATAAGTCTTCCCTTTGGAGCTGAATCGTCAATTGGAGTTACAAGAATAACGATGCTTTCACGTTTTACAAGTCCGTCTGTAACGCTTTTGTACATTGGTGTATTTTTCTCAATACTTTTCAAATATACACTGCATATAAGTTTTTTTAAATCATCTATAGCATAGTTGGTTTTAGCACTTACATTTATCTCGTTGAATTCGTATTTATTCTTTGATTTAAAATCTTGAGGACTTAACAAATCAGCTTTATTGTATGCTATCACATATGGTATACTGCGTTTATTGAATTCATCTATTATATTTTTGTCACTGCCGCCTATGCCGGATATTATATCTACAACAAGTACAGCAATGTCAGTCCTTCTCAGTATTTCATATGTTTTGCGAAGTCTTAAATCACCAGCAGAAGATTCGTCATCAAATCCGGCGGTGTCATAAAACATTACAGCACCCAGAGGAAGCAGTTCCATAGATTTACGTACAGGGTCGGTAGTAGTTCCTTTTATATCTGATACAATTGATGCATCTTGAGCAGTTACAGCATTCATAAGGCTTGATTTTCCCGAATTCACTGCACCAAAAAGGCATATATTTATTCTTTCAGATGATGGAGTATTATTCATATATATTATCTCCTAAAATCTAAAATCCCTGCTGCCGGATTTTATTTTCTCAATGTTTTCTCCTGCTATTTTACGAATCTTTTCAGAAGGAATATTCATAAGTTCCTTTTCTATAAGCTTTATGCCTTCATTTTTTGTTTCAGATGATGCATAATCTTCTAAATATTCCATTAAGGTCATGAGTGCATTAGGATGACAGCAATTGCTTATCTGACCGCTTTTGCAAAGTGACATAAACCTGTCGCCAGTTCGTCCTTCTCTATAACAAGCAGTGCAAAAGCTTGGAATATATCCAAGTTGAATGAGCCATTGAACAACTTCATCAAGACTTCTTCTGTCTATTATATCAAATTGTTCCGAGCCGTCATCCTCATATTCTTCAGTTTCATAACCGCCAACTGTAGTTCTTGAACCTCCGCTTATCTGTGAAATTCCAAGCTTAAGTACACGTTCTCTCACTGATTGACTTTCTCTTGTAGAAATAATCATACCTGTATATGGTACTGCAATTCTTATAATTGCACATATTTTTGCAAATATATCATCACTTATTCCATTGCAGAAAGAATCAGGATCGATTCCTTCAGCTTGTCTTATTCTGGGCATACTTATAGTATGCGGTCCAACACCGTGAACAGCTTCAAGGTGTTCGGCGTGCATTAAAAGTCCTGCAAATTCATAGGAATATTTTTCCAGTCCAAATAACACTCCAAGACCAACGTCATCAATGCCGCCTTCCATAGCTCTGTCCATAGCCTCTGTATGATATGCATAATTTGACTTAGGACCTGTTGGATGAAGTTTTTCATAGCTTTCCTTGTGATATGTTTCCTGAAAAAGTATATATGTACCTATTCCGGCATCATGAAGTTTTCTATAATTTTCTACAGTAGTGGCAGCGATATTTACATTTACACGTCTTATATCACCGTTTTTATGATGAACACTGTAAATAGTTTTTATTGATTCAAGAATATATTCTATAGGATTATTAACAGGGTCTTCTCCGGCTTCAATAGCAATTCGCTTATGACCAATATTTTCCAAGGCGATTACTTCACGGCGTATTTCATCTTGAGTTAATTTTCTTCTTACAATACCATTGCTGCTTTTATGATAAGGACAATATACACAGCCATTGATACAGTAATTTGAGAGATAAAGCGGTGCAAACATTACAATTCTTTTGCCGTAATAATACTCTTTTATTTTTTGAGCCAGCAAGAATATTTCATCTTGAATGTCCTTATCTTCGCAAGCAAGCAGAACAGAGGCTTCACGATGTGACAGACCTTTTTTTAGCTTTGCTTTGTCAAGGATTTTTCTTATAAGTGAAATGTTTTCTTTGTTTTCCTCTGCAAATTTAAGTGTATCCAGAATTTCTTCGTGGGATATAAACTCTTCTGCTTTGAGTGACTTTACATCATACAATTTAACTTACCTCTTTTTTATTTTATAATATATCAATATATTCTCCGTTTAAAGCCTTGTTCATGCTTCTTACCGCACAGAATTTTCCGCACATAGAACAGCTGTCCTCATGTTCAGGTGCTCTGCTGTCACGTATAGCCTTTGCAGTTTCCGGATCTATAGAACATTCCCATTGTTTTTCCCAATCGAAATTTTTTCTGGCATCTGCCATAGCATTATCAACATCCATTGCGTGTGGAATTTTCTTTGCTATATCAGCCGCATGAGCTGCTATTTTAGAGGCGATGATTCCTTGCTTAACATCATCGATATTTGGAAGTGCAAGATGTTCAGCCGGTGTAACATAACAAAGGAATGCAGCTCCTGCACTTGCAGCTACAGCACCGCCTATAGCTGATGTTATATGATCATAGCCCGGAGCAATATCTGTTACAAGAGGGCCAAGAACATAAAACGGAGCACCCATGCAAATTGTTTGCTGAAGTTTCATATTAGCTGCTATTTGGTCAAGAGGCATATGTCCTGGACCTTCAACCATTACCTGAACGTCTTTTTCCCATGCACGTTTTGTAAGTTCGCCAAGTCTTACAAGTTCCTCTATCTGGCAAACGTCACTTGCATCAGCAATACATCCCGGACGGCAAGCATCGCCAAGTGATATGGTTACATCATACTCACGGCATATATCCAAAATTTCATCAAAGTATTCGTAAAATGGATTTTCTTCTCCGGTCATACTCATCCATGCAAATACGAGTGAACCGCCACGTGAAACAATATTCATCTTTCTCTTATGTTTCTTTATTTGATCAATTGTTTTACGTGTAATACCGCAATGAAGTGTTAAAAAATCCACTCCATCTTCAGCATGAAGTCTGACTACATCGATGAAATCTTTAGCAGTAAGTGTTGCAAGATCTCTTTGATAGTGAATAACGCTGTCATATACAGGTACAGTTCCTATCATGGCAGGACATTCACTTGTAAGCTTTTTTCTAAACGGCTGGGTGTTGCCATGAGAGGATAGATCCATTATAGCCTCTGCTCCCATATCTACAGCAGCCATTACCTTTTTCATTTCTACATCATAATCTTTGCAGTCTTTTGATACACCAAGATTTACGTTTATTTTAGTACGCAGCATAGAACCAACACCGTTTGGTTCAAGGCAAGTGTGAAGTTTATTTGCACAAATTGCTACTTGTCCTTTTGCAACGAGTTCTCTGATCTCCTCTTCTGTGCGATATTCCTTTAGAGCCACAGCCTTCATTTCGGGTGTGATTATCATTTTTTTGGCAGCTTCCATTTGAGTTTTATAATTTCTCATATTATTTTAATTCCTTTCCGCAAAATAACCTGTTAAATCAAATGCATGGTTCAAAGGGCCTTTTCCATGTCCGATATTCAGCATCGACCCAAGTGCCTGTGATATATATTTTTTAGCCCTGAATACAGAATCTTCCAAATTATATCCTTTGGCAAGATTAGCTGCGATCGCACTTGACAGTGTGCAGCCTGTTCCGTGTGTGTTTTCATTATCTATACGATCTTCTATAAACCATTTTGTTTTTCCATTGTAATAAAGCAGATCATCAGCATTGTCGCAGTTATGACCGCCTTTTAGCAAAACAGCTGTATTAAACTTATCTGCCATAAAAGCAGCAGCTTTTTCCATATCATATTTATTTTTTATAGAAATGCCTGATAATATTTCTGCTTCCGGTATATTGGGCGTAATTACATCAGACAGCGGCAAAAGCTTTTCTTTCATAATATCTATAGCTTCTGGTTTTAAAAGAGGTTTTCCGCTTGTTGAAACCATAACAGTATCTGTTACTATATTTTTTGCATTATAATATATAAGCCTTTCGGCGATGACTTCTATAAGGCAAGGTGAAGATACCATTCCTATTTTTACAGCATCTGGAGGAATATCCTCGAATACTGTATCTATTTCTTTTTTCAAAAATTCAGGCGATGATTCTAAAATATCATATACACCGACAGTATTTTGTGCTGTAAGTACGGTTACAGCTGTCATTGCATAAACACCGTTCATAGTAAGTGTTTTTATATCCGCCTGAATTCCTGCTCCACCTGAAGAATCACTTCCTGCAATAGAGAGAACTGTTTTCATCAATTTTCTCCTTTCAGCTCAAGGAATGCTTTTTTTAATTCCATAGAAGCTTTTTTAGGATCGGATGATTTCATTATGGCAGAAACGACACATATTCCGTCAATATCTATTCCTTTTAGAATATTTATATTATATTTATTCAGTCCGCCTATTGCGTTTACCTTAATTGGAACAGCTTTTGTAATAGCTGATAATGTTTCTACAGATGTAATAATAGTTTTTACCTTTGTAGTAGTTGGATAAATCGCACCAACTCCAAGATAATCAGCTCCTTGATTATATGCTTCAATTGCTTGCGGTACAGTTTTTGTAGTAGCACCAATTATTTTATCATTGCCCAAAAGAGTCCTTGCAGTTTTTACAGGCATATCCGACTGCCCTACATGAACGCCTTCGGCATCAATCGCTAAAGCAACATCAACACGATCATCTATTATGAGCGGTACATTATATTTTTTTGTAATTGCATGGACCTTCTCTGCAATGTCTATATATTCCCTTGTAGTCTTGTCCTTTTCTCTAAGTTGAATAATAGTCACACCGCCTTTTAAAGCAGCTTCAATTTTGCAAAGAAAGTCTGATTCGTCAAGCCCAGTGCTGTCTGTTATAAAGTACATTGTAGTATCAATATTTTTCATTTCAGTATTCCTTATTTATAGATAAAGATAATCATTCAATACTGGCTGCAAGCCTTCGTTTGATATATCTTCATACATTTTATCCAAATTACGATTGTCATCTATTTCAAATTGTTCATCGCCGTGAGTTTCACCATTATCTTTTCCGTTGTACTTATATTCGTGGTCACCTATACCTGTTGACACACCGGCTGAAATTTTAGTCGCCGCAATTTTTACAATTCCATTTCTAAACTCAGCACTTTCACGTGATGAAACAGTAATGCCGGCAAAAGGCAAAAATATTCTGTATGCACATATTATCTGACAAAGTTGTTTTTCATGTACATCAAGCGGATTTATCTTATCATTATTTATTATAGGTCTTAGTCTTGGGCAGGATAGCGACATTTCAGCATGGGGATATTTTTTCTGCAAATAGTATACATGAAGAGCAGTTGCAAGAGCGTCACTTCTAAAGTCAGAAAGTCCAAGCAATGCTGAAAATGCAACACCTCGCATACCGCCCATCAATGCTCTTTCTTGAGCGTCAAAACGATATGGATATACACGTTTATGACCAAGCAGATGAAGTGTTTCATATTTATCTTTATCGTATGTTTCCTGAAATACAGTTACATAATCTGCACCGCATTCGTGTAAATAACGGTATTCTTCAGTATTTACAGGATATATTTCAAGTCCGACCATGCGGAAATATTTTCTTGCAAGACGACAGGCATCACCGATATATTCTAAATTGCTTTTAAAACGGCTTTCACCTGTCAGAATAAGTATTTCTTCCATTCCGCTGTTTGCAATAACCTGCATTTCATGTTCTATTTGTTCATGTGAAAGTTTCATACGGTTTATATGATTATAGCAGTTGAATCCGCAGTACACGCAGTAATTTTCGCAGTAATTTGCTATATACAAAGGTGTAAAAAGGTAAACTGTATTTCCAAAATGACGGCTTGTTATTAAACGTGCCTTTTGAGCAAGCTCTTCAATAAAAGGTTCGGCAGCAGGGGATAAAAGTGCTTTGAAATCATCAATAGAACATCCTTCATGGTCAAGTGCTGCACGTACATCTTTGGCAGTATATTTTGAATAGTCATATGATTCCATATGACCTATGACCTTATCTCTTATATCAGATTTGATTTCTTCCATACCCGACATATATTCCATGTGATTTGTTCTTGATGATGGATCGGTTTCCAGAAGATGTTTTTTATTAAGTGCAGACTCAGACAGATGCTCTGAATCTATAAAGAATTTATTTTCCATAGAAATATATCTCCTTAAACTTAATCATGCAGGAAACCTGTTAAAGGGTCAGATGATGAGCTGCCACGTGTGATGACTCTTCCAAGACCCGACAGATATGCATGTCTTCCGGCTTCGATTGCAAGTCTGAATGCAGATGCCATCATGGTAAGATCACCGGCAGTAGCAAGAGCAGTATTTGCCATAATAGCGGCAGCACCCATTTCCATTGCTCTGCAAGCTTCTGATGGTTTGCCAATTCCAGCGTCAACAATTATAGGCAGTTCTATTTCATCAATAAGAATCTGTAAAAAATCCTTAGTGGCAAGACCTTTATTTGAACCAATAGGAGAAGCAAGGGGCATTACAGCTGCGGCACCGGCATTTACAAGGTCACGAGCTGCATACAGGTCTGGATACATATAAGGCATAACTATAAATCCTTCGTTTGCAAGTATCTCGGTTGCTTTTATAGTTTCGTTATTATCCGGAAGAAGATATTTAGAATCACGCATTATTTCTATTTTAACAAAGTCGCCGCATCCGAGTTCTCTTGCAAGTCTTGCGATTCTAACGGCTTCTTCAGCATTTCTTGCACCGCTTGTATTGGGAAGAAGTGTTATTCCTTTTGGAATGTAATCAAGAATATTTTCCCTGTCTTTTGTATTAGCACGTCTTACGGCAAGTGTAATTATTTCTGCACCTGCATCTTTTACCGCAGCGTCAATAAGTTTCAGAGAATATTTTCCTGAACCTAAAATAAATCTTGAATTGAATTCATGTCCGCCTATTACGAGTTTATCGTTATTCATATATAAAGATCCTTCTTTCTTTGCTATTATTCATCATATTCTCCTGAAAGTATCCTTAGAACCATATGAGCTTCATGAGCTGCACAGAGCATAACACGTGATGAAAACAAACAGCCTTCGGTTTCTACATCGCTTACACTATCGCCGGATATATAAAACTTTTTTGTTATTTTTCTTGTTGTTATGCTGTTTGCACTTCCCATGCCTGCCATTCCTGAAGCTGCTACAATGTACTTTTCAGGCATTTTTTCAAGTACAGTATTTACGAGTTCCGCTTTGCTTTCAGCATTGTCAAATGCTTCACATATTATATCAGCATCATTTAAATATTCCTCTGCATTTTCAGCCGTTAAGAATACATCATGCGATCTTATATCTATATATGGTGCGATTTCTTTTAAATTAAAATATAGAGCCATTGTTTTTTTAATACCTATTTGAGAGGCTTTATATTGTTGTCTGTTCAAATTTGAAATATCAACGCAGTCAAAATCAATAAGTATAAGTTTGCCAACTCCGGCTCTTGCAAGCGATACTGCAATATTTGAACCAAGACCGCCAAGACCGCATATTGCCACAGTAGCTGATGAAAACTTTTTTTGACATTCTATACCACAGCGTTCTGCAATGGCATTTTTCATTTCGTTTTCAGTAGGAATATTCATATTATCAGCCTCCTCCTACAAAGCTTACCACTTCAATAATATCTCCGTCTTTAATAATAGTTTCTGCATACATAGTTTTAGGTACTATATCGCCGCAAATTTCAACAGCAATTCTTTTAAGATTATATCCGTTTTCGATTAGATATTCTGAAAGCTTTTTTTCAGCTATATCTTCGGGTTTGCCATTTATCTTTACCATAAAAGCTCCTTTCTCATTTTAAGAAAACAAAAAGCCGTCCTGCAAGAAATTACAGGACGGCATAAGTATAATACAAATAAACAAAGCGTCCCTACGTCGGCATTATCCGAATCAGGTTATCGGTCGAAGGTACACCTTCCTCTCAGCCTGTATAACAAGCTCCCGTTTACTATATTTAAATTATACAATATTATTTAAAAAAATGCAAGTAGGGAATAAGAAAAAATTATGGTACATAAACATAAAATTTTCTTTTATTTTGTAAGAAATTCATTATTTTTCCCATTTAGAACAAAGTTCTGAAAGCTGATCTGCCATTTTTGCCAGCTCTTTATTTGAAAGTGAGCGACTGCTTTTTACTAATGCTGATATTCTGTCAAGAGCAACGTTAAGCCTGTCATATGCAGCACTTGGTTTATGTCCGTCAGCTTTAGGGATAAATATAGGTTCAGCTGCCGTATACTTTTCTGTTATAAGATCAAATTCCGCACCACTATAAGGTGCAACAGCATCGTATCCGTATTCTACCTTTAAAAGTTCTGTAAAGCTTTCCGCAGATGAACTTTCTCCATGTATAACGAAAACCTTCTTAGGTTTTTCTTTAATGTTTTCTACCCATCTGACAAGACCATTTTTATCTGCATGACCACTCATTCCGGGCAAAGAAATTATATCAGCTTCGATTTTTACATATTCACCGAAAAGCGTGACATGATCAGCACCTTCTATAATTTTTCTGCCAAGAGAACCTTCAGCCTGATAACCTACAAATAATACAGTATTTGCAGGATTCCAAAGATTATGTTTTAGATGATGCTTGATTCTTCCAGCATCACACATTCCGCTTGCTGAAATGATTATTTTAGGTCTGTTGTCAAAATTTATTGCACGAGAGGCATCTGTTGTAACAGCAGTTATAAGACCTCGTACGCCAATAGGATTTTCGCCACGATTAACATATTCCATAGCTTCTTCATCGAAACAGTTTTCTTTATTTTTTATAAATATTTCAGTTGCTTCAATTGCAAGAGGACTGTCTACATATATTGGAACATTTTGAAATTCTTCAAGCATTCCGGCATCTTTCATTTGTTTAAAATAATAGAGCATCTCCTGAGTTCTTCCAACTGCAAATGCCGGTATAACCACATTGCCGCCTCTTCTAAAAGTATTAAGAAGAATTTTTGCAAGCGGCTGTATCATATCTTTTTGCTTTTCGTGAATTCTGTTGCCGTATGTTGATTCCGTAATAACGTAATCAGCAGATTCAGCATATTGAGGATCTTTGATAAGAGGTTGATTACTGTTGCCAATATCTCCTGAAAACAGCAATTTTTTCGTTACACCATTTTCAGTAAGCCACAGTTCGATACTTGATGAACCAAGAAGGTGACCGGCATCTATAAATCTTGCATCAATGCCGTCACTTATGGTAAAGCGTTCATTGTAATTATGAGGTGCAAAACATTCTATAGCTCCCATAGCTTCATTCATAGTGTATAAAGGAACATATGCTTCTTTGCCGCTGCGTTTTGCCTTTCTATTACGCCATTCGGCTTCAAATTCTTGTATATGTGCACTATCTTTAAGCATGATCTTGCAGAGTGAATGTGTTGCTTTTGTTGTATGAATCTTTCCAAAAAAGCCTCCGGCATACAAAAGCGGGAGCAATCCTGAGTGATCAATATGTGCATGAGTCAAAAGTACAAAATCTATTTCAGAAGGAGTGCATGGAATTTTCTGGTTTTCATAAATATTTTTTCCTTGTTCCATGCCGAAATCTATAAGGAACCTTTTACCTGCTGCTTCAATATATGTGCAGCTTCCGGTTACCTCATGAGTAGCACCTATAAATGTTATTTTCATATGCACTTATTCCTTTCATTGATTCATTGATGAGAGCGTAGTTTATTTTAAGTAATTTATTTTAATAAGATGTAACAGGAAGAGTTTTTATCTGCAATGCTACAAATTTCATTAAAGCTGTAGAATCTGATCCATTTACTTTTCCATCAATAAAACAATCTGCCTGTGCAAACTGTTTATCATTAAATTCAAGCATATTGGCAAGATATTTATTAAGGTAAATAAGATCTATCATTGATCTGTTGTTATCAAGATTTAAATCGCCATAACATAAATTCGGATTTTCAGTTGAAGTAGAAGTTTTTGTGCTAGTTGTAGTTGATGTTGTTTCAGTATTAGAAGTTGTTTTTGCACTAGTTGCAGTGGTAATTATAGTAGTGGTTGTATTAGTAGTCGTCGTTGTTGTTGCAGTTGTAGTTGTGGTAGTAGTTGTTGTGTCAGATGTCGGACCATCAGGTTTTTTTCCGTTTGGTTCAATACCACCAACGTGTACACCATCTGAATATACACAAATATAATCTGTTCTTGTTTCTTTGCCATCGTTATAAGTGCTGTCGCATTTTGTTATTCCCTGATAACTCCAGTCGTTTGTAGGATCCCACTTATCACCCCAGTAAAATCCAACTGTAAACTGATATTTTTTATTGGAATTTGCAATTTTATATCCGTCCCATTTTACTTCTACATAATATATATTTGGATCGAATGATGCATCATACTGATAAGGTCCGGAGATTACACCATCTGCCGGAGAAGCTTCCACTTCTGCCTGATCATAGAGTTCCTTGCCTTCTACCAAGCTGATATTAGATTTATTTTCCATTTCATCAATGTTGAAGTAATAACGCATGGAAAGATCAGTTTTAGGTTTAGTAGAGTTTGTACGCATTTGAATTGCAAGCTTGGTTACACCTGCACCAGAACCCTGAGGGTCGTCAACTGCATAAGCATCTACCCAGAAATCATTACCCCCATTGTCATCTCCGCCACCTTGTACAGCAGGAGGAAAATCAGGAGTGATTTTCATATCAGGAGTGCCATAGAAATCATAAAGACCTGCACAAGCACCAACGAATGCAGCATTATAGTCAATAGTTACCTCGTTATAAATATAATCTTTAGTTTCATCAATATGTTGATCATTTGCATCAGGACCACCTACAAGAGCACCATACAAAACATAACGATGCTTGTCGGTATCTTCACATTTTGTAAGACCTGAAGCCGCACGGTGATGTGGATATTTAGCAGCATTTTCGTTATATCCAACTATATATGCTCTTCCGAGCGGATTATCACCCATAAGGTATTCCATTTGTGACTTAGCCCAATCACTATATTTTCCCGGTTTTCCGCCGCCATTATATTTATCATAAACAAGAGCCATAAGCTGAGCAGCAGTATTATAACGTGCACTTCCCCAAGTGCTAAGATAAAAATATCCACTAGGTGAAAGAGTACCTATTTTGCCGTTCATGTATACATCACAAGCTTCTGCAACGGAATCCCAGCAGTTCATTTCTTCATAAGGGCTTTTGCCGGCATAAGCTTTGTAATCTTCAATGAATTTCGGATATTGTTCATTGGTTATTTCACCTAGTACACATTGAACTCCACCCCAAACGTCATTCCAACAGTGTACATAGCAAGGTGCTGCATAATAATCATAATATGGGAAAATTTCTTTAAGATAGCTGTAATCTTCAGTGATTTTATAAAGCCATGCAGCTGCCCAACAATAGTCATCTTCCCATTTAGAAGAATTATAATAAGCTTTTGGACCATCACTGTTGTCACTCAGCTGTTTAGGATTTGTTTTAGCAAAATCAAAAAGTGCCTTTGCATAGTCCAATGATTTCTTTGCATACTCAGGGTCTGTATCTTTGAAATTCAAATAGTTTATTGCCAAAGAAGCTGCGGCAGATACTACATAATCTGTCTGTGGCTTATCTTTAGTAAGAAAGAATGCAGGTCTGCTCATGTCATCTATTTCGGGAGCATTCCAGAAAGAGTGATCAATATCTCCATCGCCTACCTGATAGCAGTGAGCAATAACTTGACCGTTTGAATCAAGGAATGTGCATTTCATTAGATAATCATTAAAATATCGCAAAATTGTTTCAATGTGATCTTGCAGACCGAGTGATACATAAGAATCACGGAATTCATAATAACCCCAGCCAACAGTAGAAGCAGAATAATTCTCCGGCATACCAAATTTTACATGGTCACCGGCATCATGGAATCCACCTGCAACATCTATGTATCCATCACCGTCTGGATCGAGAATAGCTTTATTTTGACTAATAAAGCTGTCGCTAAGATTAGTTGCAGTGCTGTTCATAGGCACTTGAGAATCATAAGTATGACAATCACCACGCCATGTATACTCACAATTTTCGTTTACGTCAGTACCGCACATATTTGCATCGTACATATACATTGAATACTGCAAAGCTTTAGCAAAGTTTATCTCTACATCAGCAGCAGATGTTTTCATGGGAACAGTTGAAGCAGTTCCCAATGCCATTACGCAGCTTATTGAAGCGGCAAGGCATTTTTTAAAAGTTTTTTTGTTTTTCATTTTTATAATCCTTTCATAATAATATTTATTATAATGCATTTTATATTTATTATTATACATATATAACGAAGAAATGTCAACAGAATTTATAGGCTTTTTCAATTTGTTATAAAAGGAGCTGTTGCAGAGATTTGAGTTGCAACAGCTCGAATTTAATAATTTAATTTTATTCAATATTTGCACCGAGTTTATTTTTCTTAAAATATGCTTTTGAATCTTTTGCCATAACGCCTGAAAGAACTATAAGAGCAATTATATTAGGAAGCGCCATAAGTCCGTTGAATATATCTGCTATAGTCCATACAGCAGAAACAGTAAGATAAGGTCCGATAAATATAGCCAGAATATAGAGCCACCTGAAAACAATGGTAACTGATCTTTTAGAACCTGTAAGGTATGCAAGACATCTTTCTGAATAATAGCTCCATCCTAATATAGTTGTAAATGCAAAGAATATAAGACATATCATCAGAATAAATGCTGTGACTTGAGATGGGAATGGAAGTCCGCTTTGAAATGCGGCAGTAGTTATCTCAACGCCTTCAAGTTCGGGATTAAGATAAGCTCCGGAAATAACGATTGAAAGACCAGTCATTGTACAAACTACAACAGTGTCAATAAATGTACCAGTCATTGTAACCAAGCCCTGACGTACAGGTTCTTTTGTCTGAGCGGCAGCAGCAGCTATAGGTGCTGAACCAAGACCAGCTTCGTTTGAGAAAATACCTCTTGCAACACCCTTTTGCATTGCTATCATCATAGAACCAAGAGCACCGCCTGCGACAGCGTCAAGTCCAAATGCACTTTTTATAATTGTTGATACAGCACTTGGAATTTTTGTGATATTCATAATAATAAGCAGCAGTGCAAATAATATGTAAAGTACTGCCATAAATGGTACTATAATTTCAGATACTTTTGATATACGTTTTATACCTCCTATTATAACGAGTGCTGCAAAAATCGTTACAATAAGACCTGCAATAATTGTAGCCCATGATATTTCATATTCACCACCAATTGTAAAAGCTATATCTGATGTGAAAAAATTATTTACAGCAGAAGTGATTCCGTTTATTTGAGTAAAAGTACCAATACCAAACATCCCTACAAATACTCCGAAAATTGCAAATAATTTTGCAAGCCATTTAAAATTTTTGCCCATTCCATTTTCTATATAATAGAACGGACCTCCTAAATAATGTCCTTCAGAATCTACTTTTCGATATTTTATTGCGAGAAATCCCTCAGTATATTTAGTGGCCATACCTAACAATGCCGCAATGATCATCCAGAAAAGTGCCCCCGTACCGCCTGCTGCAATAGCGGTTGCCACACCTACGATATTGCCTGTGCCGATAGTAGCAGATAAAGCAGTACAAAGTGCTGCAAAACTGGATACTTCTCCATCGCCGTCATTTTCATTTTTAACCATGAATTTAAGTGCTTTGCCAAGATGTCTAAACTGAAGCCCTCTTCCTCTGATCGTTAGAATGATTCCACACGTCATAATGAGTACTATAAGAGGTATACCCCATACAAAATCATCTACTGATGTTAGAAATTCACTGAATTTTTCCATTTTTTATTCATCCCTTTCATTTGATTTAAATTTTGCTGTTTTGGCACAATATTACTAATTATATCATTGCTTCATATATTTTGTCAATAATTTATAGAAAAGTTTAATAATATTAGCAATTGTTTTCATTTTGATAAATATTTTAAATTTATATTTAATTATATAAAAAAGCATAAAAACCATTTCTTGCAATTACAGGAATAATGTGATATAATAGATTCGTTTGATGATAATATCAAATTATGATAAAATTTAATAATTGAAAAGTTCAGAAAGGAAGTTGTCTATAGTGGGACCATTTGATGTTTATGATTTTGAGCCTGTAGATGTTAAAATGTCAGATATAATTGCATTTATGAGAAAAAAAAGAGGGGAAAATGTCCTTATAAGATTCTTTTATGCGGATTATGTATACGATGCAGGAGTGCGTACTGAAAACGGAGTTTCAAGTTTTTATCTCAATGAAGACATTTACCCCAGTATGCTTGGTTTTGTAAGCGGTGCTTGTGTGGAAGGTGTTCTGGTCAGCGATTTTAAGGATTCTGTAAAAGTTTTAGCTGTAAATGATGAAAATCCGGCAGATTTTTTCTAAAATGACTTGTAAAGCCAAAAAAGATATGTTATAATATAGATTGTGAATGGTGCAGTCAGATAAATGTAAAAATGTGACTGTATATTGTAATAATATAATAAATAGTATAAAGCGAGGGCAAATGCTATGCAGCTTATATCAATAGTAGTGCCGTGCTATAATGAACAAGAAGTTCTTCCTTTGTTTTACAAAGAAATAAATAAAGTTATGGCACAAATAAAAGACAAGCATCCGGATACTGAATTTGAGCTTTTATTTATAAATGATGGTTCAAAAGATAATACATTAAACGAACTAAGAGAGCTTGCATTAAAAGATAAGTGCGTAAGATATATTTCTTTTTCAAGAAACTTTGGCAAAGAAGCGGGAATGTATGCAGGATTGCAAAATGCAAAAGGGGATTATGTAGTTATAATGGATGCAGATTTACAGCATCCTCCGGCATTTATCCCTCAGATGTATGAATACGTTTTAAGCGGCGAATATGATTGTGCAACTACAAGAAGAGTAAGCCGTAAAGGTGAATCTAAAATTCGTTCATGGTTTTCAAGACAGTTCTATAAGATCATGAATAAAATTTCCCAAACAGAAATAGTTGACGGTGCCCAGGATTTTCGTTTTATGACAAGAAAAATGGTGGATGCTATTCTTTCTATGAAAGAGTACAATCGTTTTTCAAAAGGAATATTCAGTTGGGTAGGCTTTAGAACAAAATATATACCTTATGAAAATGTTGAACGTGCAGCCGGCAATACAACATGGTCGTTCAAATCATTGTTTAAATATTCTTTGGAAGGTATATTCGCATTTTCTACAGCACCGCTTGCAATCTCATCATTTCTTGGAATACTTAGTTTTATCATATCACTTATAATGATAATTGTGACTGTTATAAAATGGCTTGCGTTTGGCGATCCTGTACAGGGATATACTACTACAATATGCATTATACTGATGATGGGTGGATTACAGCTGTTTTGCATAGGTATACTTGGTCAGTATCTTTCAAAAACTTATTTGGAGTCAAAGAAAAGACCTATTTATTTAATTCATGAAACTGAAGAAGATGCACATAAAAATCAAAATGATCTCAGCCAGAGCTATAAAGATTGATGAATAGACATTCAAGGATTATAATGATATTTCTAATGATAGTTCTTATATCCATTGGAACGGCTATCATTATGTTCTATATAAATGTTGGAAAAGATGTTGAAAGTACACCTTATAATTATTCTTCATCTAAAGCAGGGAGCGACCAGTCTTCTGCTTATGTTTTCAAAGACAAAAGCGGATTGTTTGGATTAAGAGATTCAAGCGGTGCTGTTATTTTAGAGCCTGAATGGACAGAACTTACTCAAATATGCAGTGATTTTTTTATGGCGAAAATCATTGTACGCAGTAATTCACTTTATGGCGTAATAGATTGTAAGGGTGATATAATAGTTCCGTTTGTATATAGTGAAATAAAACAGCTTAGTGATTATGTGTATTCAGCAAAAATTGATGATACAGGTGAATATTTGTTCTATGGAAATAACTTTGAACTTCTTTTTCCCTTTAGTGCTGACAGTTATATTGTTGATGATAATAATCTTTGCATAACAAGAGGAGAAGATAAATTCACATATGATCAAGGCGATGAGGTCGTGCTTATAAAGGCGGAGATGCCAAGAAGCAAAAGACCTATAAAGCTTGAACTTTCAGTTGATGATGAAGATGTTTTGTCATTTATGGAAAGTAAGCAGTGGGAAGATATGGGAGATAAGGTTATATTATTTCTTGATGCTTTTAGAAGAAATAAAACAGAACATTTACCGGAAATAACATATGTAGATGCCTTAAGTGAAATAAGTCTGTTAGTGGAACATGAACATTTATGGAAGGGCAAAATTTCGGATAATGCTTATTTTTATACAGTTGACAGCAATGAGAAAAATGTCCTTTATTTTAGAATAGAATTACTCATACCATTTGAGAATGAGAACGAATTACAAACTGTCCCGCTGTTTATCAGCTTTAAGAAAAATAAAACCGGTGAATGGCTGATAAATGATGCTTTTATAAGTGATAATTTATAATATGTTATAAAATATAAAATAATTATAATAATATAATCGTACTACAGTGCGAAGAAAAGAGGGTAATATGTCAAAAAAAGTTGCAATTATTATGGGCAGTGACAGTGACTTGCCAATAGTTAAAGCGGCATTTGCAGAGCTTGAAAATTATGGTGTTCCATATGAAGCTCATGTTATGTCAGCTCATCGTTCACCAAAGCTTGTTGCAGATTTTGCTGGTAATGCTAAAGAAAATGGTTTTGGTGTTATCATAGCAGCAGCAGGAAAGGCAGCTCATCTTGCAGGTGTTATTGCTGGACACACAACACTTCCAGTAATAGGTATTCCTATAAAATCAAGCACTCTTGATGGACTTGATGCACTTCTGGCCACCGTTCAAATGCCTACAGGAATCCCTGTAGCTACAGTTGCTATAGATGGTGCGGCCAATGCTGCTATTTTGGCAGTACAAATGCTTGCTGTATCTGATGATTCTTTGGCAGAAAAACTTGCAGCCAAGAAGAAGGATATGGAAGAAGGCGTAATTGCTAAAGATAAAAAACTTCAGGAAAACCTGAAATAAAAAAGTTTTTAAAATCAAATAAATAAAAGCATGGAGGATATTACAATGGCAAATTATGAGAAGGTAGAGCAGCTCTACGAAGGAAAGGCAAAGAAAGTTTTCACTACAAATGTACCAGGTGTTGTAATTGTTGATTACAAGGACGATGCAACAGCTTTTAACGGCGAGAAAAAAGGTACAATCATGGGCAAGGGTGTTATCAATAACAAGATGGCAAATTATCTCATGAAGCAGCTTGAAAAAGAGGGCGTTCCTACACATCTCGTTGAAGAGTTGTCAGATCGTGAAACTGCTGTAAAGCAGGTGGAGATAGTTCCGCTTGAAGTTATTGTACGTAATGTTGCAGCAGGAAGTTTTTCTAAGAGAATGGGCGTTGAAGAAGGTAAAGATCTGCTTTGTCCAATTGTTGAATTCAGCTATAAGAACGATGATCTTGGCGATCCATTTATCAATGATGATTATGCATTGGCACTTGGTCTTGCAACACAGGAAGAAATTGATATAATAAAGAATTATACCAGAAAGGTAAATGAATTCCTTAAGAAGTTCTTCTTGAACATTGGTATTAAGCTTATTGATTTCAAGATCGAATTCGGCAAACTCTCTGATGGAACAATTATTCTTGCCGATGAAATTTCTCCTGATACTTGCCGTCTTTGGGACGTAAATACAAATGAAAAACTTGATAAGGATCGTTTCCGCAGAGATATGGGCGGTACAGAAGAAGCTTATCAAGAAGTAATGAGAAGAATATTTGGAGAATAATTACTATGGGTGGATTTTTTGGTGCAGTTTCGTCAAATGATTGCATTTCCGATGTGTTTTTTGGAACTGACTTTCATTCTCATTTAGGAACAAGAAGAGGTGGAATGACATCATATTCATCAGAGCTTGGTTTTCAAAGAAATATTCACAGCATTGAAAATTCTCCTTTTCGTACTAAATTTGAAAAAGACATTGAAAATATGCGTGGATCTATATGCATAGGCTGTATAAGCGATACCGATCCTCAGCCGATAATGGTTCGCTCCAAGCTTGGTCTATATGCAATATGTTCTATTGGAATTATAACAAATGCTAAAGAGTTGTCTGACGAACTTCTTGAAAATGGTTGTCAGAATTTTGAAACAATGAGCAGCGGCAGTATAAATTCATGTGGACTTATAGCAGCTCTCATTGCACAGAAAAGTACATTTACAGAAGGCATAAAATATGCTCAGGACAAAATAGAAGGTACTGTGTCGCTTGCGATAATGACAGAAGATTCTATAATTCTTGCAAGGGATAAATATGGCAGACTGCCTATTTTAATTGGAAAGCGTTCAGATGGATATTGTTTTGCATTTGAATCATTTTCTTACCAGAAGCTTGGTTTTGAAACTGAGTATGAATTAAGTCCTGGTGAAATAGTAAAGCTTACAAAAGATGAAATAAAAATTCTTGACAAGGGAAGTTCATGCAATAAAATATGTGCATTTCTTTGGACATATTATGGTTATCCTAATGCTTGCTATGAAGGTATAAACGTTGAAATGATGCGTACTAAAAACGGCGAAATAATGGCTGAGTATGATATGAAAAACGGAAAACTTCCTGATGTTGATTATGTTTGCGGTGTTCCTGATTCAGGTGTTCCTCATGCAATAGGATATGCAAATAAAAGCGGTATTCCATTTGCAAGACCATTTATCAAGTACACTCCCACATGGTCAAGAAGCTTTATGCCGACAAATCAGTCAATGAGAAATAAAGTTGCTAAGATGAAGCTCCTTCCTGTTCCGGAGCTTATCAGAGGAAAAAAGCTTTTGTTTGTAGATGACAGCATTGTACGAGGTACGCAAATGCGTGAAACAGTAGAGTTTCTGTACGAAAACGGTGCAAAGGAAGTACACATGCGTTCTGCTTGTCCACCAATTATGTATGGCTGCAAATATCTCAATTTCTCAAGAAGCACATCTGAGCTTGAACTTATTGCAAGACAAATAATAGATGAACATGAGGGAATAGAAGGTTTGAAATATATCAATGAATATGCAGATTCATCTACAGAGCGTGGAAAAATATTAAGAGATGATATATGCAGAAGACTCAAACTTACATCACTTGAGTTTCAATCTCTTGACGGCATTGTAAAGGCAATAGGCAAGCCGGAATGTGAGCTTTGTACTTATTGTTGGACAGGCAATGAATAAGTGCATTTTTCAAGTAAAATATAATTATAAATTCTCTTTTATATTCTAATAAAAGAGCAAATGAAAATTTTATATAATTATATATAAGTAAATCAATATATATAAGTAAATCAACCGATAAATAAACAACCATGGAGGTTTAAATGGAAAGCTATTCTGAAAGCTATAAAAAGGCTGGCGTAGATGTAACAGCTGGTTATAAAGCAGTATCTCTTATGAAAGAACATATTGCAAGAACAATGACATCAGGTGTACTTACAGGTATTGGCGGATTTGGAGGTCTGTTTGAACTTGATTTAACAGACATCGAAAAGCCGGTACTGGTTTCAGGTACTGACGGTGTAGGAACAAAGCTTAAAATTGCATTTTTAATGGATAAGCACGATACTATTGGTATTGACTGTGTAGCTATGTGTGTAAATGACATTATATGCTGTGGAGCTAAGCCTCAGTTCTTTCTTGATTATATTGCTCTTGGAAAGAATGTTCCTGAAAAAGTAGCTTCTATTGTATCAGGTATCGCTGATGGCTGTGTACAGTCCGGCTGTGCATTAGTAGGCGGAGAAACAGCTGAAATGCCTGGTTTCTACCCTGTAGATGAATATGATGTTGCAGGTTTTGCAGTTGGTGTTGTGGATAAAAATAAGGTTTTGAATCCAGACACTCAAAAAGCAGGCGATGTTCTTATTGCATTGAAGTCAAGCGGCGTACATTCAAATGGTTTCTCACTTGTTCGTAAAGTATTTACAATTAACGAACAGAACCTTGCAAGACATTCACCGGATCTTGGAACAACACTTGGTTCTTGTCTGCTTACACCTACAAAGATTTATGTAAAACCAATTCTCTCACTTCTTAAGCAGGTCAATGTAAAATCTATAGCTCATATTACAGGCGGCGGATTTTATGAAAATATTCCAAGATCGCTTCCTAAGAATCTTGCAGCTTATATTGAAAAGCGTAATGTACAGGTACTGCCTATATTTGACCTTATTGCAAAAACAGGACAAATTCCGGAGCATGATATGTTCAATACATTTAATATGGGTGTAGGAATGATAGTAAGTGTACCACAGGAAGAGGCTGATAAGGCTGTAAGAATTTTAAATGAATCTGGCGAAGAGGCATATATCCTTGGTGAGCTTGTTGAGTCCACAGAAGGCGTAATCCTTAAATAAGAGCAGGTGCTGATATAATGAAAAATATTGTTGTACTTGTATCCGGCGGAGGAACAAATCTTCAGGCACTTATTGATGCTGAAAAGCGTGGTGAAATAAAGAGCGGTAAAATAACTTGCGTTATATCATCAAAAAATGGTGCATATGCCATTGAGCGTGCAAAGACAGCAGGAATACCATCACGCATAGTGGTGAGAAAAGATTATTCTTCAGCTGACAGCTACACTGATGCACTTCTTGATGTGCTTAAAGAAGAGAAAGCAGATCTTATAGTACTTGCCGGATTTATGATTATTTTAGGTGAAAAGCTTATAAAAGCTTATGAAAATCGAATTGTAAATGTTCATCCATCACTTATTCCGGCCTTTTGTGGAGAAGGATTTTATGGACTTCGTGTCCATAAATATGCACTTGCAAGAGGTGTGAAAGTATCCGGAGCTACAGTTCATTTTGTAAATGAAATAGCTGATGGAGGACCTATTATAATGCAGATGCCTGTAGCTGTTCTTGATGATGATACACCTGAAACTCTTCAAAAAAGAATCATGGAACAAGCTGAATGGAAAATTCTTCCAAAGGTAACAGAACTTTTTTGTGCCGATAAAATCAAAGTAGAAAACGGCAAAGCATATATTCTTGAATAACGGAGGAAAACCTCATGGAAATAAAATGTATAAGCAATGAGCTTAAGAGCAATTCTTATCCAGGAAGAGGAATCATTCTGGGAAAATCTGAATGCGGACGTTACGCAGTATCTGCTTATTTTATTATGGGCAGAAGCGAAAACAGTAGAAACAGAGTGTTTGTAGAAGACGGAGAAGGTATCCGTACACAGGCATTTGATCCTGCAAAACTTGTTGACCCAAGTCTTATAATCTATGCACCTGTAAGAGTGCTTGGAAAAACAACTATTGTTACAAATGGCGACCAGACGGATACAGTTTATGAACAGATGAAGGCTGGCAAAACATTTGAACAGTCACTCAGACTTCGCAAGTTTGAGCCTGATGAGCCTAATTTTACACCTCGTATTTCAGGCATTATTGAGCTGGAAGATGGTTTTTCATATTCTCTTTCTATTCTCAAAAGTGCAGAAGGTGACCCGACTGCTTGTCATAGATTTACTTTTTCATATGACTGCCCAATTGACGGTATCGGACATTTTATTCACACTTATCAGGGTGATGGAAATCCGCTGCCAAGTTTTGAGGGCGAACCGGAAAAAATTAGAATTACAGGCGATATTGATGCTTTCGCATCTAAGCTTTGGAACAATCTTAATGAAGACAATAAAGTATCTCTCTTTGTACGTTTTATCGATATTGAAACAGGCAAGGCAGATACAAGAATAATAAATAAGAATTGCTAAGTGGGAGGATATTAAAATGGCAAATGAAATGCTGCTTAAATATGGCTGCAATCCAAATCAGAAACCATCAAGAGTTTATATGGCAGATGACTCCGAACTGCCTATCACAGTTCTGAATGGCAAGCCAGGTTATATAAATTTGCTCGATGCATTTAATGGTTGGCAGCTTGTACGTGAGCTGAAGGCTGCTACAGGTATGTGTGCTGCTACATCATTTAAGCACGTGTCGCCGGCAGGTGCAGCAGTTGGCGCACCTCTTTCCGATACACTTAAAAAAATCTATTTTGTTGATGATTTAGGCGAACTTTCACCACTTGCTTGTGCATATGCAAGAGCAAGAGGTGCAGACAGAATGTCTTCCTATGGTGACTTTATAGCTCTGTCAGATGTATGTGACGTACCTACAGCAAAGATGATCCAGCGTGAAGTTTCTGATGGCATCATAGCCCCTGGTTATGATCCTAAAGCATTGGAAATTTTAAAATCAAAGCGTAAGGGAACATATAATATTATTGAAATAGATGAAAATTATGTTCCTTCTGAAATTGAGCGTAAACAGGTGTTCGGCGTAACATTTGAACAGGGCAGAAACGAACTCAAGATCGACAATGATCTTCTTGCAAATATCGTTACTGATAACAAAGACATTCCTGATGATAAAAAGCGTGATCTGATCATTTCTCTTATAACACTTAAATATACTCAGTCAAATTCAGTATGCTATGTAAAGGACGGACAGGCTATCGGAATCGGTGCTGGTCAGCAATCAAGAATTCACTGTACACGTCTTGCGGGCAATAAGGCTGATATTTGGTGGCTTCGTCAGCATCCAAAGGTAATGGGACTGCAATTTAAAGATGATATTCGCAGACCGGACAGAGATAATGCAATTGATGTATATATATCTGATGAATATATGGATGTTTTGGCAGACGGCGCTTGGGAAAATACATTCAAGGTAAAGCCAGAAGTATTTACAAAGGAAGAACAGAAGGAATGGCTTGCTAAGAATACTGATGTATGTCTTGGTTCAGATGCATTTTTCCCATTTGGCGATAATATTGAAAGAGCATACAAGAGCGGCGTAAAATATATTGCCGAGCCGGGCGGTTCTATTCGTGACGACCATGTTATAATGACTTGCAATAAGTATAATATGGCAATGGCATTTACAGGCATTCGTCTGTTCCATCATTGATTTATTTGGAGGACTAATAATGAAAATATTAGTTGTTGGCGGCGGCGGACGTGAACACGCAATTATTATGAAGCTTGCTGAAAGCAAAAAAGTATCAAAGCTTTATTGTGCACCGGGTAATGGCGGTATTTCTAAATATGCTGAATGTTTTTCTGTTAAAGCTACTGACATAGACGGAATGCTGGCTTTGGCAAAAAAATTGGAAGTTGACCTTGTATTTGTAGCACCGGATGATCCGCTTGTTGCAGGAATGGTCGATGTTATGCAGAATGCAGGATTTCGCACATTCGGTCCAAATAAGGCTGCTGCTATAATTGAAGGCAGTAAGGTGTTCTCAAAGAATCTTATGCAGAAGTATAATATTCCTACTGCTAAGTATGCTGTATTTAATCAGCCTGAAAAGGTTTTGGATTATATTTCAAATGAAAACACATATCCTACAGTCATCAAGGCTGATGGTCTTGCACTTGGAAAAGGTGTTATTATTGCACAGAATTATGATGAAGCAAAAGCAGCTGTTGCTGAAATAATGGAAGATAAGATTTTCGGTGAAAGCGGTTCTCAAGTAGTAGTTGAAGAATTTCTTACAGGTCCTGAAGTATCTGTTCTTTGTTTTACAGATGGAAAATCTATAAAGCCTATGATCTCATCAATGGATCATAAACGTGCTTTGGACGGTGACCAGGGACTTAATACCGGAGGAATGGGTACAGTTGCACCTAATCCTTATTATACAGATGAAATTGCAAATGAGTGCATGGAAACAATATTCCTGCCTACCATTGATGCAATGCAAAAAGAAGGCCGTCCATTTAAAGGCTGTCTGTATTTTGGTCTTATGCTTACACCAAATGGACCTAAGGTTATTGAATATAATTGTCGTTTTGGTGACCCTGAAACCCAGGTTGTACTTCCTCTTTTAGACACTGATTTTGTTGATATTATTGAAGCTATTGAAGAAGAACGTCTTGGTGAACTTACAGTTAACTGGAAAAATGAAAATGCTGCTTGTGTAGTAATGGCAAGCGGCGGTTATCCTAAGAAATATGAAAGCGGTCTTGTAATTTCTGGTCTTGATGATAAAGGACAGATCGAAAGTTGTTTTGTATATCATGCAGGCACAAAGCTTAATGATAATGGGGAAATAGTGAATGCAGGTGGTCGTGTACTTGGCGTTACCGCTACAGCTGAATCCTTGTCAAAGGCACTTGAGATTGCATATAAAGGAGTAGAATCCATAAATTGGAAAAATGTTCATTATCGTCATGATATTGGACAAAAAGCACTTAAAGCTTTTGAAAACTGATAAAATTTAAAGTAATACGCCCGGAGGTGCATAATGAACGTTCGTTTACCTTTTTTGAGAGAAAAAACAGCGAAGCTTACAACATCTCCGGGCGTTTATATTATGAAAAATAAATCAGGAGAAATAATATATATAGGTAAGGCGAAAAACCTTAGGAATCGTGTTGTAAGTTATTTTCGTGAAGGTGCAGACCATACTCCAAAAGTGTCTAGTATGGTTTCCAATGTATATGATTATAATTTTATTGTAACAGATTCTGAATATGAAGCACTTGTACTTGAATGCAGTTTAATCAAACAGCATCAGCCTAAATATAATATACTTCTTAAAGATGATAAAGGATATAGCTATATTCGTATATCTGATGAAGCGTATCCAAGGATAACAGCTGAAAAAAATAAAGAAAAGTCGGGAAAATATTTAGGACCTTATATGAGCGGAAATGTTCCACGCGAAACAATTTCAGAAGTCAATCGTGTTTTCCGACTTCCCACTTGTAATAAAAAATTTCCGGAAGATTTCAGAAAAGGAAGACCATGTCTTAATTATCATATAAATCTTTGCAGTGGAGTATGCCAGGGAAAAATCAGCCGCAAAGAATATTCTGAAACAATAGAACAGGCAATAGAATATATAAAGGGTGGCAGCGAAGAATCTGCTAAGCGTATGCAAAATGAAATGGAAGATGCAGCAGAACGACTTGATTTTGAACGTGCAGCTGTATTGCGTGACCGTATAAATGCTATACACAAAGCAGGAGAAACACAGAAAATATTTGATTCTGATGTTGAAGAAGCAGATGTTATAGCGTCGGCAGACAATAGCGGCAGCCAGTGTGTTTCTATACTGATATATCGAAGCAGAAGACTTTTTGATAAACAGACGTTTTTCTTTAATGAAGAAGAATATGATGGTTCTGCACTTCTGCAATCTTTTATAGAGCAATATTATCACGGCGGACGTGATGTTCCTAAAAATATTTATGTTGATTCTGTTATTCCCGATTCAGAAATGCTTGAAAAATGGCTTACATCTCTTGCAGGAACAAGAGTGTATATTCATATGCCACAGAGAGGTACTCTTGTGAGATTTGTAGAGCTTTCAAAAAACAATGCGGCTGAAGAACTTGCTTTAAGAGCTGGAAGAACCGCTAAAGAAGTAAAAGCACTTGAAACATTAGGAAGTGTTTTAGGACTTAAAAGTGCACCGTTATATATAGAAGCATATGATATTTCCAACCTTTCGTCCTCATCTATAGTTGCCGGCATGATAGTTTTTGAGAATGGCAGACCTCTTAAAAAGGCGTATAAGAGATTTTCATTCCCGGAAAAAAACAGTCCTGATGATTATGCTTGTATGCAGGAAACACTTAGGAGAAGGCTTACTCATCTTATAGAACAAGATGGCGATGAATGGTTTAAACGCAAACCGGATCTTATTTTGCTTGACGGTGGAACTGGTCATGTAAATGCAGTAAGATCGGTTTTAAAAAGTATGAATCTGGATATACCGCTTTTTGGAATGGTAAAGGATAATAAACACCGTACACGTGCCATTGCAGCAGAAGGCGGAGAGATCGCAATTTCTAAGCATATGGATGCCTTTAATCTTATCACTCAGATTCAAGATGAAGTGCATAGATTTTCTATTTCATATATGCGTACTCGTCATAAAAAAGCTTCCTATGAATTAGAACTTACATCGATTCGTGGAATAGGAGTTAAAAAAGCTCAAAAACTTTTGCTTTATTACAAGACAAAGGAAAATATGAAAAGAGCAGATGCGGCTGAACTTGCAAAAATCGCCGGTGTGAATTTGCAAATTGGAAAAGAATTATATAAAATTATTCAGAATATTTGATGAATATGTGCTGCTTATTGTGCAAAACGACAAACAGCACGTTTTTTTTAATAAACTCTGGACAAAACGACAGAATTCCTGTATAATAATAAAGAATGTAAAAATGATAAATGAGGTGTGATTAGTAATGAGAGTCATAGCAGGCAGCTTAAGAGGAAGAAAACTTCAAACTCTTGAGGGAATGGATGTACGTCCTACAACAGATAAGGTTAAAGAAGCTATTTTTTCTGCTGTGCAGTTTGACTTGTATGAAGCAGTTGTGCTTGATTTGTTTTCAGGTAGCGGACAGATGGGCATTGAAGCTTTGAGCCGTGGTGCAGAAAGGGCTGTTTTTGTTGATGTATCTTCAAAGTCTTTGAATGTAACACGTAAGAATATTGCCGATATGGATCTTGAAGCAAACTCAATTTGCTGTCAGGCTGATGCACGTGACTTTTTAAAAACAGATAATAAAAATTATAATGTTGTGTTTCTTGACCCGCCTTATGGAAAAGGGATTCTTGAAGAAGTCTTGCCGATTTTATCTGAAAAAATTGTATCAGGAGGAAAAGTTGTCTGCGAACATGAAAAAGGACTAATACTGCCTGATGAAATAGGAAGCCTAAAAGTAAAAAAACGCTATAATTATGGAAAAATAAGCGTAACTATTTATATCAACCAGGAAGAAGAGATGCAGCTTGAGTAGGATCGCAGTATGTCCGGGAAGCTTTGATCCAGTAACATTAGGACATCTTGATATTATAACCAGAGCCTCAGGACTTTTTGATGAAGTCATTGTTCTGGTATCAGTTAATATGATGAAATCGAATTTTAGTTTTTCGTTGGAAGAACGCAAAAATATGATAAATACAGTTACATCACATCTGCCAAATGTACACGTAGAACATTTTGATGGTTTGCTCGCAGATTATGTAAAGCAAGTGGGTGCAATAGCAATAGTTAAAGGACTCAGAGCAGTAAGTGACTTTGAATATGAATTTCAAATGGCACTTGCAAATAAAAAGCTTTATGGTGGTGCTGAAACTGTTTTTTTAACAACAACAGCAGAAAATATGTATTTAAGCTCCAGTGTTGTAAAACAGATTGCAAATTTTGGCGGCGATATAAGCCATTTTGTACCGGAGCCGATACTTGAAGATATAAAAAGACGTTTGGTAAAGGAGAAATGAGATGACTGTTGAGGAAATTCTTGAAGATATGGACGAAACATTAGACCATGCACACCCGATCCCATTTGTATCACATAAAGTGATTGTAGATGCTGATCGTTTACGTGAGCTTATAAATGATATTCGTCTGAATATTCCGGCTGAGATCAAACGTGCTAAGCTTATAGATTTTGATTGCGATAGAATTATCAGCGATGCTAAGATAAAGGCTGAACAGATCGTTCAGGATGCTGAAGCACGTGCAAAGGAAATGTGTTCACAAGATGCTATACAAATTGCCGCACGTCAAAGAGGCGTAGATATGCTTGCTCGTGCAAAGGTTGCATCAAATGAAATACGTGAAGGTGCTGCAAATTATGTTGACAGTATGCTTGCAGAAGCTGAAGAGGCATTGCAGGAAAGCCTTAGAAGCATTCAGAGTACTAAAAATAAAATGAACGACCTCAAGAGAAACGGCAGACGCTGAACATAAAAAAATTTATATTTTATAAAACTTGCTGAAATAATTATTTGTTATACTAAAAAAGTGAAAATACTTTATAAAAATAAGAAAAAAGATGCATTAGCTATAGAAAAACAATGGTTATAATTTCTTTTTAATAGTTAATGTAAGGAGGATTAAGTGAATGGATAAAATTGATGCAATGCTGATCACGCTTTTACAGGAAAATGCAAGAATGCCGCTAAAGGTACTTGCGTCAAAAGTTTTTCTTTCTGCACCAGCGGTTTCATCAAGGATAGATAAGCTTGAGAAGCAGGGAATCATTCTTGGATATAATACAGTAATTGACCGCCAAAAACTTGGCTACCATATAACAGCTTTTATAAATCTCGAATTGTCAGCTGACCGCAAGGGAGAGTTTTATCCGTTTATTAACAGCTGTCCTAATGTTCTTGAATGCAACTGTGTTACAGGAGTTTATTCAATGCTTATAAAAGTATCATTTCCGTCAACACAAGAGTTGGATGCATTTATAGGAAAGATACAGCGTTTTGGTAATACGTCAACTCAGATAGTATTTTCTACACCTGTTCCTCATCGTGAAATAAATGTGGAAACAGAAGAGTGAGAATTATTTAAGAAAGTTGTGGCTGTTGCAGGGATTTGAGCTGCAACAGTCTTTTTTGTTTTTATTTACAAAACAAGCATATCCCCTGGCAGTGGCACTTGCGTACACTTAAGAGAAGAGATATAATAGTAGAATGAAAGATAAAAAT
>CANOIR010000023.1 GCA_947566125.1 uncultured Ruminococcus sp. | reverse complement strand
TGTTTTCCCTTACCAGTTTTTGACCGCAAACATCACAATAAACGTCATTGAGAGTATAATATTTATTGCAGTTTGGGCATATCTTTCTGTTATTACTCATATATTATCCACCTTTGAATTTACGTATTATCTCCAAGAGGGAGCTTTACAAACGTATTTGTTTCATCATTAAATAAGATTTTAAACTGACTGAATACCAGTGGATACTCTATTTCATATCCTAATTCGTTAGAATCTCCTTCCAACTTTACATCTGAACCATCAGGTAAACATGAATAAAAATTTTTATCATCGCTTACATAATAAATTCTTCCGTCAACATAGTTTGTATGCTTAGTAAATACAGAATTTATCTGATGTACATTTGTACCGCCTGGATTCATTGAATATAAATAACGTGTATCTCTGTCGGATGAAAAATAAATTGCATCTTCGGTTACACAAACATCTGAACATTGATCATTGTTTATAACTTCTATATTTTCGCCGTCAAGATCCATTTTATAGAGCTTATAATTGTCATCGTAATTTACATAATAGACCTTGTCATTTACAATATTCATATACCATGCACAGTATTCTGATAGAACTTGAAGGTCAGAGCCATCACATTTCATACGGCAAATGGTATTTTTTCCATCAATTTGTCTGCTGAAGTAAAGCATATTATCATAAAGTGTAAGCTCATAGCAATATTCAGAGAGAAGTATATCATCTTCAAAGCTGTCTTTATTTATACGGTGAATGAAATTGTTCTCAGCATCTGTAAAATATATATAGTCATCTGAAATGTTCATATAGTAAGCAGAGCTGTCAGACATTTTTATATCGTTATTTTGCCAGTCGGTTTTATAGATTCCGTTAAATCCATAATAATAATATTCGCCGTCAGCACAAGCTTGTCCGCCGTTTATAATATTGCTTCTGCCAACTTTATTTCTGTCAGGTGTATTATTATTTAGAACATCTGTTTTGGTTGTGATTATAGTAGTTTCCTCAGTTGTAATTACAGTTGTTTCTGTAATTGTGCTTATAGTAGTGTAGATGGAGGTGGTTTGGGTTGCAGATTCTGTTGGTTCAGTTTGTGGCTTACTTGTATCAGGTTCAGTTGGAATCTCGGTCTTTTTGTAAGTTGTGGCTGTAATAGGTGCATAGCTGAATTCTAGTTTATCGTTATTTTTATCATTATCTTTCATAAAAAACAATATTATGAATATTGTTGTAAGAATTGCCAGAATGCATATGCATACTATTATAGTTATGGTAAGAGTATTGTTTTTAGTAAGATTATTTTTAACAGTATCCGTACTGTTTTTATTTTCGTTATAAAACTGTTTAGAATGCTGACTTGGAATTTGCTCTTGCGGATATTGATTAAATTGGTCTGATGTATTGTCAGGTTTTTCATTATAAATGTAAAGGTCATTGTCATTTTCAAAATCATCATATTCAGCTTGTTCTTCTGTTTTATAATCAGATTCATATGACTCTGATTCGTTTTGTTCCACAAGTTGTTCACCGCAATGTTTGCAGAATACAGCATTCGGGTCGGATTCAATATTCAAGCATTTCGGGCAGTATTTTGTTTGTTCAGTTTTTTTGTCATCGTCATTATAATCATTCCATGAAACAAGCTGACTTCCGCAATTTGCACAGGTGCTTAAATTGTTGCTTTCATAAGTCATTTTGCATTGTGGACATATTTTCATAATTATCAATCTCCCGTAATATTATCGTCATTATTTTCAATAATGTTATTATCTGAATCAAAGGAAGGATCAAAAACCGGCGGTTCAGTTTGTGGCATAGATACAAGTGAAGGAGTAGAAGTTGCAACTGGCTTTGGCTTAGTATATTGGATGCCATTGGAATTATTATTATAATTATAATCATTATAATAATTAGATGTAGGTTGCTCAGTGTGCAAAGATTCTTCATTTTCTTCATTTGTGCTGATTATTTTAAATTCATCTAGTTTGTCGGTCAATAAGTATTTAATAGAATAAAGATTGTTGTTTTCATCCATATAAAACAGATCATTAGTATTATTGTTGTTATAATGAACAATAACATAATATCCGCTGTAGTCATTACCCTGTTGTACATTGCGTATATATAAATATCCTTCTAATTCGCCTGAATTTAAATATATAATATCAAATTGTTTTCCCACAGTGTTGTTGTTTTTATGATATTCTATATTATATTTTGCACTATCAATAACAAGTTCGAGTGTATCGCCATCATTTATATCACCTTCTATACTGCCGCAAGATTCTGTATCATAAAGCAGCCAGCCGTAGTTTTTATTATAATTTATATTTGACCATACAGTGTTGTAATATTCATTATATTTACTATTAAGCTCAATTCCTACACCTGATATTTGAATATTATTATATATTAAATTTTTATTGTTATCAAATACTTTTTTCTCACTTGTAAGCTTATATGAATCGCCATTATCAAGCCAATTATCTATGTCTGCTTCCAGAACTTCACCACAATTTTGACTATTGATTTCATAATTATTGATTGCAGAATTTTCAGAAAGCCATGGTGCAAGACGCATATCTTCA
Organism: uncultured Ruminococcus sp.; assembly: GCA_947566125.1. Classification (GTDB taxonomy): domain Bacteria; phylum Bacillota; class Clostridia; order Oscillospirales; family Ruminococcaceae; genus Ruminococcus_C. The sequence continues at coordinate 31,949 of CANOIR010000023.1, read as the reverse complement.
CCTTGATGCATATCTATAAAGTCATATGCATTTTCTCCGCTTGCGATCGTTGTGGTAGTTGTCATTGTAGTTTCAGGAGCAAATTCAGAAACAGCTTCTGTAACCAGATCAGATTCACTTGATGATGTTTCTGTTGCAGGACTTGTAGTTTCTGTAGCAGATTCTGAATTTTCGTCTTTGCTTGCGAATAATTTTGATGCTGCAAATCCAATAGTTATTATTGCTGCCAATGCAATTAAAGCCAACGGTATAAAGAAAAGTTTTGATTTTGATTTCTGTAATTCTGACTTTTGTTTCGGTGGTGTAGATATGTATTGATTTTGCATTATATTTGAATTATTTTGTGTTTGTTCCGGCTGGTAAAGTGATTGTTCATTTTGAACAGATGGCTGTTGTATCGTTTGTTCTATCTGTTTTTCTTTTTGTACAGGTGTATCATTGAAATTATTTTGTCTTCTATATGAATTGTCGTTTATTATTTCAGTAGTTATGGCATTTTCAAGAGCATCTTTTTCTACTTCTAAAAATGTAAAAACATCTAGTAGTTCTTTTGCACTGCCATAGCCATTTTGATTAAAGTCAAAGCCATTTTTTTTGCAATTGCCACATTGCATTTTTGCATTATTTGACTCATGACCACAATATTTACAAAACACAATAACATTCTCCTTTATATTAAGTTTACTTATCAGATGAGAATAATAATTCCCAAAACCACTGCTATTATCATGATTATAAGCAGTATGGATATTGTCAAAAGTATAATCTTAAGTGATTTTGGTGCTTTTTCATCATGTATAGGTTCTAATATAGGTTCTAGTTCATCAAGTTTAGAAACGGAATCTGAAGTTTCGATAGGAGTTTTAATGGTAATATTATTAAAAATTTGGGTAGGAGTTGGAGCAGGAGCAGGAATAAAACTGGGTTTTATTTTAGGTTCTATTTTCTTTTCATAATTACATATCATGCAGAACTCGCAATCATCATTATTATTTGTTTCGCATTTAATACATTTCCACATATCTACTCTCCTCAATCAAATGTAGCTTTTTTCCACGGTGAAGTGTTGTTGGATTTATCGGATTCAAGTTTATAAGATTCAGACTTGATAAAATCAGTTTTTTCTGTTTTATGTTTATCATCATTCTTTTTGTTTATATTAACCATATCGTACAAAGAATTGAAAACTTCTTTCATTGTAATACGTTCTTCCGGATCTTCAACAAGCATCTTTTCAATAAGCTTTCTGTATTCCTCTGAAATCTGGTTATTTAATATAAGCTTTTCTCCGTTTAGTACAGCTTCTCCTATATATGAATATTCATCGTCACTGTCAACTTTAGGCAATGAACCGCAGAGCAGTTCATGAAAAATAATTCCTATTGAGAATACATCTGCTTTTGTAGTGATCACACCTTCTTCGCCTTCTGAATCTATGTAGAGTATAGTTTCCGGAGAAAAATATACAAGGTCGCCGTGAATATCATCGCTATAGGGAACATTATCTTCCAAGAAGCTACAGTCAAAGTCAATTATTTTAACTGTAAAGAAGTCATCTATAGTAGTCTTAAGTATCATATTGTTTGGCTTAATATCCGAGTGTACAACACCAGCTGCTTCCAGCCTTGAAAATTCGTTTGCAAGCACCATCATAAGAATGTGTTTTTGACTCAGACTTTTTTTATTGATCTCATCAAAGCCTACATCGTTTGCCTCTACTTTTTCCGTCACAAGATAAAAATTATTTTTGTATTTGAAAAAGTCAATGGGTACGATCATATTTCCGCCATTGCAGTGCATTATTGTTTTGTAAACTTTAGAATGCTGTTCGAACCATTCTTCGCATTCTTTTATTTGATTCTTGCGTCTTGTTTCTGATATTTCAACATCATCCGCAGGATATTTTGGAGAAAGAAATTCCTTTATAAATAATTCTTTGCCAAATTTCGTACAAAAACCCCATTTTGAAAAGCCACTGTCATTTGATGTAAATGGCTTACTTACAAAGTAACCATTTATTGTGTACGGTTTAAATTCTAAATCTGGGTCTGAAGTGGCTTTTGATTTCATTTTTATTTCAACTGCCATAATCTCTATACCTCTTAATTATAATATAATTTTATTTAATATATTTATTATATTCTATTTTATATTTTTGCCAGAGTTCTTTTAATTCATCTTCACTTGGATCGTCAATTAAAGGAAGATATTCTCTTTTAAGTTGGCAAATTCTATTGTAGAAGTAATTTTTCATTGTAATGAAATCTTTAAATCCAAATATTTCTATAATTAAAGTGTAGTCATCACCGGCTATTTCTTTCAGTACATTATTGAGGCTTTTATTCCATTCATCAGGTGTATCAGCTTCCTGCATTGTGTTGAGAAGTAAATATTCAAATTCCATTGGTGAACTCAAATATCCAAATCCACCGTCTGTACTGCAAATGATTATCTTAGGCATTTTTAAGTTTGCTGATACTCTATTCAGAGTGAATTTATCATCAGCGTTGGCAACATTAGTAAGTCTGCCGTCTTCACGCAGATTTTCAAAGGCATCATCTGCATTTGAATCTATATCATCTTTTGTTATCTGGCACAAACCGTTTTGGTCAAGAATATACGCTCTTGAATCTCCGGACCAAAAGAAATCACATCTTAATTTTTCCGTACTGTTTTTATCAACATTCATTTTTGCTGCTACTATACACGCTGTAGTCGGCATACTTTTGCTAAGACTTCCGCCAACCTTAACTCCTGTATTATTGCTCAAATTTTCTTTTGCGGTTTTAAGGAATATTGATATTTTTTCAGCTAAAAGCTCTGCTGTATTTTCCTCAAAAGTAAATTTTTCGTTTGCTGCAAAAGAATCAACTGCACAAGCAGCTACTCGTGAAGCTACCCAAGCACCTGTATGATTTGATGCCGATTCATATCTTCTTGCACCAAGACCGCCGCAGCCATCAAATACACCAAAATAACGCACATCATCAATAGTGCATCTTGTAAAGTTGTCTTCGCCCAAATTTTTTCCTTCAGCTTCGCCATAAACCGTATCTATGATAGATAAATTTTCTTGTAAGCTCATAATGGTTTTATCTCCTATAATAATTACAATTTATATAAGAGCCTGTACACATAATGTATACAGGCTCAAAGTCATTCGCATTTTATAGTTTTTTATAAAATACAAATGACCTAATTTATATTAAACAGACTGAGCAATAGCGCTAAGGATCTCTTTATAGTCAAATTCTTTCATACCTTCACCGGCTATTGAAGGGTAATGTATAACATTATCCCAATTTTCAATAATATCCTTCCAACCTTCTGATTTTGGTGTATAAAGAATAAGTCTTTTAGCGGAATAGTTCATATAAGGTTGATTTTGTCTGTCACCCCACCAATCGCTGAGTTCTGCAAAGTTTTTTGCCATTATATCTTTAGGATAATGTTCAGATGAAGAACAAAATCCAAGTGGATGAGTAGAGGCATCTGACCAGACAACTATTATCTGACGTCTTTTTGTGCCTTCTTTATTCCATTTAGAACGCATACAGAATGCAAGAGCTTCCAAACCATCTTCCGGTTCATCACCGCCGCCAAAAGCTTCTATTGATTTTACTGTATTGCTAAATTCCAAAGACTGTTCAGGCAGTGTGAAAAAGTCTGTACTCATCATAGCATTTTCACCATCTGCCAAATAGTCACGATATGAAACTATTTTTATTCTTACATTATCTATGTGCTTATTTTTAGCTTCCATAGCATTTATAAGATCGTCGTAAAAACTAATTGCCTTTTTCTTTACCATATCAATAAAATCAACCATACTTCCTGTTGAGTCTATGCAGAATACAATATCAACATTATAAGTAAGTCTGCGGTAATTGCTTCCCATTTTAACAACCTCCAAAGTTTATTTTAATTTAATTATTTTAAACTATTTTAAAAAAACCTTTTAATCATCAAAGCTTGATGCAGGCTTGAAATTACTATTTGCTTCTTTTATCTCCTCTGTAATTTCAATTTTTGGTGTATTTGTTTTGACAGTGCTTGTAACACCGCCGGATATTTCATCAGCTTTATGATAATTATCTTTAGCATATTCTTTTAAATCATTTTTATTATAATGGCATACACTGCACATGTCTGTTAATGGATCTATAATGCTTCCGCAATTGGGACAGCGTTCCAGATCGTCATTTATAAAATTATTACTTATATTGTCGTTTAGCTTTTTTCCGCATTCAATGCAGAATAAAGAATCTGAATCGTTGCCTGCACCGCAATTAGGACAGGTGATGCCGTCACCAACCGTAGGGAAAACATCTGAAGTCGAAGCAGCACTACTTAATTTACATCCACATCCAATGCAGAATATGGAATCAGAATCATTACCTGTACCGCAATTAGGACAGGTGATGCCGTCGCCAACCGTAGGGAAAACATCTGAAGTCGAAGCAGCACTACTTAATTTACATCCACATCCAATGCAGAATATGGAATCAGAATCATTACCTGTACCGCACTTAGGACAAGTGATGCCGCCGCCAACCGGAGGAAAAACATCTGGAGTCGGAACAGTGCCATTTAATTTTTGTCCGCATCCAATGCAGAATAAAGAATCTGTATCGTTGCTTGTACCACATGTTGGGCATATTTTATTTGCATATAAATCATCATTATCATAAGTAGGATATGCCATTTTTAAACTCTCCTTTTAATTCTAATAATCGTTAGCCGCTACAATATCACTAAAAGCGTCTCCTGTGTGCCGTATTTATAAATATTTATATCTTTTATTATTTGTATCAAGCTTCTTTATTTCTTACAAAATATATTGATATTCCCTATAAATCCAATATTAAAGCATATATAATAAAAAATGTTATATATTACCTCGTTTATATACACCATTATATCATTTGTTCAATAATATGTCAATATAAACGCCAAAAATGTTGTTGGCTTTGATATGATAAAGCTTATAAGTAAAAAGTATTATTTTTTTGGGAAATGTTATTGACGAACGGGAAGAATTATTATATAATAAAAGAGTATATATAAAATCAATGCAATTTTTATGGCTGCATAGTGGAGGAGATAAATGTGAAAAAGTTTTATACCTGTGCATCAGTTTTAAGTGCTGATATGAGAAATCTTGAGAAGGTATCTAAAGAACTTGAAACGAGTGGAGTGGACATACTGCATTTTGACGTGATGGATGGTGTCTTTGTGCCAAATTTGTCCTTTGGTTTTCCAATACTGGAAGCCGTGAATAACAGTACTGATTTATTCCTTGATGTTCACCTTATGATAACAGATCCTTTGAGATATATTCCACAGACTATAAAAGCGGGTGCTGATCTTGTTACATTTCATATTGAAAGCAGCAGTGATCCATATGAAACCATAGCGGCAGTAAAAAAAGGTGGAGCTAAGGTTGGCATTGTAATAAAACCTGGAACATCATATGAAGAAGTTTTGCCTTTTATGGAACTTGTGGATGTTGTGCTTGTTATGACTGTTGAACCCGGATTTGGTGGACAGTCATTTATGGAAGATATGCTTCCCAAGGTCAGGGCATTGCGTAAATATATTGATGAAAAGGATCTGCCTGTACATATACAAGTTGATGGAGGGATCAATGATAAGACTGCTGCATTGGCGGTTTCAGCAGGTGCAGATATGCTTGTTGTTGGAAGTTATTTATTTAAAAAGTCAAGTATAGCAGATGGATTGACAACACTTAAAAATGCTGTTTCAGAATGAATTTATATGGCTTAAATTGAGTAAAATATTAAATAGAATGGAGTATTTAAGATGAGTAATAGAAAGCAACCTATATCATATAAACCAAAAAAAAGAGGTAAAAAGGGATTTTCTTCCACTAAAAATATTGTGCCTACTATAGTAACTATTGCGGCAGCAGGTGTTATCTGTTGTTTTGGATATTCTATAGCAAAGCCGATTTTAAACAATGATGATTCTGTTTCTGTAAACGGTGAGATCTCAAACAATGACAATTCTATTGTAGATGGTACAACCTCACCAGCCGGCAGTACAACTGATTCAAAATCAACTACTGATATTGTAGTATTTAATGGTGACAAAAAAACAACTACAACAGCTGTTACTACAAAAACTACAACTAAGATAACTGATAAAGACGATGAAACCCCTGTTGTTCACGGTGGAGAAGGCATTGACGGACTTGGTATTCCTTCCAGCGGTGATGATTACAGTTCCGGCGGAGATAGTTATGGTTCTGGTTCGGGTTCAGGTTCTGGATATGACGATTCATATTCCGGTGGTTCAGGCTCTGATAATTCATATTCCGGCGGTTCAGGCTCAGGCTCAGGTTCAGGTTCTGGCAGCAACGGAAGCTATAATAATAGTGATGCACCGGCTCCTGTTCCTGGGGTTTACAAAAGCGTTCAGTGTTCTGTAAGACTTCCTGAAAGCTCTGTTAATGATGCTGATTCTCTTAGAGCAATGCTTAAGGATGTAAAGTCCAAATATCCAAATGCAGGTGCTGTTGTAATCCCTATGAAGCTTCAGGGCGGAGAATTGAATTATTCATCAAATGCAGCCGGAGATGCTGCATATGCAGTTTGCAAGGGAAGTATGACAGCTTCAGAAATTGCAAAGATAGTACGTGAAGAAGGACTTTATGCATATGCTTCATGCAGCCTTTTAGAGGATCATCTTTATTCATCTGTATACAGCAATTGGAATGCAGGCTATAGAGTTGAAAAGAACGGCGTGCTTACAGGCGACCAGTGGTATGACTATTTTCCGGATCAAGGCGGTCAGCCATGGCTCGATCCCAATAGTGATTTGACTGTAGCATATCTTCAAAATATTATAAAAGAACTTTCATCAAGTGGATTTTCTGCTGTTTTGTGCAGTGATATAAAATATCCAAATTTCGTACAAGCTGATGAAAAATATCTGAATCCTGATATTTATGCAAAGAATCCGGACGCACTTATAAAGCTTGCAAATGCGCTTAACGCTGCTGCTTCTGATGCTACTGATATTGTTCTTGACCTTAGTGCATATAATGCAATGAATGGTGGAGAACTTGTATATGACCCATCTAAACTTGATGTATCATATGCACTTTTAGAAACAAGTTCTGGTGATGCGTCTTCTGTATCAAGCTGGTTAAGCTCAAACAGCGGTGATATGTCAGTATCACTTAGTTATACAGATGGTTCTGGCAATGGTCACTGCGTGATAAATTATTAAAAGTATATCTAAGAACTTGTTCTTATAAGGATATTGCACGCATCTTTTCGGCAAATTTTAGCGATTGCCATGTCAAAAATCCTTGCCATACATCAGTATGCCTGTGGCTTTTTTCCTTGCACTCGCTAAAATTATGCTTGAAAATCTACGCACAAATCCTATGAGAACAAGTTCTAAGATGTAAAAAGAAATGAGGATATAAAAATGGCAAGTAAATTTACAGTTGGTCTTGATAAAATAATAGAAGCATTTAAACTTGAAACGATTCATCTGCCAAAAGATGCATCCGAGATACAGATAGATGAAACAGATGTTACACGTCCGGGATTGCAGCTTATGGGATTTTATGAATACTTCAACCCTGAACGTATTCAGATAATAGGCAAGATGGAGTTTGCATATCTTTCAACTATAGATGAAACTACAAGACAGCAGCGTCTTGAAGCATTGTTTTCCCAAAGAATGCCTGCACTTGTAATTTCAAGAGAGCTGCCTTATTTTGAGGAAATGCTTGAGCTTGCAAAGAAATATGAAGTTCCGCTTTTAAGAAGTAAGGAGAGTACATCTAATTTTATTTCTGGACTCATTGCCTTTTTGAATGTTAATCTTGCACCCAGAATCACACGTCATGGAGTGCTTATTGAAATATACGGTGAAGGTGTATTTATAACAGGTGAGAGCGGTGTTGGTAAGAGTGAAACTGCGATCGAACTTGTAAAGCGTGGACATCGTCTTGTTGCAGATGATGCTGTAGAGATTCGTAAGGTATCAAATGATACTCTTGTAGGAAGTTCACCTGATAATATTCGTCATTTTCTTGAGCTTCGTGGCATAGGTATTATAAATGCGCGTAGATTGTTTGGTATAGGTGCGGTAAAAAATCGTGAGAATATTGAGCTTATAGTAGAGATGGAACAGTGGAATCCTGAAAAGATTTATGATAGAATGGGTGTTGATACACAGTATGTGTCACTTCTTGGCGTAAAAGTTCCATCACTTACAATTCCAGTAAGACCCGGAAGAAATCTTGCCGTTATTTTGGAAGTTGCTGCTATGAATAACCGTCAGAAAAAGATGGGATATAATGCTGCAAATGACCTTTTGGAACACCTTGGACTTGATATGGAAGGCAAGGAAGTAATAAAGGATTACGATACATTCTAATAAGAATAAGCTAATAAACCAATAAGTCAATAGAAATAAATCATAAAACTATTAAATAGATATTTTAGGAGAACAGGCATGGAACAAATAGAACAGCTGGAAACTATATGTAAGCGTTATGATTGTCAGCTGCTTAGAAATGAGCCGCTAAGTAAACATACAACATTTCGTATAGGAGGCTGCTGCACTGCATTTATAGATGTAAACTGTGTTGATGTGCTGTTGGAGCTTTTAAATTATTGCAATGATAATAATTTAAAGTGGACAGTTCTTGGCAACGGAAGCAATGTGCTTGTGTCAGATGAAGGCTATGATGGAGTAGTCTTTTCATTGGGAAAGCAGTTTGCAAATATTGAATTTTTAGATGATTGCAAGATCAGATGCGACGCAGGTGTATATCTTATGACTGTAGCAAAAAGTGTTCTTGAAGAATCACTTTCCGGTATGGAATGTCTTGCGGGAATTCCCGGTACTGTAGGCGGAGCACTTTATATGAATGCTGGTGCATACGGCGGAGAAATGGCTGATGTTGTTATTTCAGCAGAATATATTGATGAAGACGGCAAACTTAAAACAGTGCTTAAGGAAGATATGGATCTGTCATACAGACACAGCATGTTCAGCGGTACAAAGCGAATTATAACCGGATTAACATTGCAGCTTCGTAATGGAAAATATGATGCTATAAAGACTGAAATGGACGGTTATCTTAATCAGAGAAGAGCAAAGCAGCCGCTTGAACTTCCAAGTGCCGGCAGTACATTTAAACGACCGGTTGGAAGCTATGCATCGTTCCTCATTGATCAATGCGGACTTAAGGGTGCAAGTGTAGGAGATGCTCAGGTCAGCGTAAAGCACGCTGGATTTGTAGTAAATACAGGCAAAGCAACGTGTAAAGATGTTCTTGAGCTTTGTGAATTTGTCATTGAAACTGTAGAAGAGAAAACAGGTTATAAGCTTGAATTAGAGCCGGTACTGCTTAAATAAAAGGAGGTATGAGAAATGCAGGTCATTGTTGTAACGGGTATGTCTGGTTCGGGAAAATCCGTTGTAATGGATGTTCTTGAGGATATAGGGTATTATTGTATAGATAATCTTCCGCCTCAGCTTATAGGCAGATTTATAGAGATATGCAGAGAGTCGGAAAATCATCTTGAGCATGTTGCAATTGCAGCCGATCTGCGTTCTGGCGGAATGTTTGCGGATGCTTACAAGAGCTTTTGTCATTTAGAGCGCAGACAAGATTTGGATGTAAAGATATTGTATATTGATGCTGAAGATGAAGTTCTTGTAAAGCGTTATAAAGAAACACGAAGAAAACATCCTCTTGATGACCAGTTTAGCGGAAATTTGCATCAGGCTATAGAATTTGAACGCAAAAGTCTTTCACAGATAAAGGGAATAGCTGATTATTATATTGAAACATCATTTTTGTCTTCTTCTCAGCTTAAAGAGCAGGTAAGAGAAATATTCCTCAGCAGCCAGACTGATTTTATGTCCATAAAGGTGACTTCATTTGGATTTAAATACGGTGTGTCTACAGAATCAGATCTTGTATTTGATGTTCGCTGTTTGCCTAATCCATATTATATTGAAGAATTGAAGCATCATACCGGACTTGAAAGTTGCGTTCAGGATTATGTAATGTCTTTTGACCAATCGAAAGAGCTTATAAAAAAGCTTCAGGATCTGCTTGATTTTCTAATACCGCTTTATGTTCATGAAGGAAAGAGCAGGCTTGTAATATCATTTGGCTGTACAGGCGGGAAACATCGCTCTATAACATTTGCAGAGCGTATAGGCGATTATCTTTCACAAAAGGGAATGAGAGTTATAAAACAGCATCGTGATATAGGTAAAGACAGATAATGAAAGATTAAGGAAATAATGCCGTCCTGTTCTTATATGAAGAGGACGGTTATTTTATAGAAAAGGTGGTGTAATAATTTTGTCGTTTGCAGATGAAGTGCGTGTTGAAGTTCGAAAGACTATAAATGACAGAGATAAAAAGTTTGCCTGTCTTTATGGATTGCTTCTTTATTCAAGGGTGCTTACAAAAAATCAGATTTGTATTCAGACTGAAAGTGCAGAGGTATCAAGTCTTGTGTCGGAACTTTTTGGTTCTGTATTTTGTAAAAGACCAGAGCTTTTAGAGAGAACAGAAAGTGAAACTGCGAATTTTGTTATAACAGACAGTGATTTTATAGAAAAGATTTTCAGTACATATAAAATAGATCCTGATATGCGTGAAGTAAATCTTATGAATATAGTAAATAATAGCGTAGGTGCATTTTTAGCCGGTGTATTTTTTATATGCGGAAGTGTTATTGACCCTAACAAAGAGTATCATCTTGAATTTGTAACGCCGTCAGAATGTTTATGCAATTCTCTTAATATCGTATTATCATCATTTGGAGTATCCGGAAGAATGATTCAGCGTAAGAAGTCATATGTGCTGTATATTAAAGACAGTGAATGTATAGAGGATACGCTTACATTTATGGGTGCACAGCAGTGTGCAATGGATATAATGAATGTAAAAATACGCAAGGATATGCGTAACAAGGCGAATAGGCTTAGAAATTGTGATGAAGCTAATATAAATAAAGTTGTAAATGCTGCAATAAAACAAACAGAAGATATTCTTCTGCTTATGAAATATAATGAACTTGACGATATGTCACCGGAAATAAAAGAAGCTGCAAAGCTAAGGCTTGAAAATCCTGAACTCAGCCTTAAGGAAATAGGTGAACTTCTAACAGTTCCGATAGGGCGTTCCGGAGTGAATCATCGTTTTAAGAAAATAGCTGCCGCTGCAAAGGAGCTGAGAGAAAATGGCTGCAAGTAACGTGCCGGACAATGCTTTTGCACATTTGCATTTGCATAGTGTATATAGTCTGCTTGATGGAGCGTGTAAGATAGATGAGCTTATAGAGCATATAAAATCGCTTGGACAAAAGTCCGTTGCTATTACAGATCACGGCAATTTATATGCTGCTGTTATTTTTGCTCAGGCTGCTGAAAAGGCGGGTATCCATGCAGTAATAGGCTGTGAAGTTTACGTTGCTGCACGTACAAGATTTGACAGAGAAAATGCTTTGGACCGTAAAAGCGACCATTTGATTTTATTGTGTGAAAACGAAACAGGTTATCGCAATCTTGTAAAGCTTGTTACGAAATCGAATATAGAAGGATTTTATCACCGTCCACGTGTGGATGAAGAACTTTTGCGTGAGTACAGCGATGGGCTTATTTGTCTTTCTGGTTGTATTGCTGGAAAGCTTGCACGTCTTATTCTTTCAGGTGATTATGAAAAAGCTAAACAGACGGCACTTATGTATCGTGATATATTTGGTGAAGAAAATTATTTTATAGAGATCCAGAATCACGGAATAAAGGATGAGATAAAAGTATTACCGAGTTTATACAGATTGTCATCCGAAACGGGAATACCGCTTGTGGCTACCAATGATGCACATTATATCAAGAAAAGTGATGCGGAAATGCATCGTGTACTTTTGTGTATTCAAACAGGCAAAACTATTCAAGATGAAGTTGGAATGGGTTTTGAAACAAATGAGTTTTATGTTAAGAGTACGCATGAAATGGCAGAGCTTTTTTTATCTGTTCCGGAAGCCATTCTTAATACGGGCAAAATAGCAGAAAGATGTAGGGTGCATTTTGAATCGGGTAAAATATATCTTCCAAAGTTTGAGTCACCGGACGGAATGGATTCAAACAAGCTTTTTGCATCGCTTTGCAAAGAAGGCCTTATAAAAAAATATGGCAGTCATCCATCTAAAGAAGCTGTGGAGCGTATAAAATATGAGATGAGTGTTATAAGCCGTATGGGATTCATGGACTATTTTCTTATAGTTTGGGATTATGTTTCATTTGCAAAGAAAAACGGTATACCTGTTGGACCCGGAAGAGGTTCGGGAGCCGGAAGCATATGTGCATATTGTCTTGATATAACGCAGATTGACCCTATATCAAATCATCTTCTCTTTGAAAGATTTTTAAACCCTGAAAGAGTGAGTATGCCTGATTTTGATATAGATTTTTGCATTGAAGGCAGACAGGCAGTTAAAGATTATGTAATAAGGCGTTATGGAAAAGACAGGGTATCTGAAATAATTACATTTGATTTTATGAAAGCAAGAGGAGCGGTTCGTGATACAGGAAGGGCAATGAATATGCCCTATGCACTTTGTGATAAAATTGCCAAAATGATAGATTCAAGAAGAACTATCTCGGAAACTCTTGAAGCACGTGACGGTGAAGATTTGCGTCAGCTGTGCAGAACAGATACAAATGCAAAAAGACTTATTGATATGGCTCTGTGTCTTGAAGGTGTTCCAAGGCATACTTCCACTCATGCAGCAGGAGTAATAATATCTGCATTTCCAATAGAAGATATGGTTCCCCTGCAAATGAATGATGATACAGTTGTTACTCAATACACTATGAATACGCTTGAATCACTTGGACTTTTGAAGTTCGACTTTTTGGGATTAAGGAATCTGACTGTTATAAGAGATTGCGTAAAAAGTATATTAAAGAATACACCTGAATTTAAGATGGAAAACATTTCTGTTACTGATGAGAATGTTTATAAAATGATGTCTAAGGGTGAAACGACAGGAGTATTTCAATTTGAAAGTGCTGGAATGAAGCGGGTACTTATGATGTTGAAGCCCGAAAGTCTGGAAGACCTTACAGCAGTTTTGTCATTATACAGACCCGGTCCACGTGATTCTATCCCAAAGTATATAGAAAATCGCCAGCACCCTGAAAGCATAAAATACGCACATCCATTGCTTGAACCTATTTTGAATGTCACTAATGGATGTATTGTATATCAAGAGCAGGTTATGGAAATATGTCGTGTTCTTGCAGGTTATTCCTATGGCAGAGCTGATCTTGTAAGACGTGCGATGTCCAAGAAAAAACATGATGTTATGGAAAAGGAACGCCGGATATTTTTATATGGCGATGGACAAAGCATAGACGGTGCAGTTGTAAGAGGAGTTCCTGCTGAAACGGCGAATAAGATATTTGATGAAATATCAGGTTTTGCATCATATGCTTTTAATAAATCTCATGCAGCAGCTTATGCATTTTTGGCTTATCAGACAGCATATCTTAAGTATTATTATTTTCAGGACTTTATGGCAGCGCTTATGACAAGCGTTATAGGCGATACAACAAAGCTTATGCTGTATATAAATTTGTGTGAAAACAACGGCGTTAAGATACTTCCTCCGCATATAAACAGCAGTGATCTTGTGTTTAAAAGACATAAAGATGATATATGCTTCGGACTTTTGGCTGTAAAGAATTTAGGAAGATCATTCATCGAAAAGTTAGTAACCGAACGTTATGAAAACGGTTCGTTTACCGGTATTCGTGATTTTTGCCATAGAATGTCGGATAAAGAACTGAATAAACGTGCTGTTGAAAGTCTTATATGCTGCGGAGCTTTTGACGGACTTGGACTTAACCGAAAGCAGATGCATTCAAATTATGAAAGCGTACTAGTTTCCTATCGTGAATCGTCAAGTGATATGCTTGACGGTCAGATGAATTTTTTTGGTACGGCTGTTGACAATGGCGTATATGATTCGCCGTTCCCGTATGAATCTGAGTTTTCACATCAGGAACTTTTGAGAATGGAGAAGGAATATACTGGTATGTATTTATCAGGACATCCTTTGGCTGAATATTTTATTATATCTAAATTCCTTCATACAGCAGATTTTGCAAGAATATTGGAAGAACCTGAACTTTATCAAAATAAGCCTACAGTATCAGCTATATGCATTATAAGTGAGCTTAAGCGTCATATAACTAAAAAGGGCGATTCCATGTGTTTTATGAAATGCGAAGATGGTACAGGAAACATAGATTGTGTTGTATTTCCTGAGCTTTTTGCGGCATCAAAGCAAAAGCTTTTGCTTGATAAGATAGTTTATATTACAGGTACGCTTGACTTTAAAGACGAAAGTGCAAGTCTTATATGTAGCAGTATTTTAAATGAAGATGAGTTTAAAAGAAAGCTTGACAGAAGCAGGCTGTGCTGTAAATTAAAATCTACGGATAAAGAAAAAATGAATATGGCAGCCAATATTGCGGTCAAACACAAAGGAACAATACCAATCTGTTTTTATATTACAGATTTAAAGAAAATCATAGCACCAAAGATGAAAATAGAAATAGAGCTTTCAAAGGAAGTTTTTAATGAGCTTTCTGAATTCTTGGGCGATGGAAATATTGGCATTGTGTAAACTTTTAGAAAAATATCTTCTTAAAATGCAATAAAATGTTAAATTTTACATCTGCTTATTGACAAATAAAATTATTGTTGTATAATAATAATAGAATGTAAAAAGATGTGTACTGCATTTAAGCTTTTTATTACACATACTATTAAACATACAATCGGAGGAGTAAATATGATTAAAACTATTGGTATATTAACAAGTGGCGGTGACGCACCGGGTATGAACGCTGCGATTCGTGCAGTTGTACGTTCAGCACTTAAAAAAGGTATTAAGGTTTATGGTATACGCCGTGGTTATTGCGGTCTTATTGATGGCGATATTTTTGAAATGGACGAGATGAGTGTTTCAAATATCTCTCACAAGGGCGGTACAATGCTTTATACAGCAAGAAGTGCTGAGTTCCGTACAGAAGAAGGTATGCAGATAGCCAAGGCTAATTGCGAAAAGTTTGGTCTTGAAGGTATTGTTGTAATCGGCGGCGATGGTTCATTCCGTGGTGCAGCTGACCTTTCTGCAAGAGGCATTCTTACAGTAGGTCTTCCTGGTACTATCGATAATGATATTGCTTGCACAGAGTATACTATTGGTTATGATACAGCAATGAATACAGCAATGGAAATGATAGACAAGCTTCAGGATACAAGCCAGTCACATGACAGATGTGCAGTAGTAGAAGTTATGGGACGTGGTGCAGGCTTTATTGCGCTTAATACTGCTCTTGCTTGCGGTGCTGTTGAAATTATAACAAAGGAAGTTCCTTATGACCTTGATGCACTTGCTAAGGAAATGCTTGAATGCAAGAAGAACGGCAAGCAGAACTTTATTATAGTTGTTTCTGAAAATGTTGGTCATTCTCAGGAAATTGCAACAGTTATTCAGGAAAAGACAGGCATTGAAACACGTGCAACTGTTTTGGGTCATGTACAAAGAGGTGGTGCACCATCTGTTCGTGACCGTATTGTTGCAAGCGAAATGGGATATTATGCAGTAGAGCTGTTATCTCAGGGTATTACAAATCGTGTTGTTGCAATGCAGAAAAATGAGGTCGTTGACTTTGACATTCAGGAAGCACTTTCAATGTCCAAGCCATATGATATGCGTCTTCACAAGATTGCAAAGGATATTGCATTTTTCTAATTAAATATGAATTTCTTAAATATGCCGCACTGTTATGTGCGGCATATTTTTTGATTACAGTTGAAAATGATGTTGAAACACTTGCATCAAATATAAAAATGTGATATAATAAAAAAGATATTATATCGGAGGTTTTAATATATGACCACACACTATCTTGATAATGCAGCAACTACAAAGTCTTGCAACGCCGCTGTAAAGGCGATGCTGAGATGCCTTTCAGAACATTACGGCAACCCGTCATCATTACATAGGGAAGGGCTGGAAGCACAGAAAGAATTAGATTATGCAAAGGCAATTATTGCATCTGCTTTAAACTGTGATACAAGGGAAATAATATTTACATCATGTGCAACTGAAAGTACGAATATGGCACTTAAAAGTACAGCTGCGGCCTATGGCAAACGCAGAAAGAAGATCGTAACAAGTGCAGTAGAACACGCATCAGTTAAGAAAACTCTTGCGTTTCTTTCGGAAAATGATGGTTTTGAAATAGTTGAGATAAAGCCTGATGAAACAGGTAAATATAAAGCGATCAACTTTTTAAATGCGTGTGATGACAATACAGTAATGATAAGCATGATGATGGTGAATAATGAAACTGGTCATGTTTTGCCTGTAAAAGAAGTGTTCAATATGGTGAAGAGAAAGTTCCCACATATTATCACTCACTGTGATGCAGTACAGGCATTTATGAAATACTCTGTTAATGCTGGTTCTCTTTGTGCTGATTTTATTTCCATAAGCGGTCATAAGGTTCATGCTGCTAAGGGAATAGGCGTACTTTATGTAAAAAAAGGCTCAAAAATTCGACCGCTTATTTTAGGTGGAAAGCAGGAGATGGGACTTCGTGCAGGTACAGAAAGTGTTCCGCTTATTGCAGGGTTTGGAGCAGCTGTGGAAGTTTTATCTGCTGATATAGATAAGCGTTTTGAATATGTTAAAAGCTTGAATATTTTGCTTAGGGAGAAATTAGAACAGCTTGAAAGCGTGCGAATATTGTCACCTATAGATGCATCGCCATATATTATAAGTATAATTATTCCAAAAATTCGTTCAGAGATAATGCTGCATTATCTTGAAGCAAAAGGAATATATGTTTCAAGCGGCTCAGCTTGTTCAAAAGGTGCAGGCAGCGGAGTACCGGAGATATTCGGTGCAACTTCAGAAGAAGCAGACAGCATAATTAGAATAAGCTTTTCTTGTGAAAATACAATGGATGATATAAATGCTCTTGTTGATGCAATAGCATCAGGTCAGAGAGATATAATGCATAGATAATAAAAATAAGTGAGGATAGAAAATATGGCAGCAAATGAAATAATTCTCGCCAAATATGGCGAAATTGCACTTAAAGGGCTTAATAAAAAAACTTTTGAAGATATTCTTATGAAAAACCTTCGTCGCAGACTTCGCAAGGTAGGTGCATTTTCAGTTACAAAAGCACAGTCAACAATTTATATTGAACCACGAGAGGATGGACAGGATATAGATTCTGCTATAGAATGTGTAAAGAAAGTTTTTGGTATAGCGGCAATATGCAGAGCAAAAGCTTGTGAAAAAAATCTTGAAGCCATTTCAGAGCTTGCAAAAACATATTTGTCAGATGAACTTTCTCTCGCTAATACGTTTAAAGTTACGGCAAAACGTGCTGATAAATCATTTCCAATGAAGTCGCCTGAAATATGCATGGAGCTTGGCGGTGTGATTTTAGATGCATTTCCGAATCTTACAGTAGATGTCCATAATCCGGAAGTAACTGTTGCTGTTGAGATACGCGATACTCATGCTTATGTGCATGGAGACAGCATAAAAGGTGCTGGCGGACTTCCTGTTGGTTCAAGCGGCAAAGCATTGCTGTTATTGTCTGGAGGTATTGACAGCCCTGTGGCAGGCTATAGAATGGCAAGAAGAGGTGTACATATTTCCGCAATACATTATGTAAGTCCGCCGTATACATCAGACCGTGCACAACTTAAAGTAGAAGCACTTTGCCGAAAAATGACAGAATACTGCGGTAATATAGCTTTTTTCTGTGTGCCTTTTACTGAAATTCAGGAGGAGATAAAGAAAAATTGTCCTGAAGAATATTTTACTATTATAATGCGAAGACTTATGATGAAAATAGCTATGAAAATCGCTGCACAAGATAATTGCAGTGCACTTGTTACCGGTGAAAGCATAGGTCAAGTAGCAAGCCAGACTATGGAAGGAATAACCTGTACAGATGCAGTGTGCAATATTCCTGTTATGCGTCCGCTTATTGCAATGGATAAGACTGAAATAGTTGAAACATCAAGGGAAATAGATACATTTGATATATCTACACTGCCATATGAGGATTGCTGTACAGTATTTACGCCAAGACATCCACGTGTTCATCCGCATCTTGAAGAGGTAGAAAAAGCAGAATCAAACTTCGATTTTGAGCCTCTTATTGAAAAGGCTGTGGCGGAAACAGAGATGAAAATATTTAAAATCGGCGATAAGGTGATACTGTGACACTTTGAAAGGTTCGTGAAATAAATGAAAAGCATGAGTGTATCATGTGAAGATGTTGTGCAAATTTATAAAGAAAATGCAAATGCCCTTGACAAAACCATTGAAAATATTGTACAATTACTTGATAAGAGAGATTTGAAGATCAGTACTGCTGAAAGCTGTACAGGAGGACTTTTATCAGAGCTTATAACAAGTGTTTCGGGAGCATCAAAAGTCTTTGAAATGGGTTTATGCACATATTCAAATGATGTAAAAATGAAACTGCTTGGCGTACCAGAGGATATTCTTTCAAAGTATGGTGCTGTAAGTTATCAAACAGCAGAAGCTATGGTTTTGGGACTGAAAAAGCTGTCGGGTGCTGATTTGTGTATTTCCATAACCGGTCTGGCAGGACCCAGTGGCGGCACTCCTGATTGTCCGGTCGGTACTGTATATGCCGGAATTATATTTGGTGATAAGCTTTGTGTGTGTCATATTAAAGCGTATGAAATGCAGTGCATTACACGCAGAGAAGTTCGTAATGCAGCGGCAGTGTGTGCTTTTGGAATGTCTCTCAGAATGCTTTTGGAGGAATAGGAATGCAGGACAAAACGCCTGACATCAACTGCAATAAAAATGCAGAGCAGAAGAATAATCCTGTCAAAATAAAATCCACAGCAGAAATTGAAAAGATAAAAAGTATCCGAAATACCTTGTATGAAATTGAAAAAAAAGAAGAAGAGGAAGAGATACGCAAGCGTATTAAGGACAATGTAAAGCTTTTTAAGGACAAAAAAGAAAATCCTGAAAAGTATGAAAGGGAAGAACGTATACGCAGGCTGATAGATGAAAAGAAAAATCAGCCGGGCAATATGTCTGCTCCCCGAGTGCAAAAATCAAAGGGCAAAAATCAAAACAGAACAAATCAAGGTAAAAAGAAACGAAGAAAGAAAAAGTCAGCTTCAGGCGGTATCATCTTTAGAAAAGGTGATAATGCCAGTGAGATCATGAGAAAATCTGTATTCTGGCTTTCTGTTTGTGTATTTTCAGGCTGTATCGTATGGCTTGGAACAGAGCTTTATAACAGATATGATACACAGCAGCAGTATGATGATATATCAAATAAATATGGCAGCAAAGCGAATACAGAAACTACTGTACAGACTGATGCTGAATCTGCAATTGATATTGTTAATACAGAAGAAGCTGCAACAGAGGAAGAAACATATAACATGATACCGGGAGCTGCAAATCTTTTGGAGATCAGTCCTGATGTGGTAGGCTTTATAAGCGTTCCTGATACGATTATAAATTATCCTGTTATGCAAAATAAAGATGATACGGAAGGTCAGGAGTTCTTTTTACAACATGATTTTTATGGTAATGAGTCACATCTTGGTTCGATATATCTTGATTTTAGATGCGATTTTGATGTAGTGGGTGATAATGGACGTCTTTCCGTACCAACTTCTGATAATTTGATCATATACGGTCACGATATGAGAGATGGTTCGATGTTCGGTAGCTTGAGAAATTATGCAAATCAAGACGAATATTATCAAGAACATCCTATTATTGAGATAAATTCAAATTATAAAGAATATACCTTTAAAATATATGGTTACTTCATTGCCGATGCTGTTGATACATCTGATACACGTTTTGATTATTGGAATTATATAAACTTTCAAAACGAAGCGGATTTCTATGGTTATGTGAATGAAGTAAAACGCCGTACTATGCGCCTTACAGATGTTGATGTAGAATATGGCGATAGACTTCTTACATTGTCTACTTGCAGTAGTGTTATAAGCAACGGACGACTTGTAGTTTGTGCAAGAATGGTTCGTGAAGGTGAAGATATTTACGAGGGCACTCGTAATAGTAAGCCCAACCCAAATATAAAATGGCCTACTATCCATTGGGACAGCAGCTCTTATGATCCAAATGCAGAGTTCGTTCCATATGGTTAATATTTATAGAAAAGAGATGTTGTTATGAAAAGGAATTTTTTAGTATGTGCGGCATTGCTTTCCGTGTTTGTTTGTGCGGCAACAGGATGCAGCAATAAGATTGATCAAACAGCTGAAATAGGTACATCAGCAGATGAGGAAAATGATGTTAATAAAGCGGACAATAAAGATAAAAATGATGAAAAGTCTGCTGAAGAAGAAAAAGAACCACCTCTGCTCAGCCGTGCTAAAAAACTTCTGGCACAGAATCCAGATACTGTAGCTTATATCAGTGTCCCTGGTACTGATGTTGACAATCCGGTAGTTCAGACAGAGGATAATGATTATTATCTGCACGTTGGATTTGACGGTACGGATTACAGAGCAGGTACTGTATTTATGGATTTCCGTGATGTTTTCAGTTGGAAGGAAAGCGAACATTCTGAAAATATTCTTCTTTATGGTCATAATATGGCAGATAATACTATGTTTGGTTCTCTAAGACGTTATCGTCAGGATCTTGAGTTCTACAAGGAAAGTCCTATTATAAAGTTTAGTTCAAATTATAAGGATTATGATTATGTTATATTTGGTCTTATAATTACTTCAGGCGATTCTGAACCGCCAAGTGATGACCTTTATGCAGATCCAATAACATGGGACGGTTTCCCTTATTGGAACATGGAAGAACTTGATGATGAAAAGCATTTTAATTATTATGTAAACACTATCAAGAAGATGAATATGATAGAGGATAATAAGATTGATGTTGAGTTTGGCGATAACCTTTTGACACTTTCAACTTGTTATTCCGATGAGGATAATTCAAGATTTCTTATCGTTGCAAGACGTCTTCGTGAAGATGAAACAGAAGCATCTATCAAGAAGCTTATAAACGGTGAAGCAAAGGCTACAGATTCTTCTGAATCTGATTCATCAGAAGACTTAGAAGCAATCGGAGATGAGTAAGAAGTTTATGAATATTCGCAGTGTTATTATAAGTATAATTATTGCTGTAGTGATGTTGTTCTGTGTGACAGTGACGGCGTTTGCAGAAAAGGTTTCAAGTAATGCACCGTCCTGTTCATCACCGGAGTTACATAGTTATTCTGTTGCGGATTCAATGAATTTCAGAAATAAAGAGAAAACGTTAGAAAAGTCCAAACTTTCTATTGTAAAATACGAAGAAGTAGACGAAGAACAGGCTGCTTTGAAACAGACTTTAAAACCCGGTGAACTTGCATCATCTGCTGTTGGTACAAATGCTGGTGCAGTTGCTGCAATAAATCTTGCTGATGCAAAGTCTGGATATTTTGGATTTACAACATACGGTTTTGGACATGGCGTAGGGCTTAGCCAAAATGGTGCAAATGCTTATGCTAAATATGGCGGTTATGATTATAAGCAAATACTTTTTCATTATTACCCCGGAACTACACTAGTTCAAACAGAGATGCCATCTGTGGTTACAGCAGGCGGCAGAAGTGGCAGTGTACTTGATATAGTTTCAATGGTTGTATATAATGAAATGTCAAGCACTATGGAAGATGAAGCTATGAAAGCACAGGCTGTTGCAGCTTATACTATTATAATGAATCCAAACGGTGGAAGTTCATCTCTCATATGCAAATCGAATCCTCCGGAGAATGTACGTGCGGCAGTACAATCAGTTTTAGGACAGGCACTTTACTATGATGGAAGTTATGCTATGACAGTATTTAGTGCATCAAGCGGTGGATATACAGCAAGTGCATATGATGTGTTTCGTACTAATTATCCATACCTTGTTAGTGTTCCGTGTGAATATGATGCTGAATATGATCCAAATTATGGCAAGGTAACATATATGTCAATATCAGAAGTACGTTCACGTTTGCAAAGTGCATATGGCGTATCGCTTTCGGGCAATGCATATTCATGGATCTCACTGGAATTTGGCGGAGGAGGATATGTAACAAGTGCAGTTATTGGCGGAACAAAGAATGTTACAGGAGAATCTCTAAGGTCAGTGCTTGGACTTAAAAGTGGAAGGTTTACTTTTTCAATAGGATAAAATTGAATTTATATAAAAGAGGCTTTTGCAGTTTTTAAACTTGCAGCAGCCTCTTTAATATTTTATGGTCGATTTAATTTAATGATGCTCATGAAATAAATTTATTTAAAATCCTCTTTTGAAATTTCCATTAAGATTATTGTTTGCTCTGTTTTGGTTTTGGCGTCTGTTTTGTTTGCCACAGTTTTTGTCAAATGATGGGTTGCAGCAGTAGAAGTTTTTCGCATTAAGGTCGTCTTGTACATTTCTAAGAGCCTCACCGAATCTTTGGAAGTGAACTATCTCACGTTCTCTAAGGAACTTGATAGGATCACGTACATCAGGGTCTTTGCAAAGTCTGAGGATATTATCATAGGTGCTGCGAGCTTTTTGCTCTGCGACAATCCGCCATAAGCACTTAAAAATTAAAATTTCCAGTTGATTTCAATTGGTATTTCCTTAGTTTCGGGGTCACGCTTTCCAACAGTAATACAGTCGATCAATTGATTTACAATATCATGTGTAAGATGTTCCAAAGACAGATATTGTTCAAGCTGTTCCTTGTTGCTTGCCGTATTCATCTGTTTTTTTTCGATTTCTGCTATCTGTAAGGACAGTTCATTGATTAAATTCTCATATGTACTTTTATCCTTGTGCAAATCAGCAGACAACTGAATAAAATCATCTTCCGTTATGATACCCTTAACTTTGTCGAGATACAGTGTTTTGATACCAGTTGAGCAATTAATCATTTTCGCTTTATATTCTTTTAACTGTACTTCAAGACTTTGTTTTCTCTCGTCAAGTTTCTGATTAAAAACAACATTCTTTTCGAGTTTGTCCATATCCAGATATTTTTCTGTAATCTTCTTTAATTCTGAAAGTACATATTCTTCCAAAACAGAAACTGAAATAAAAGAACCAATACAAGCATCTTTGCAAACATTTTTTGTGGCACATTTCAAATAACGTCTATCATGTGCTTTTGTGGAACGCATTACATAACCACAATTCATACACCTTACTTTTTTTGCAAAGATTCCTATTTCCCCATTAGAAAAGGGTTTCGCTTTCTGCTTAATCATCTGCTGAACCGTATTCCATAAATCCATATCAATAATCGGTTCGTGTGTTCCCTCTACCCTAATCCATTTTTCTTTTGGAATCGGTTTGTTCTTCTTACTTTTATAGGAAACGCTTGTATATTTACCTTGAACCATATTACCGATATAAATTTCATTAACAAGCATATCAGCAACAGCAGAATATCGCCATAATGTGCTTTGCTTTGTAACAGGCTGTTTATATCGCAGTCCATGTAAACGCTTGTACTCTGTAGGATTTGGAATTCCTTTTTCATTTAAATACCTTGCGATTGCACTTTTTCCCATTCCCTGTGAAAACAGAGTAAAAACTTCTCGAACTATTTGTGTGGCTTCTTCATCAATAATAAGATGCCCCTTTTGGTTCGGGTCTTTTTTATATCCATACAATGCAAATGCTCCGATATGTACGCCATTTCTTCTTTTATTAGTCAACACGCTTTTAATGTTGTCCGACATATCTTCCAAGTACCATTCGTTAATAAGACCGTTTATCTGACGTGCTTTTTTGTTACCCTTATTTTCTGTGTCGGCATTGTCTACGATACTAACAAAACGAATATTCCAAATAGGAAATAGCCCATGTATGTACTTCTCAACAATTTCAAGTTCCCTTGTAAATCTTGACTGTGTTTTGCATAGCACAATGTCAAATTTATGACTTTCTGCATCTTTTAAAAGTTGATTAAATGCAGGTCTGTTTCTATCAGAACCTGTGTAATCGTCATCACTGTAAATATTGTAAATCTCCCACTCCTTTTGAACAGCATACTCTATTAACATAGATTTTTGATTTTGAATGCTCTCGCTGTCATCTTCTTTGGATAACTTGTTTTTGTCCTCCTCTGAAAGACGGCAATAAATTGCTACCTTCATCGTTTCCATCTTCTCCTTTCGGATTTGATAAAAACAAATCGGCTTTATATATACTTATAATACTATAATAAACCCGATTTGTAAAGAGGTTTTTTACATTTTCTGTCAATTTGATTTGCTTCATTCTGATTTATTATATCTATCCATTTTTTTGTGTAATTCTGTATACGTTCCTTTTCATCTTTGCTTTGAAATAGATTTTTGCCATGTATAATTTGTTTTCTTGACAATATAATACCCTCCTATCTCTATTATAATAGGTATGTAGTATTGCTTGTCTTTTATTCAATATTTTTGTTATGGTACAATATATTCATAAGCGGAAGTGCACTTGTCAACTGTATTTGCAAACATTTTTATAAGTTGACATGGTAAATGGAATATGCTATTATTATATTATAAATAATATTAAAAGATATATTATTAAATTAAACCATGATAAGTGAAAGGATTATAATAATATGAATTATAAACATCAAAAGGGAACATTTAAAAGCGCAGATAATGTTCATCAGATTTCATACGAAATAATAATACCTAATACAGAAATTAAAGGTATTATACAAGTTTCACATGGTATGTGTGAATACTTTGGAAGATACTTAGACTTTGCTGAATTCATGTCAGAACACGGATTTATAGTTTGTGGTAATGACCATCTCGGACATGGAAACAGTGTAAATACAGATGATGAACTGGGATATTTTTCGCCTAAAAACGGTTGGAAAAATGCTGTAGAAGATTTATATACACTTACTAAAATAATGAAAGAAACCTATAAAGATATTCCTTACTTTTTATTTGGTCATAGTATGGGCAGTTTTATTGCCAGAGCATACAGCGTACTTCACGGCGAATGTTTAACCGGAGCTATTTTCTGTGGCACAAGCGGAGGTATGTTTGGTATAGATAAGATGATAAATGTCATTGATGCAGTTAAGAAAGTTCATGGTGAGAAATTTAGAAGCGATAAGGTCTATAAATTAGCGTTTGGATATTACAATAAAAAAGTTTCCAATTTTCAAAGTGAACATGATTGGATTTCAAGAGATAAAGCTATTGTTGAAAAGTATGATGCTGATAAAAAATGCAACTTCAACTTTACTCTCAATGGTTATGAAAATCTTATGGGTGTATTACAATATGTTTCAAATGCTGAATGGTATTCATCATATATTAAAGACCTACCGACATTTATAATATCTGGTGATATGGATCCTGTAGGCGATTACGGAAAAGGTGTATATAAAGTTTTCCGCAAACTTTCCGAATCTGATTGTAATGTCAGTATGAAATTATATAGTGGTGCAAGACATGAACTTTTAAATGAAACAAATCGTAAAGAAATATATAATGATGTGCTTTCATTCTTTGATTTCCACACAAGTAATAATTGAATATATATGATTAACTGGAGCTTTTTACAAGCTCCAGTTTTTTATATAAAGCTTTGTTTTTATTTAATTTTTCTTTCTCCCCTGTTCCACCGACCCATGACAAAAGTGTTCTAATTATATTAGACAATGAATAGAAATAAAAATAAATAATAAAACATAAAGAAGCTCTGCAAATATGCTGTATTTCAATCGCCGATATTAGTGTGGGGTCTCCTATTTCATACGAGACCCCACACTAACATCGTGCAATACATATAATAAATTATATTTGAAATATATCGTATGCAGAGCAAGTAATATTATTTATTTTTATTTCTATTCTTATTATTTATTTTTTATTATTAAAGGAGGTGGAACAGGTGAGAGTGACAGAGAGAGACGAACTCATTTTAAGAGAGGTTGACCGTTTTAGAGCGTGTGGAAGTAAGCACATTCGATGGTTAGCAGGTTTTTCGGGACAGATAGCAACAGACAGAAGATTGAAAATTCTAATTGAATCAGGATATCTGAAACGCAGAAAATTTTTGTATGGTGTGCCGAGTATTTATTTTTTAACAGCTAAGGGTAAATCTTTAATACACGTTGGAACGGGTAAAGAAAAAGTCAAGATTGAACAAATCATACATGACAGAACAGTTTTAGATACAGCAATTTATTTCATTCATAAAGAGGGTTTGTCCTTGCAGGACATCAAAACAGAAAAACAACTTCATCAATTGGACGGTTTTGGAGTACGAAAACACAGACCCGATTTTATATTTACAAAAGACGAAATGACTTATTGTGTAGAAGTCGAACTTACAAAGAAAGCTAAAACACGTCTGCTCAATATTATAAAAGATAATTTTATGGAGTATGATACTCAAATCTGGATAGTACCAAATTCACAGCAAGCCATTTTACAGACATTGACGGATAGCCAGCAATACTACACGAATATACAGGTGCATTCATTACAGCAAATAACAGATTATATAAACAGTTTAAAATAATAAAATTTATAGCTTGTATCATTGAAATATATTTTAATGAATATACTGTAACAAATAAAATTATTTGGAGGTGACTGACAATGATTTTTTATCTGTTAGAACGGACTTCAAAAATATCAGTTGATTTTAAAGATTTTAATTTTTACAATTCCAGTCTGCATTATTATTCATAGTTGTAGACAAACCGTTTTTATGCGAAAACTGTTCAATTTTCGTCGTGATTTCAAGAGGGTTAAACATAAGATGAAACAGAAAAATTTAAATGAATCCAATTCTACATTATTAGGCATTAATGGAAAAAAGCCTGTTTACTGTTATGATAATGCAAAGCATATTTTTGTTTGCGGAACAACTGGAAGTGGAAAAACCGTTGCACTCAGCAATTATATGCAGAACTGTATGAAAAAAGCCTTCCCAATGCTGATTGTTGACGGGAAAGGAGATACTGGAAAGGACAGTATTTTGGACATTCTAACACAGTTAAATAAGCAGTATAACAAGAAAATGTATTGTATTAATTTAACAAATCCGTTATTGTCTGATACGTACAATCCATTTTGCAATACCTCTCCAACTGTTGCAAAAGATATGCTGATAAATATGACGAACTGGTCAGAGGAACATTATAAGGTAAATGCGGAACGTTATTTGCAAAGATTGATTTTTCTTATGAACAAGGCGAAAATTCCGCTTTCATTTCAAACGATTGTCAAACATATGGAACTGGATAAATTTTCGTCACTGTCAATGCAGTTAGTGAAAGAAAAAAGAATTTCTAAAGAAAAGCATTTAGAAAATTTGGAAATTGCAAAGACATCAGGAAAAATTGCAGAAAATTCAATTGCAAGATTTTCAACCATAGCAGAAAGTGAACTCGGAGAACTTTTTTCCGATACAGGAATTGACATTGCAACAGCCTTGAAAGAAAAGGCAATTATTTTATTTGTATTAAATCCTCTTATTTATCCCGAAATATCACCAGCTTTTGGGCGATTAGTCCTGATTGACAGCAAAAAGGCAATAAGTCAGCGTTTTAAAAATGGCAACCGAACATTTTTCCTATTCGATGAAATCAATGTATATGCTTCAAAAACGCTTATAGACCTTGTGAACAAGTCCAGAAGTGCAAATGTTACTTGTGTTTTGGCAACGCAAAGCCTTTCCGACCTTGCAAGTGCAGAAGATGAAGATTTTACACAGCAAATTATTGAAAATTGCAATAATTATCTTGTATTACGTCAGAATAGTGCAGTAAATTCTGAAAATTGGGCTAATATCTTAGGAACAAGACAGACCATGGAAGTGACATATCAATTACAGCAAAAAGGACTTGACACAACGCAGACGGGTTTCGGTTCGGCAAGGAGAGTGCGTGAATTTTTATACCACCCCGATGAAATAAAACAGTTACAAACGGGATATGGCATTTTTCTTTCCAGAGACGAATATTTTCACAGTAAATTGCATGTAAATAAGCCGTTTTAGGGGGACTTCTTATGATTGACAGATTAATTGATGATATTGAAAGAAGTATACATTTTCTGTTTTTGTTCTGGAAAAATAACCCGATTTACCTTGTTTGTTCGTTGTTCTATTATGTAATTTCTTCCTTGATATTGGGTGGCACGGCAGAAAGTTTTTTAATTGTGTTTATCATTTATGCAATATCGCTTATTATTGGATTTAGTTCTTTAGGCGAGAAGCTTTTGAGATTATTAAATAGAGTTCGTCCCCTTGAAACAAAACGTGAAACCGAATATTTACAGCCATTATTTGACGAAGTTTATGCACATGCGAAAGAAAAATATAAAAGACTAAGGACAATTGAAATTTGCATTGTTGACAACATGACTGTCAATGCAATGGCATTAGGCAGACGAACAATAGCAGTTACAAAAGGAGCAATGCAGACTTTCACAGAAGAAGAACTAAAAGCAGTTATCGGACATGAAATAGCACACCTTGTACATGGTGATACAATGGCAACTATATATGCTATTATTGGAAATGGTATTTTTTCAATATTTGTAATGATTACAAGGTTATTCTTACTATTGCTTGATTGGGTGCAGAGTACATTTAATGGAAAACGTGGTTTTCTTGCAATATTAATATTTTTATTGAAACTCTGCTTTGAAGTTTACATCTGGATATTAAATTTTGGTTTACAGGTGATTTTATCGGTCAACAGCCGTAAAAATGAGTTTAGAGCTGATATGTTTTCTTACTCCATTGGTTATGATTCAGATATGATTGAAGCTTTGTATCTGCTTGAAAAAATTTCTTTAGGCGATAACAGTTCCATAATTCAGAAAATGATTGCAAGTCACCCAAGAATTACTCTTAGGATTAAACATCTTGAAGAACTGGACGAAGCTATAGCGAAGTAGAGTTTTCCTTAACCCCTTAGTGAATATAATTCAAAAATTCCCGATATGTTTTGAAAGAACATATCGGGGATTTTTTGAATATTTTGTTTTTGGGGATAAGGAAACATATTATCTTAAATAAACTTTGTTTCCATTAATTTCTATAAATCTATAATCATTACTATCAGTCCATACCTTGTGCCAGTTTCCATTTTTATCTTTAATATGTTCATTATCCATCACTTCGTATGTATTTCCATTTTCATCATAAACAAATTTTTCTCCATTGTTCCAATTTGAAGGCGCATCACATGAAGCAATATTGATACTCCATTTTAACATGGCTGGTATCAGAATCAATGTACAGCACAATGCAATTTTCAAAGCTATTTTAAATCCAAGCCACCATGCACGAAACCAAGTTCCTACACGTTCGCCTTTTGGTGTTCTGTGGTTTATGTACAAGGTGAGTAAAAATGTAATAAGTAAGCAAAAAACACCTATAAATAAACCTTTTGCACCCATAACAATACTTTCTTTTTCTCCTGTTGCTAAAGTTGCAATAAATGCTACTACTCCTAATGGAAGTGCTACAACACCAACAGTTGAAAAGTCCATCAGCAAATATGCCACCAATTTGTTATACCGTTTTTTCATTTTTAAACGCTCCTTTATGTTTTTATAATTTTTTATGTTACAGTAATTTATACTGTTTCATATACTTCTGTATATTATCCTTGAAATCCATTAGTTTAAACTCCGGGGATTACACAAGTTAAATTTATATCCGATACAGGTATTTCGATTTTTACAGTTCCGGCTACACCAGAAGATACTTCATATGGACTAAATACAAGTGTCAATTTATCCTTATTAAGCAAGAACTTACAATTTTCATAGTCATAGTTACTCAAAGAACTTTCCCAAACTATATTTTTATCACTATAATTATTCGCTTTTGCCCGTATCTCATTATAAACTAAATCTTCTGATTCCGAGAATAAATCTTTTAATGATAATACCTTTCTGTTTTTTAAATCTACAAAAAACGTGTAATTTTCACAGCCTAAATACCCTTGTCCGCCTTCTGGATGATTGTTTATCCACCCTTCTATAGACAAATATCCGTCTATAGGCATATCATATTCAAATCCTCCGCCGATAAAAAGATTATAATCCGAATCTGTTGCCATATAGCCTAAAATTTCATTTGTTACTGATGTATCTAAAAATTCCTTTAATGAATTATCGCTTGTTGTAAATATCGGGTATTCAAAATCTAATGAAATAACGTGCTGCCATTCGGGTTTTATATTACTATCTGATAGCCTGCCTGTTTCGATTTTTAGTTCTGATGTAGGTTCGGTTTGAGGTGTAGTTTGAGGTTCGGTTGGTGGTTCAGTTGGTGGAGTTGTTTGTTCTGTTTCATTAGGCTTTCTTATAACAACATTCATGATTGAAGGGTTAAAAGATTTCATTTGCTCAGATGACAATTTGTTATTTTCACTTAAACGAAAGGCGTTAAACATTTCTGACGTTGCTATGAAATGCAATTCGATTTTTGCATTTTTTTCATTGTATGTATACAATGCAGAAAGCGGTGAACCTCCTATATAACCACCATTGCCTTGAATACAATCAAAATTATTTAATGCCTTACTGCATTCAATATAATCCATATTAGCACTAATGGAATTAGTAGCTTTTCCAGATTTATTGACTTGTATTGCATCTAAAGCATATTTTCCGGCTTCAAGATTTTTCCTTAATCCATTACTTTGTATTTCCTCACCAGTTGATTGTCCGCCTTTAAAATCAACGGATTCATTTAAAAGAGTTTCAACATAAAATTCCATTCCGGGAAATATCGACTGATTTTGAATATAGAATATTCCGTTGTAAGTTCCATTATAATATCCGCCCATCTCTGTTTGTATAATCTGGTATTCGCCATTCATAAGCGATATTATTTCAGGGATTGTTTTGTCGATTAAGTCTATTGCAGAAGTTTGTGGGGTGGGTTCGGTTGGAATTTCTGTAATTTCCACAAATTCAGACGATTTAGTTTCATCTTCAACTGGTACAACTAAAGTATCATTATATTTTCTGCAACTTTCTATATCAATTAATCCTGTAACATCATTGTTATAATTATCTTTAAATTCATCTAAAGAGCAAACATCTCTTTCTAAATTACATGAATATAAATTATATGAATTTTCTGCTGATTCTTCACATAAGCTATCCCATGTATCTGAAAACGATTTTTCATACATCTGAAATTTCTCGTTTGATTTTTTGAGATTAGAAAACATTGCAATAGTCATTCTGTTATATAAATTTATAGAATCAATCAATTTCTTGGAGTGTTCATAATTAGAAAATCCCTCATCCTCATTCATATTATAAGATTGTTTTATAACATCAAACATTATATTTTGAATATCAGATATAACAATAGCATTTATATCTGAATCCCACGCTTGAAATTCATCTTTCATTAGTGCCTTTGTAACATTCGTTCCAACATCAAAAGCCATTAAGAACAATGATAATTCATTCAATGAAGTAGATTTTCCTATACTTGCCGTATTGGTATTTTTAGCCAATTCTTTTATTGTTTCATCATATAACTTATTTTTCACCGCTTCTTCTGTTGCATTAAAATAAGTTGCGACTTCTGAACTTAAAGTATTACTAACAAAATCAGCCCTTTTTATTAGAGTATCTGTATTTTGGATTTCTCCAATATTTTGTTGTGTTAAAACTTTTCCTATTAATTCAAAAGAATCAATATTATAATTTAATTTTTCTTCGGTACTTTTAGCTATTGATAACCAATCGATAACATCGTTAGTCAAAGAAATTTCTTTGACTAATGTGTTCAAAAAAATATCACTATTGCCTA
>CANOIR010000022.1 GCA_947566125.1 uncultured Ruminococcus sp. | reverse complement strand
GCCACAGTGGCAGGAACTCATTCCTTCACTTGTTGATATTCCAGGTTCACTTTGGAAATATCATGCAGATAATGCAGCTTAAGTTGATATTTAACATTTGATAAAAAGAGGCTGTTGCAGAGATTTGATTTGCAACAGCTCTTTTTGTTGTTTTAATTTACCAAAAAAGTAAAAACAGGGGTCGTAAAGCGGTTGAGCTGGCTACAGCTCGTTATTATGAAATATGAAAAAAGAGGAAAAAATAAAAAAAGACCTTGAAAAAATATTCTAAATAGTGTATACTATAATTATATTAAAAATTGTAGTAAAATCAGACCTGTATTATTTTTTGAGAATAGGAGGTAATAGAAGAACGATATGGATATGACGGCAGCTTTTCGCAATGCGATAAATGATTTCCTGATAATTGTTATTGCCATAGCAATAGTATTGGTGCTTGTAGTAATACTTGGCTCTAAGCGAAGTCGGTTTCGCAGAAAATTTGATGAGATATTTGCACAAGATACAGTTGGTTCATCAGGACAAAAAATGGAATTTAACCGTGAATATTATATAACAGGAGAGAAGAATATGCGTTTGTTTTCAAAAGGAAAAAATCCGCTTAGAACAGAAATGGTCACACTTGTACAAAAGGTAGATGAACGCCGCAGAACACTTGATCCAAGCGGTACATCAAAGCTTTATAATGAATATTATGAATTGATCTTTCGTACTCGAAAAGGAGAGATATTACATATTGTGACAACAAAAGTTGTTTACAAGGAAATACCGTTTAATCAAACTGGATCACTTACGTTTAAAGGTGAACAGTTTGTAAAGTTTAAATTCCTTGGTGGCGAAATAACAGAAGCGTCAAGTAATTTTAATACCGGTAAAGTTAATGCATAATAAAAAAAGCTGCTGCAAAGTAAAACTTTGCAGCAGCTTTTTACATAATAATTATTTTTTATAAGTTTATTTTAAAATAAGCATTGCTATACAGTGTGCAGCGATTCCTTCTCCCGAACCGGTGAATCCAAGCTTTTCTTCTGTAGTTGCCTTAACACTTACGCAGTCAATGTCAATCTCCAGAGTTTTTGCAATATTTTCACGCATAGATAGAATATGCGGTGCAAGTTTTGGTGCTTGACAAAGAATAGTGGCATCTATATTTCCAACATCATATCCTTTTTTATTTACAAGGGAATTAACATTGGCTAAAAGTTTTAGGCTGTCTGCACCTGCGTATTTTGGGTCAGTATCCGGAAAATGTTTACCTATATCGCCAAGAGCAGAAGCACCAAGCAATGCATCTGATATTGCGTGCAGCAGTACATCAGCGTCTGAATGTCCAAGCAGACCTTTTTCATATGGAATTTCTACGCCGCCTAATATGAGCTTTCTATTTTCAGTGAGTCTGTGAACGTCGTATCCATGACCTATTCTATATGGCAGGTTCATCTTTTTCATCCTCCATTATTTTAAGCAGAAGATCTGCTAATTCAATATCTTCGGGTGTGGTTATTTTTATATTGGTATAATCTCCGGTTGTCATATATACTTTGCATCCGATCGCTTCAGCAAGCTGGCAGTCATCTGTAA
This sequence comes from uncultured Ruminococcus sp., assembly GCA_947566125.1. GTDB lineage: Bacteria > Bacillota > Clostridia > Oscillospirales > Ruminococcaceae > Ruminococcus_C. Next base: position 33,083 of record CANOIR010000022.1, on the reverse strand, counting down.
AGTCAAGTTCATGGTCTATCGCAAATTGAACAGCTTTGAAATAAACGCTTTTTTTAAAGACCTGTGGCGTTTGAGTTATATAAAGACTTGGTCTGTAAGGCGTATCTGTAATAAGGCTGTCATTTACTATTTTTATAGTATCTTTTACAGGAACGCCGAGCGTTGCACCGCCAAATACCTGAGCATCTTTTATTACTTTTTCAATATGTATAGGTTTAACAAGAGGTCTTGCACCATCATGTATAGCTATGAGTTTTGTTTCTTCTGAAACTTGATCAAGACCTTTTATAACGCTTTCTTGACGAGTGTTTCCGCCTTCTGTTATAATTTTAAGCTTTGTTATATTTGCATCTTCTGCTGTTTTTCTTAGAGCTTCATGGTCGCATGGACGTGCGACTACTATTATTTCTGTCACTCTTTCGCATTGCTGGAATGCGGTCATAGCACAGCCTGCAACTGTTGTTTTTCCAAGCGGAAGTAAAATTTTATTAAGACCCTGCATACGGGATGCATTGCCGGCACATACAATTATAGCTGATGTATCCTGCATATTTTCCTCCTATAAAATATCCTGTTTCCATCTTTATAACAGAAACAGGATAATGATTATTTATTGTTTTTAGTTACTCTATAAGACAGCATCATAAGACTGTCGCCCAAATGTACGTTTTCCACTTGGGTGATTTCAGGGTCAGCATTTAAATCGCAGTGACTAAAATTCCAAAAGCCTTTTATACCAAGAGCAATAAGAGTGTCGGCTGTTTCCTGGGCGGCTTCCTGAGGAATACAAAGTACTGCTACAAAGGGTTTTTCCCTTTGACAGAATGATAAAAGCTCTGACATATGCTTGACGGTAAATCCTGCGATTTCTTTTCCGCATATTTCATGATCAATATCAAAGATTCCGGAAAGACAAAATCCAAATGATTCAAAATCAATATTCGCCGCTATAACTTTTCCTAAGTTTCCTGCCCCAACTATAATTGCGGAACGCTTTTTTTCAAGCCCGATTATGATCTTCAGTTGTTTTCGCAAAGCAGAAATATTATAACCATAGCCTTGCTGACCAAATTCTCCAAAACAGTTTAGGTCTTGACGAATTTGTGACGCTGTAAGTCCAAGCTGGCTTGCAAGCTCTTTTGAAGATATACGTTCCTGCCCGATGCGTTCAAGTGCTGAAAGAAAACGATAATATCGTGGCAGCCGTCTTATGACTGATTCGGATATAGAAGTCTTTTGCATAATTTTATACCGATTTTTACTTCATCATTGCTGAAAGTCTTTCATTGATAGCTTCCAAGAATTCCTTTGAATTTACCTTCTTCTTATTTTCAAGCTTAGAGATCATATAAAGATCACCTGTCATAATGCCGTCTTCAATAGTATTGATAGTAGCTTTTTCCAGTTTGTCAGCAAATGCCATAAGTTCAGGAAGGTTGTCGAGTTCTCCACGCTTACGCAAGGCACCGCTCCATGCAAAGATAGTAGCAACAGAGTTTGTGGAAGTTTCTTCACCCTTCTGATACTTGTAATAGTGACGCTGAACTGTACCGTGAGCAGCTTCGTATTCATAAATACCGTCTGGAGAAACCAGAACAGAAGTCATCATAGCAAGACTGCCGTAAGCTGTTGAAACCATGTCAGACATTACGTCACCGTCGTAGTTCTTACAAGCCCAAATATAACCGCCGTTTGAACGGATAACACGAGCAACAGCATCGTCAATAAGAGTATAGAAATATTCAATGCCGGCAGCTTCAAACTTTTCTTTATATTCAGCATCATATATTTCCTGGAAAATGTCTTTGAAAGTATGGTCATACTGCTTTGAGATAGTATCCTTTGTAGCGAACCATACGTCTTGTTTCAGGTCAAGACCATAGTTAAAGCAAGCTCTTGCAAAGCCTGCAATGGAATTATTCTTGTTGTGCAGGCCCTGAATGATACCGTCTGTATCCTTGAAATCAAATATAAGCTGACGTGTTTCATTGCCTTCAGCGTCAGTCATAACGAGTTCAGCCTTGCTGCCCTGCTGTACTTTCATTTCAGTATTCTTGTAAACATCACCATAAGCATGACGAGCGATAGTAATAGGCTTTGTCCATGTAGGGATATATGGTTCAATTCCCTTTACCAGAATAGGTGTACGGAATACTGTACCGTCAAGAATAGCACGGATAGTACCGTTAGGGCTTTTCCACATCTGAGAAAGGTTGTATTCAGGCATTCTTGCAGCGTTGGGTGTAATAGTTGCACACTTTACAGCTACGCCGTATTTTTTGGTAGCCTCTGCACTGTCTACAGTTACCTGATCCTTAGTTTCCTCACGATAAGGAAGTCCAAGGTCATAGTATTCTGTTTTAAGGTCAACATAAGGTGTCAGCAGAATATCCTTTATCCACTGCCACAGAACTCTTGTCATTTCGTCGCCGTCCATTTCAACGAGCGGCGTTGTCATCTGAATTTTAGACATTGTTTATCTCTCCTTGATTTTAATTTAGTTATTTATACGTCAGCAGCATACACCGTACATAAGTATATCCCATTTAAGAATACCAAGTACGATTAGATGCAGAGGGTAGAAAATATAAAAGAACCACTTATGAAAAGCTTTTTTGCTGCCGCCTTTGCCGTTGTAGAAAAAGTGAAGCATGAATGGAACCATGAAAATTCCAAACGCCCAAATACTTTTTATCCAGCCTAACATACATATCTGGAATATGCAGAAAGAAATTCCCACACAGAAAAAGGCAGTCCACTTTGAATGAGTATTATTGCGGTATATAAAGAAGAACAAGCACCATAAAACATCGAAAAAGATCCAGTCACCGAATAATGACAATATGCAAATGCCTATTATTCCAAGTATCTTTACTGCTTTTGAATATTTGCTCTTGTCCCAAAGCCATATTGCAAGTAGACTTAGTAAAAGAGTATATATTACACCAAATTGAGGCGTAAAATGCCATGAATTTATTATTTGATGGTCTGCACCTACTGTTTCAGATACCATATAGATGGGCAGCCGTCCGTGTTCAAAGTATACAAACGGCACCCATGACAGCAGAGCAAATATTCCCAAGCGAAGTGCATATTTTTTTACGTTTCTGGTGTAATAATAGCCCTCAGCGACAAAGTATGCCATAGTAGGACCTGTAAGCCGTCCGATGAAGTGCATGACCTGTCCGAGTATGGAATCTATAGGTACAAAAGCCCATGCAATATGATCAATGAGCATAGCCGCAATAACTAAGTATTTCAGCTGGTTGCGATTGAAAGAAAGTTTGTTGTTTATCATAAAGCTTTATCCTGATCAGTTTTTTGTTTTTTGCAGGAATGAGTTAGTCAAGAAGCTCAAAAAGAGCTTCTACCATAAATTCAATCAATGCTGAAATAAAATCACTTCCTGAAAAAAATCTATGTTTACTTTTACGATGCTTCTTTTTATGATGCTTTTTATTTTTAGGTTCAATTATTGATTTCATTGTTCCTGTGTAAATGGCGTAATCAAAATATATCCCACAACACCCACTACGATAACAGTAATACCGCTGATAATATCAACAGTTTTTGGCGATAACTTTGGGAATAATTTTTTCAGAACAAAATCCATCAGTATATATACGCCTATAAGTGCAATAACAAGCACAATATCATGCCATGAACGTACACGAATGTATCGTCTTACATTTGTCATAAGAAAGTCCATTGTATTTGCTCCCTATTACTTCAAGTTTTCTCTTGTGTAATCAAGCAAACCGCCGGCAAGGATAATATCCTTTGCTCTTCCTGTCAGTTCGCAAAGTACAGGAATATCTACGTTAGTTGTTTTATTTGTAAGTGTAAGAGTAGTTTCACCGTTTGAGATCTTCTCACGAACATCAAGCAGTTCCAGTGTGTCGCCTTCTTTGATTTTGTCATAATCTGCTTCATTTACAAATGTAAGCGGCAGAATACCTGCATTTACAAGGTTAGCACGGTGGATTCTTGCAAAGCTCTTAACAAGAACAGCCTTAACACCAAGATAGAGCGGTGCAAGTGCAGCGTGTTCTCTTGATGAACCCTGACCATAGTTAGAGCCGCCTACGATAATGCTTTTGCCCATTTCCTTAGCTCTTGATGGGAAATTCTCGTCACATACAGTAAAGCAGTGCTGAGAAATAGCAGGGATATTTGAACGCAGTGGAAGAATTTTAGCACCAGCTGGCATAATATGGTCAGTAGTGATATTGTCACCAACCTTAAGTGAGCAGCCAGCTGTTATAGTATCTTCAAGCGGAGCTGTTTCAGGGAAAGGCTTGATGTTTGGTCCACGGAGGATCTCAACCTTATCCATGTCTTCTTCAGCAGCCGGAAGAACGATCATATTATCATTAACCTTAAACTTTTCAGGAAGTACGAATTCAGGCATTTCACCAAGTTCTCTTGGATCGCTGAGATAACCTGTAATAGCAGAATATGCAGCCAGCTCTGGAGATACCAGATAAATTTGACCGTCTTTTGTTCCAGAACGTCCAAGGAAGTTTCTGTTGAATGTTCTAAGGGAAATACCGCTGGAATTTGGAGCCTGTCCCATACCGATACATGGACCACAAGCACTTTCAAGTATTCTTGCACCTGCATCTATCATAATGCTCAAAAGACCCATATCAGCCATCATATTAAGAACCTGTTTTGAACCCGGAGCAATAGCCAGAGAAACATCAGGATTTACAGTCTTGCCCTTTAGAATATGAGCAACCTTCATCATATCAAGGAGAGAAGAGTTTGTACAAGAACCGATACAAACCTGATCTACCTTGAGTTTGCCGATTTCCTCAACAGACTTTACATTATCTGGAGAATGTGGACAAGCAGCAAGAGGTACAAGTTCACTAAGATTTATTTCAACAACTTCATCATAAACAGCGTCCGGATCAGCAGCCTGAGCAGACCAAACATCGCCTCTGCCCTGTGCTTCAAGGAACTGCTTTGTAACTTCATCAGATGGGAAAATAGATGTGGTTGCACCCAGCTCGGCACCCATGTTTGTGATAGTAGCTCTTTCTGGAACAGAAAGGGTTTTTACACCTTCGCCGCAGTATTCAATAACTTTGCCAACGCCGCCCTTAACGGAAAGTCTTTTCAGAACTTCAAGAATAACGTCCTTAGCAGCAACCCATGGAGAAAGCTTGCCAGTAAGTTCAACCTTTACAACTTTTGGGCAGGTGATGTAATATGTACCGCCGCCCATAGCAACAGCAACATCAAGTCCGCCTGCACCCATAGCTATCATACCGATACCGCCGCCGGTTGGAGTATGGCTATCGGAGCCAATGAGAGTTTTGCCCGGAACACCGAAACGCTCAAGGTGTACCTGATGGCAAATACCATTGCCCGGACGAGAAAAATAGATACCATGTTTTTTTGCAACACTGCCTATAAATCTATGATCGTCAGCATTTTCAAAGCCGCTCTGAAGTGTATTGTGGTCTATATAAGCCACACTTCTTTCTGTTTTGACACGAGGAACGCCCATTGCCTCGAATTCGAGATATGCCATTGTACCAGTTGCGTCTTGTGTAAGAGTTTGATCAATGCGAATACCGATTTCTTCGCCCTTGATCATTTCACCTTCAACAAGATGTGCACTCAAGATTTTTTCTGTCAGGGTAAGACCCATGTCCACCATTCCTTTCGTATTTAACATTTTGATATATGCGTATTATTTCACATATATATTATTGTATCAATTACGAGCGAGTTTGTCAAGAAATTCACAAAGATTCATTGTACTAAAATAAAAAAATATATTATAAACTGAACTTGCAGGTTATTTGCAGAAAGAATGTGTGAGCTTTTATGATAGAGAAAACGCCTATAAATTTAAAACTTCTTTTAACTTTGAGTCAGGAAATATTTACAAAAGAGAGAGCCGGTGTAATATATGAGTGCAGAAAACTTAAGGAACAAGGGGATGAATCATACGAAATACGAAAAAAAAGAGCCGCAATGTCTGTGATTTTGGCTAAAATACAGAGAATTGACAATAAAGATTGATTTTAAAAAAAGAGTATGATATAATGAAAAGAAAAATCTCCATATAAAGATATAAAATAGGAGGTCTTTATGAATAATATGAATAATATGACAATGGATCTACAGACAACATTATGGTATAAGCATCCTGCAAATGATTTTAACAGTGCATTGCCTGTTGGAAATGGCAGAATAGGCGGTATGGTATATGGCGGTACTGCTTTAGAAAAAATCAGCTTGAATGAAGATTCAGTGTGGTCGGGTGGAAAACGAGAGAGAAATAATCCTGATGCGTTTGAAGGCTTTAAAGAAATACGCCAGCTGCTTTCGGAAGAGAAAATACCAGAAGCAGAAGAGATAGCTTTTGAAAAAATGCAGGGCATTACTCCAAGCAGTCGACATTATATGCCTCTTGGCACACTTTCAATTGAAATGGATTTTGAAGGCAAGGCACGTGAGTATAAAAGAATGCTTGACCTTAAAACAGCTGTTGCAACAGTAAGTTTTACTGCAAATGAAATTGAATATGAACGTGAAGTATTTGTATCCGAACCTGATAGCGTAATGGTCGTTCATATTAAATCAAGTGAACCCGGCAAGGTCAATTTGCGTGCAAGTATCGATGGAAGATATGATTTTTACGATGATTGTCGTCCATGCAAAGAGAATGCTATTTTATTTGACGGCGGAAGCGGCGGCAGAGGCGGAATATTTTTCGCTGCTGTACTTGGTATTACTTCAATAGGCGGTAAAGCATATACAAGAGGCGGAAAAGTGATTGCAGAAGATGCAGATGAAGTCACACTTGTACTGTCTGTTGGTACAAGTTTTTATCATGGTGAAAATTATGAAGATTCAGCAGTTCTTGATGCTGAATTTGCCATGGAATCTACATACGATGAGCTTGTTTACCGTCATATAAGTGATTACAGGGAATTGTTTGATAGAGTAGAGATCAACCTTGACGATAATAGTGACGGCGGAAGTGAACTTCCTACTGATGAACGTCTTAATCGCTTAAATGGAGATGAAGGCGACTATAAAGAATGCAAGCTTGACATTATGGATGCACAGCTTATGGCATTATATTTCAATTATGGCAGGTACCTTATGATTTCCGCCAGCCGTCCGGGTTCTCAGGCAATGAATCTTCAGGGAATATGGAATGAAGATATGCTTCCTGCTTGGGGTAGCCGTTATACGATAAATGTAAACACACAGATGAATTATTGGCCAGCAGAGGTCTGCAACTTATCTGAATGTCATACCCCGCTTTTTGATTTGATAGAGCGTATGCGTGAACCGGGCAGAAAGACTGCAAAGGAAATGTATGGCTGCAATGGTTTTGTATGTCATCATAATACAGATATATGGGGTGATACTGCACCTCAGGATCTTTGGATGCCGGCTACTATTTGGCCTATGGGTGCAGCATGGCTTTGCCTGCACATATATGAACATTACCTATTTACAGGAGATAAGGAGTTTTTAGCTGAAAAATACGATACTATGAGAGAAGCAGCACTTTTCTTTACAGAATATCTTATGGAAAATTCTCAGGGTCAACTTGTAACAGGACCGTCTGTTTCTCCTGAAAATACATATAAAACAGAAAACGGTATAACCGGCAGTCTTTGCATTGGACCTACAATGGATACTGAAATAATCAGGAACCTTTTTACTGATGTAATAGACAGCAGTAAAATACTTGGAAAAGATGAGGAATTTGCAAAGAAGCTGGAAGATATACTTGCAAAACTACCACCGCTTAAAATTGGTAAATACGGCCAGATACAGGAATGGGCAGTTGATTATGATGAAGTAGAAGTTGGACATCGTCATATTTCACAACTGTTTGCACTGCATCCATCAAATCATATTTCACCGAATAAAACACCTGCACTTGCAAAGGCTGCAAGAGCTACTCTTGTAAGAAGGCTTATTCACGGCGGTGGTCATACGGGTTGGAGCAGAGCGTGGATAATGAATATGTGGGCAAGACTTGGTGACGGCGGTATGGCATATGAAAATATGCGTCAGCTGCTTGCCAGCTCAACAAATCCTAATATGCTTGATTCACACCCGCCATTCCAGATAGATGGAAATTTTGGCGGTACGGCGGCAGTTGCATCATGTCTTTTACAAAGCCACTGTGGAGAATTGCATCTTTTGCCCGCACTTCCTACTCCATGGAAAAACGGCAGCATAAAAGGACTTTGTGCAAGAGGCGGATTTGAGGTAAACATCAATTGGGAAGATAGTAAGCTTAAAAGTGCGGAAATTATATCTAAGAATGGCGGAATGTGTGTTGTTAGGTGTAATGAAGCAGTCAGCGTAAGCTGTACAGATGGAGCAGTTAATGCAAAAACAGACGGCAGCGTTATTTCATTTATGTCAGAAGAAGGAAAAACATATTTAATAAAAGCATAAACAGAGGCGAATAATATGGCACTGAAAAAATATTTGACAGTTCTTATATCAGCAGTAATGCTTTTTGGAATGGTTGGCTGCAATGAGATAAATCAAACACCGCCACGTATTTATGAAAATACAGAAGTTCCTGCAATTACATCTACAGAGCCGATTTCTGCAAGTGCAGTAACAACTGTATCTGTAACAACGACAGCAGAGCTTACCGGACCGAAATTTGAACAAATTCCTCTTCACGTTCCGGATATTTCCACAGAAGAAGCAGAGCTTATATGTCAGGCTGAAGACCAGCCTTTGCCGGCATCATTTAAAACTATGAATGAAAAACCTGATTATACCGGCAGCGGATATATAAGCGGACTTAGCGGAGAACTTAATAATACATTTATATTTAATGCTGAGATACCTTCATCACAGCATTATGATATTTCCGTTGTTGCTTGTGCCGAAGAAGGTGCGGAATGTACTGTTTTTGTAAACGATGAAGAAACAGCAAATATTACAATAGAAAGCAGCGATAGATTTATAAGTGCAACTATTCCGGGAATATATATGGAAACAGGTACAAATAAAATTTCCATTCAGCAGGTCAGCGGTGATATGTTGCTTGACTGCATAGAAATTCATAATAATATATCCCTTGAACCTGATACATTTATATCAGCAGTACCGGTCAATGAAAATGCTTCATCAGAAACAAAAACTCTTCTGCAATTTTTGTGCGATAATTATGGAAAGGCAATTATTAGTGGACAGCAAGTTTCTGACAGCAGCAACAGTGAGATCGCACGAATATTTACAAGCACCGGAAAATATCCGGCAATTCGTTTTGCAGATATGTATTTGTACAGTCTGAACGGAGGAAGTTCAGCCAAGCAGGAAATAGTAAATTCTGCTGTTGAATGGAGTAAAAGCGGCGGTATAACAGGTCTTATGTGGCATTGGTTTGCACCTGTTGGAGAATCAGGCAAACTTGAAGAGAGTGAACAATTCAGCTTGAGCAGTGCAGTGACATTTGAGGATATAGCTTGTCTTACGCCTTTGGAGATTGAAAATCTTGAGAAAAAAAGTGAAATTTCCAAAGAGTGTGCTGCGATAATTGAAGATATAGACAGTGTGTCCGAAGGACTTAAGGAACTCAAAAATGCAGGCGTTCCGGTATTATGGCATCCACTGCATCAAGGCGGAGATGATTCTTATTGGTGGAACAGCAGTGGAAGTGATGTTTATTGCTGGCTTTGGGATCTGCTTTATAAGAGAATGACAGAGTATCATAAACTTGATAATCTTTTGTGGGTATGGAGTGGAACAGATGAGGATTATTTGCCTTATAGCAGCGAATATGATATAGCAGCGGCAGATATTTATCTGGAAGAAAATGAAACATTTGGCAGCGGCTATGAGTCATATTATGCATTGCAAAATATGACAGATGGAAAGCTTATAGCACTAAGCGAATGCAGTTCTCTTCCTGATATAACATCTGCCTTCCGTGATGGCAGTGTATGGTCATATTTTGGCTTATGGTATGAGCCTTATCTGGAGCAAGAAGATAATCAATTTGTGGATACGGAAACGCTTATCAGGATATATAATTCCGAAGGTGTGCTTACACGTGATGATTACATAGAGTATTGCAGTCAGAGTAAAACGAGTGTTACTACTGATGAATCGATTATAGAGTAATAAAAAAACGAGCTGTTTAAAGCTCGTTTTTTTATTTATGATTTTATTCTTCTATTTCACGTTTTTTTCTATTTTTAATCCCTACCACAGTAGCTGCACCGGCAACAAGAGCGATTGATAATGTAAATGGAATTACTGAGAAGTTGTCGTTTGTAGCTGGTGAGCTGCTTACACTGCTTGTACTGCCATTAGAACTATTTCCGGAATTATTAGTTGAACCTGCTACAACAAAAGCATTTTTATCTGCGTCATATGTGTAATTTGTTGAGCCGACTCCAGCATTTTCACCATCATAAACGTATCTGTTTATGGTGATAATATCTCCATTTGATGAGAAATAATTAGATGGTTCAAACAGTTTACCTTGAGCAATGTCGTTTGGATATTCAAGTATAGTATCTCCGATGGAATTATCGTTAAAGTATTCATCGTATAAAACAGATATACCTTCACTTCCATTGATGTTTACAGCTGTCATTGTTCCGTCACTATTTATTTTGTCTATGCTGCAACTTGCTCTTACATAAAAGGCTGCACCTCTGTAATATAAAGTGAAGCGAAATTGATTACCATCGTTTGTTTTAAAGTATATATAACTTTCGAGACTGCCACCTATACTTGTGCCATTTGACTTTGCAAGTATAATATTGTCCATAGTAACAAAATATGTTTGGTTTTTGCCTTCTTTAAATATTGAACAATACATATCAAGTATGCCGTCGTTATTAAAATCTCCACTTTCATAGTAATAAGGCTCACCATACTGTGCTGTGAACTTATCAAGCAGCATTTGTTCTGTTACTTCTTTATTTGGCAAATTTCCGTCTGAAACAAAACTGTTGCTTGATTCGTCATATGTGTAATTTGTTGAGGTTATGCTTTCCTTATCTCCATCATAATACTTTAGAGTTATACCGGTTTCAGTGACTGTTAAATATGTATCTATATTATCAAAATCAATACTTCTACAAAATTCATTGTGGTCAATAGGTGCAGAACATGAAGCTGGAATTGCAGACTCTTCTCCATTGATAGAAGCAGTTGAAAGTGAGCCGTCTTTGTTGATTTTATCAATGTATATCGATGAACACAGTCCCACACCTATAAAAGCATATCGTGAAGTCAAACGGAATTTTGTTCCGTCACTAAGTTCGAAATAGAAGAATATTGGTGAGCTATCAGCACCGACACAGTCATGAGATCTTGTTACGTCTATGATATTATCCATAGTTACAAAATATGTATTGTCCATAAAAAGATAGAAATACGCATCAAGCTCACCATCACCATTAAAGTCACCAAAATCTTTCTGATAGGGCTCTTTGCCATATTCGGAAACAAACTTATCAAGCAGCATTTGTTCTGTTACTTCCTGAGTGTCAGATGTTGAGCCTGATTTTACAAAGGTATTAGAAGCTTTATCAAAAGTATATGTTGTCAGTATGTCTTTAGATGGGTTGTTGGGTTCAAATATACGGCGAATAGTAAGCGTATCACCTGAAACACTGATATAAGTTACAGGTTCGTATCCCGCACCTCCGCCTGTACGATCATATTCAACATATACTAATTCATCTTTAATATTAGTTGGAGTACCGTCTGAAAAATAAATTGATAAATAATTATATTGATCAGTGTTTTTTAATACACGCTCTATAGTTGCATAGAAAGATACTCCTTGGAAATTAAAACTATAGCTATCGCTTCCAACGTTGTCTATGTCCCCAAATTTACCAGTGCTTGAGTTATACTCAACATTATAATAATTAATCAATCTGCTGGAATTATCATATTCCTTAATATTAAGTGTGTTTCCCTCTACACTTAAAGCGATAGATTCTATCATTTGAAAAATGCTAATATCTTTTTCAAATGCTAAGCCTCTGTCATTATATATTTTAAGCTTATAGTCCTTTATTGAAGCATTAAAACTTTCATCACCAATAGTAAAGGTTTCACCGCTTAAGATTGAAAGGGCTTTTGTAATAGTTGTATCTTCTTCAGAAATGCTGTCATCTTCAACTGCTTCTGTAGTTGTTTCAGTGCTTTCTTCGGATACTTCAGTTACATCGGTTGTAGTAGTTTCTACAGTTGTTTCTGTTGAAATTGCTTCTGTTGAAACATCGGTTTGAATTTCTTCTTCTGCGGCAAATGCTATAACGCTGAAATTGGTTACTGTTATTGCAAAAGCAAACACTGCCGCAATGATTCTTTTCGTCTTCATTATACATTACCTCTCATATAAATACTTTTGCCAATATACTTGACATCTTTAATTATAACATTTTTTCAGAAAAAGTATAGAATTATTTTTAGTATTTTTTTACAAGCGTTTTTGCAATCGCTTTTGCAATCAATTTCGCTTGCAAAAATAAAAAAACATAAAAATGCTTGACAATGTAGTAAAACGAATGTAAAATAATATAATATTAAATACAGCATTATAATAATTGGGCTATAGTTAATGAATATATAAAATAGGTGAATGAACAATGGATGAATTTCGTAGACTGAATAAAAATAGTGCAAGCTGTAAAAATTATCAGATAGATGCAATGAAGCTGTTTTTTGCCGTATGTGTTTTTTTGTATCATGCAAGGATATTTGCACCTAGCGGCAGTATTATAAGAGATATATCAAATAAATTCGGCTGGTTTTCGGTGCATTTTTTCTTTGTTATATCAGGTCTTTTTATGGCGGCTCATTACTTTAGGGAAAAAGAATATGATAAAAACAGATGCGGCAAACAAAGCATATGCTATGTTATGAGTAAAATTAAATCAATTGCTCCATTATATCTTATTACATTTGCAATTGATTTTATAGTTTATTATATTCTTAATATTTATAATAACAAAGGCGAAAATGTTATAATTACATTTATTAACCTTGCAGCAAAGGCTATTCCGGAATTTTTTACCTTACAAATGTTTGGGGTAAGACCGATAGGTGTAAATAGCATAACGTGGTATCTTTCAGCAATGTTTATTGCTATGCTGCCTATGTATTATATTATGAAAAAGAAACCGGATTTTTTCTTTTACATTTTGTCACCGATTCTTGCAATGTCACTCTTTGCTTTTTTCTATAATAGCGATGAACCATTTTATGACCAGAACAGTTTTGCATTTATATTTACAGGTGGATTTTTAAGAGCAGCTTGCGGAATATCCTTTGGTGTGCTTTCATATCTTATAGCTGATTTTATAAAATCGTACTTTGCTAAAAAAAGTCTGTTGATTACGGCAGTTGAAGTATCATTTTCATTTTTCTTTCTTTTGATATGGTTTATGAGAACACTTGATGCCTCGATACTTTTTCCTGTTTCAATGCTTTTCCCGATTATACTTGCTATAGTTTACAGCGAAAAAAGCTATGTATCAGTGATTTTTAGGTGCAGTATATTTCGATATTTAGGTACATGGTCTATGTGGCTTTATATGAATCATTACGTTGCAAGGAAAATAATCAGTGAAACATGGCTGTTGAATATAGCTGATTACAAGATAAATTATATCTTTATGGTTGCTATAACTTTGTTGTCCTGTTTATTGTGTTATTGTATAATGCGTGTTATTAAAATCTATGCAAATAAAATAATGGATAGTAAAAATAACAGTGAATAAAATATTGACAACAACTTGAATTTATTGTATAATAAATAATATATGAGTAGACTGTGTGGCAGCGTGGAGATATCCATGAGGAAAGTCCGGGCATCATAGGGCAGGGTAGCTGTTAACGGCAGCCGAGGGTGACCTTAGAGCAAGTGCAACAGAAATATACCGCTTTTAATTTAATTAAGAGTAAGGGTGGAAAGGTGTGGTAAGAGCATACCAGAGTGCAGGAGACTGTATTGCTATGTAAACCTTACCTGATGCAACGCCTATTGGTACGTATGGTCAAAACATTTGCCCGATGGATCATGCGTAATGGCGGCTAGAGCCTTGCGGCGACGTAAGGAGTAGATAAATTGTCACACAAGACAGAACCCGGCTTATAGGTCTGGTCATATAAAAAATGACTGCTGAGCTTTTAAAGGCTTTGGCAGTCATTTTTATTTTATATTATTTTATTTGTTTTAATCATTACTTGAAGTGTTTTTTGTGTTTGAGGTAGTTGAAGTTTTCGAGGTGCTTGAAGCGTCACTGGTTTGTGTATAAGATTCCATATATATATATTCAAAATCGTTCTGAGTAAATGTGTATACTATAGCCTGTGATTCATCTCGTTCGTTTTTAGCACCGCCGAGCGGCAGGAATTTAAGAGTTATAGTTTCAAATTTGTCTGGAAGTTCAGCTGATATATATCCACTTTGTGTATCGTCCGGTTTTAAAGTATCAGAGAAAAATTTTGCATCATCTCCAAATTGCTTTTTGATACTGCTTATTGCAAAAAGTGTTGCAGAATCGTGCGGTTTGCCGTCTACTTCAAATTCAAAACTTGTAAGCATATTTGCATCAATGTCTTTGTCAGTATTATTTGTTATAATTACATCAAAAAAGAAAACAGCTGAAAGGGTGGCATCTTGTGCACCATAAAAATTACTTTTATAAAATTTATTTATATTTATTTCAACACCAGCCATTTCGACATCTTTGCCGACTTCTCCCGTCTGTGTAACGATTGTTGTTGTGACAGCAGTACTTTCTGAGCCTTCAGTTACCGGTTTTACAGTGTTATTGTTATTTTTTTTGCAGCCTGCAAGTGTAAGCATAAGAGCTGAGCAGCAAAGCAGACTAAATACTTTTTTTGAAGTCATTTTATATTACTCCTTTATATTTATATTATATTTAAAATTAAAGAATTTATAAAGTTAATGCGTTATATATCGTAAGTCCTATAAGACCAAGTGTGATAACTATTGTTATAGGAGAAGAAAAATATATCGCAAATTTCTTCTTTTCAGACATTTCTGTGTACTCACATGGAAGTTTAAATCCATCAAGATGATGCACGGCAAGTTCTATTATTAAAAGTACCAATCCTGTTATCATAATACCGATTATAAGAAATCCCATCATTGATGAAATCATAATAGGTATTATATTTTCAGTCATATAATTTAAATCCATTGAGGCGAGTTTTTCAGCGTCAATACTTCCTGAGATAAATACCTGCACTGTTCCTATAGTATTCATAATAAAATGGAGCAACAGCGAAGGAACTATTGAACCGCTTTTTATTATCAAAAAGCCTGCACATATACCTAATGCAGCTGTGTATATAGTTTGAGCGTAATTTATATGCCAAAGTCCAAACATTATGCCCATAGCAATAATCATAGACCATGAGCCATATCTTGCAGAATTACGCAATAACGTTCCTCTGAAAAACGCTTCTTCAAATATTGGAGCAAAGAACATTATTGAAAGTGTATTTGTAAATATGTTAAGTAATGAGTTATCAGCATTTATTTGAGCCGGATGCATTTCTATATTTGTTAGCATTTGAATGATATTGAAAAAGATATTTGAAATAAAAGAGGCAGCGTAAACAAAGAACAAGGAGATAAACAGCCATTTAATTATCTGTGAAACAGGCATCTTAGGTTTGCATATGCAATCTTTTAGCTTTGGAGCAGCTTTTCCATGTTTTGTTTTATAAAATAATATTATCAATAATGGAATTAACACAACATATTGAATTATGTATAATATAAGAGTATACAAGGAACTTATTTTTAATGGATGAGAATCCGGTAAATTTGAGTAAACAAACGATGATAACAAGCTTATGCCTAAAATGAATATAATAAATAGAAATATCATTATTGAATTATATGCCGATGTTTTTCGTATGTTCTTTTTTAAGTTGCCTGACATAAATTGTCCTCCTAATATTGCTTTTATAAAAATTGCTTTTATAATGTGAAACCGCTTCTCTCAAAGATAAAGAGAGAAGCGGTTCTTTTTTTACTTACTCATCTTCAGAAATAGCACCTACAGGACAAGCATCTGCACAAGCTCCGCAAGAAACGCAAACATCAGCGTCAATTGTGTATGTTTCTTCTCCTTGGCTGATAGCACCTACAGGACAAGTGCCTTCACAAGTACCGCATGAAATGCAGGAATCACTAATTTTATATGCCATGGTGTTTCACCTCCACCCTTCTTATATGTATGCAAAAAAACTTTGCTGATTTAATTATAACAGATTTCATATAGAATTGCAAGAGGTTTTTTTAAGTGGGATGAATTTCTTTTTTGATAATTCTTAAAAAAATAATATAAAATGTACTTAAAAACTATATTATTATTTGATGTGTATATGTTATAATAATTATAATTAGCATTTATTTTATGTGTGAAACCGACTAAACAATATATTTTTTAATGCTTTTTATATTTTAATGAAGGGTGATATTTTGAAAAATATTAGTTACACAAATTTAAATGAAGAAATCGAAGTGGAGTATGCCTCTGATTCACCGGTCAAGAGTGATGAATACAACAAGCTCTATCGTAATTGGAGATGCAGTGAAAATAATCCATATGTGTTTTCGGGCAAACGTTCAAGCAAACTGTATACGTATGTAGACGGAGTGGGAATGCATAATGAAAATTCCGAAAAACACGAGAAATCTGCTCTTAAAAATATATGTAAACTTATAACGGTAGTTATTTATATATATGCACTTGCAGAAAATGTTTTTGTGCTTCCTTTTATATTGACCTTAAAATGTCTTGGTGTAGAGATAAGCTATAGCTTTCATGATAGTTCAGTTTATGGTGATCAATATGCAGTAGCAGCTACATTTATATTTGAAGGAATTATGAAATTTCTTGTTCCGTTACTTTTTATTCGAAGAGTTCTAAAAATGCCTTCTAAAGTTGCATATCCTTTGAAAGTAGAAAATAAGTTGTCGATTTTTACAGCTATAAGTACAATGCTTGTTGCATTGTCAATTACGATGTTGATTAGAGTTTATCTGCCGACTAATATATTTATTGTTAATGATGTAAATACTATTTATAATATTTCTCTTGGTATGGATAATGGCTGTACGGTGGTTCTGCTCGTTTTTGAGCTGATTGCAGTACCTATTATGAAAGAATTGATTTTTCACGGAGCAATTTTTCAGTCAATGCGTCAATCAGGCGTAAGCTTTGCGGTTTTTACTATTGCGATTATTGCTACTGTGGAAATGCACAATCCATTTTCAGCAGGAATTAACTTTGTAATATTTTTAATAGCAGGTTATTGTGTATGGAACAGCGGTTCAGTTATCGGCGGAATTATTGTTCATATCATAGGCAGAACGCTTAGTTTTTCAATGTTCTATTTTAAAGAGCTTCCACCTGTAAATGGCATACAGTTAGAGTTGGTATTTATATTTTCTGTTTTTATAATCGGATTAACTGGAAGTCTTATTTTGACTGCATTCAAAGGAAAGGCACTAAAAATGAAAGATTACGGTACATTTATTCCGATAAAGGAAAAGCTGAAGTACAGCTTGTTTAAGACGCCGTTAATATTGGCATGGATACTTTTGGGTATGCTTATGATTACTGAAATATTCGTATAATTTTTATTTGTGATTGTGATTATGTGTTGTAATATAAATAATGATTTAGACAAATGTTATATGGAAAGAGCATTGGAGCTTGCTGAATATGCGGCTTCTTTGGGAGAAGTTCCGGTTGGTGCTGTAATAGTGCATAAACCTACTGGCAATATAATAGGTGAAGGCTGGAATAAACGTGAGAGTGACAAATCACCTCTTGCACACGCAGAGCTTATGGCTATTGAAAATGCAAGCAAAAAACTTGGCGGCTGGCGAATAGTTGACAGTGAGATGTATGTAACACTTGAACCATGCCCTATGTGTGCCGGAGCGATTATCCATTCAAAATTAGACAGGGTAATATTTGGTGCATATGATAAAAAATCAGGTTCAGTTTGTTCTGTTCAAAAGATGTTTGCTTTTCCGTATAATCATAAACCTGAAGTTGCAGGAGGGGTTATGGAAGAACAGTGTAGCACTCTGCTTAAAGTTTTTTTTAAGGAGCTAAGACGGAAAAAGAAAGAAAACGGTTTGCACTGGGACAAAAGTATGTCGATGGCATTTAAAAGAGCAAGTGAAAACGGTGATTAATAACGCTCTATCAAACTTGACAAAAATATACTAAATTTGGTATAATATTTTGTAAAGTGAAGAGAAGGCGGGAATAGCTATGTTTTGCAGAAGATTTTTTATATCAATTGTGAGCATCATCACATCATTTAATCTTATAAATGATGTGATGCCGTTTTATGTTTCAGCAAAAGACAATATTATTATAGAGTCAGATTCAAGAATGGAGGATGGAAATCAGCCTCTGTTGTTTGAAAAGAAAATAACCTATAGACAGTATCTTGAAAAATATATTGAAGACTATAAAAATCAAGAATATCCTGTAGAGAGTATAACCATTTCCCAATTGATTCAGGACGATGAAAATATTTCTGGAAGTGTAAATATCTCAAATACAGGATTTTATTGCATAGAGATCGAATATATTCCTGTCGAAGATTCATCAACAGAAATAGAATTTTCAATTGAGATAGACGGAGAAATTCCTTTTGACAGTGCAGAAAGACTTAGATTAAATAAAATATATAAAAATGAAAAGCCTATTCAAAAGGATAAAAACGGCAACGAACTCAGACCAACTCAGGTTCATGAGGAAGCAGAGCTTAAAACAGATATTAAAGATCCTGATGGACTGCAAAATAAACCTTTAGTTTTCTTTTTTGAAAAGGGAAGACATGAATTGCAGTTAAATATTCAAAGAGGGAAAATAAAAGCAGAATATATAAAATTGCATAGACCCATAAATTATAAGACATATGAAGAGTATACAGCATCTGTAGACGCTTGTGTATCTATAGATGATACACCGCAGTCTTTAATTCGCATAGAAGGTGAAAATGCTGAATACAAATCTGACCCGACATTGTATCCTACATATGACCATTCAAGTGTAGGTGTTTCGCCTTCTGATCCGTGGCATACTATTTATAATACAATAGGAAAAGGAAACTTTAAAAAATCGGGACAAATGCTCACATGGAAGGTATCTGTTCCAAATGACGGTTGGTATAAAATAGGAGTAAAGGCACGTCAGGAAGAACTGCGTGGACTTTTTTCAAATCGCAGAATTTATATTGACGGTGAAGTGCTGTGTGAAGATATGGCGGAAGTTCGATTTTATTATAGCACCGATTTTGAATTAACTGAAATTAAAACGAGTGATGATAAGGGTCTTTATGTCTATTTAACAGCAGGAGAAACACATACACTTACACTGGAGGCTGTTCCGGGAGCTATAGGCGAGTATATACAGTATCTTGAGGATATTGTAAATGAACTTAACAAAGAATATCGCAGTATAGTTATGATAACAAGTCCATCACCGGATAAGTATACGGATTATTATGTGCATGAAAAAGTACCGGGACTTATTGATGATTTTAAAAGAATTGCCAAGGAACTAAGAAAAATACAGTCAGATATAGAATTATTGTCAGGAGAACACGGTTCAGAAGCATCTTCGCTTGAAAATATGGCAGTGATTCTTGAAAAGTGTGTTTCTTCGCCTATAAAAATACCGGATTATCTATCTCAGATAAAGAATTGTATAACATCGATTTCTTCTTGGATGTGTAATTGCCGTGAACAGCCTTTAGAAATAGATTATATTGAATTGGCATCTAAAAACAGTGAATTTTCAGATATAGATGCTGGCTTTTTAGAACGAATATCATATGGATTTCAAAAGTTCTTAGCATCATTTAAAAGTGATGAATCAGAACTGTGCAGTATGGACAATTCATCTGATATAAATGATTCTGACCCTATAGAAGTTTGGGTTTTGCTTGGACGTGAACAAACACAGGTAGTAAGAGAACTTACAGAATCAGAATTTGTTCAAGAATATGGCAGAGCTGTTTCGATAAAGCTTGTATCAGGTGGAATAGTTGAAGCAGCTCTTGCAGATGAAGGACCGGATGCAGCACTGTTTTTAAGTGATGAAGTGCCTGTAAACCTTGGAAGCCGTGGTTTACTTGCCGATTTATCAGAGCTATCGGGCTTTGATAAAATTACAGTTGATTATACTGATAATGCGTTTGAGCCTTATACATATAATAATAAAATATATGCAGTGCCTTTAAACAGAAGCTGGGCGATGATGTTTTACCGTAAAGATATACTTAGTGATATTGGGATTCAATCACCTCCAGAAACATGGCAGGAACTTATAGATATGCTGCCTGCAATGCAAAGAAATTATATGTCTGCTGGTCTGGTATTGCCGGAAGTTCAAGTAAATTCAATAAAAAGTACAAATCAAATCTCACCGGCTACTGAAACGGGACATACTTTTGCTACGCTTATGCTGCAAAATGGCATGAATTATTATAATGATTCCAAAACAAAGACTACTTTCGATACAGAACAGGCTGCCGAAGCTTTTGAGATGTGGACATCATTTTATACAAAATATAATCTTGCTCAGCAATACGACCCTTTCAGCGAGTTTCGTACCGGAAATTATCCTATAGTTATTGCGGATTATACATTCTGCAACCAGTTAAGCACAGCTGCACCGGAAATAAACGGATTGTGGGGTTTTACGACAATACCTGGAACTCTGCGTAAAGACGGAAGTATTTCCCATGCGGTAAATTCTTCTGGTTCAGGTGCAGTTTTATTTAAAGATGATGATAAAGCAAAATTGGAAGATACATGGGAATATATAAAGTGGTTTTGTTCGTCTGATATTCAAACAAAATATGCACAACAGACGGAAAACCTTATGGGACAGCTTGGAAGATATGCACCTGCAAATGTAAATACATTAAAGCAAATGCCGTGGTCGTCAAAGGAACTTGAATCACTTGAAAGTTCTATGGCAGAGATTCAGGAAATACCGGTCTTGCCGTCATCTTATGCAGTTACAAGAAATATAATGAATGCCTTTCGTGAAACTGTAAACAACAAAGAAAACCCACGTGATACTCTTAGGTGGTATAATCGTGATATAAATAATGAGATAAAGAGAAAAAATGAAAGTTTAAATTAGCAGTAGCATAAAACGAGTAGGATAAAACGGAGGTGAGGTCATTGGGTAGTGTATCGGGCAAAAGCGGCGAAATGTTTATATCTATAAAGAAAAACAGATCTGCATATTTGATGATATTACCTTTTATGTTGTTTTTCACACTGTTTACCATTGTTCCGGTACTTATGTCTTTGCCAATAGGCTTTACAGATTTCAACATGGTTGAATTTCCTGAATTTGTCGGACTTTCAAATTATGCATCATTATTTTTGTCTGATAAAATATTTTTACAGTCTATACGTGTTACTCTTGTTTCGGCGATATTTACCGGTCCTGTAAGTTATGTGCTTTGTTTTCTTCTTGCATGGTTTATAAATCAGATGCGTCCAAAATTCAGGACGATATTTACGCTTATATTTTATATACCATCACTGTCGAGCGTCTATACTGTTTGGAAGATAATATTCAGCGGAGATGCACATGGATATATAAATTCATTTCTTCTGGATACAGGGCTTATAACATCTCCTGTTCAGTGGCTTACTAATGGAGATCATGTGCTTTTTGTCACTATAGTAGTTCAAATGTATTTGAGCCTTGGAACAGGATTTCTTGCACTTTGTGCGGGATTTCAGAATATAGATCGTTCATGGTACGAAGCCGGAGCTATAGAAGGAATAAAAAATAGATGGCAGGAGCTTATTTATATCACTATTCCGGCAATGTCGCCACAGCTTATGTTTGCTGCTGTAATGCAGATAGTCAGTGCATTTGCATCCGGGGAGGTATCACAGAATCTTTTAGGTTTTCCAAGTACTGATTACAAGGCACATACTATAATGAATCATGCTTTTGATTATGGATGGGTGCGTTATGAAATGGGTTATGCCTCTGCAATATGTATGATTTTATTTATCATAATGTATTTTGTAAACAGATTGGCATCAAAGTTTTTTAGCAAATATAGTGACTGATAAAAAGTGAGGGATAAGTATATGTCACAAAACATAAACAGCAAAGAGCTTCATATGAAAGCATCTAATAAACCTGTAGTGAAAAGAAGATTCGGCAATATTTTAGTATTTATCCTGCTTTTTGCAGCTGCACTTTTTATGATCCTGCCAATTTATCTTACGGTTATAATGTCAATAAAACCCGTGCAGGAAATATTTGTGTTTCCGCCTAAGCTGTATGTTTTAGAGCCTACGCTTTCAAATTATACTAATATGTTTAGAATATGCAGTGATGAATCAGTTCCATTTTCAAGGTACGTATTTAACAGCATATATGTAACTGCTGTTATTACTATTATACAGGTCATTTTTTCCTCAATGATTGCATTTTGTCTTGCAAAGGTAAAATTCCCGGGTGCAAAGTTTATAAATTCTATTATAGTAATATCACTTCTGTATCAAAGCAATGTTATTTACATAATGCAGTATATAGTTCTTGCCAAGATGGGTATTGTCAATAGTATGGCAGCACTTATACTTCCATCAGCTGCGTCACCGATATGTGTGTTTCTTATGCGGCAATCTATAAGTCAGATGCCCGATTCTATTATTGAAGCAGCAAAGGTCGATGGTGCAGGTCTTTTTAGAATATGCTGGCAGGTAGTAATGCCGAATCAAAAGCCGGCTCTTATGACATTAGTTATATTTGCCTTTCAGTCAGCATGGAATATTCAAGGTGGTTCTGTTATATTTGATGAATCGCTTAAAACACTGCCTACAGTAGTTCAGCAGGCAGCATCAGCAGGACTTTCCAGAGCAGGTGTTGCAATGGCAGCAGCAGTATTCATGCTTGTACCACCGGCAGTTATATTTATCATTGCACAGCGTCATGTAATAGAAACAATGGCTTATTCGGGTATAAAAGAATAGAGGAGATGTGGCTTTTATGTATATGCAGAGAAAAGTGAAAATCATCACTTCACTTATGTGCTGTATTCTTATGATGTCACTGGGATTTAATGTATCAGCCGATGGAAATAATAGTTATAATTACAACTATAATAATCAGGGAGAAGCTGTGCCGTCAAAGGCTGGTTACAGAGCAGTATGTTCAGTCAGCGGAAATGAGCTTGGCTGCGGAGAATTCAATGGTCCATCTGATATTTTTTGTGATTCACATGGAAACTTTTATATAGCTGATACGGGCAATAGTCGTATAGTTGAAATAAATAGTGAATTTACATCAGCAGTAAGAGAATTTGATAAATTGACTGATGAAAACGGGCATGAATATGAGCTTTCATTACCGCAGGGGATATTCATTTCCGATAATGGCTGTATGTATATAGCAGATACAGGAAATTCGAGAATTCTTTATATTGATGAAAATGGAACTGTTAGACTGTGTATAACCAAACCTAATTCAGCAGTATATGAAAATGAAACATTCAGTCCTAAAAAAGTTATAGCTGATAAAGAAGGCAATATATATAGTGTGCTTAATAATGTAACAAGCGGAGCTGCATTTTTTAGCAGCACAGGAAAATTTCAAGGTTATTATGGTTCCAATTCTGTTGAACCTACATCAAAGGTAATTACAAATTATTTTAGAAAACGCTTTTCAACTAATAAAATGAGAAACGGTCTGGCAAGAAGCACACCTGCCGGAATTAC
Organism: uncultured Ruminococcus sp.; assembly: GCA_947566125.1. Taxonomy (GTDB): domain Bacteria; phylum Bacillota; class Clostridia; order Oscillospirales; family Ruminococcaceae; genus Ruminococcus_C. The sequence goes on along the minus strand of CANOIR010000022.1, from coordinate 9,274 downwards.
AGGATTTGATATAGACAGTGAAGGATTTGTTTACACAGTGACGGAATCCGGTACATCTGAATATGACCGTGTAAAGAAGGTAAATGCAGCAGGAGATAATCTCTTTTCAGGACTTGATATTATATTTGGCGATTTGCCGTTTAATCAGAGTTCAGAACAGAATTTATATTCCGATGTTGAATTTAAAACAAGGCTTACCGATGTAGATGTTGATGATTCGGGAAGAATATGTTGCCTTGATACAGGCACTGGAAGAATATTTCAATATGATGAAGAAGGAAATCTGCTTTTTATAATGGGCGGTATGAGTGACAGGCTTGGAGGTTTTTCATTGCAGTCTACAGCTGTTGAATACAGCATGGGAAAGATTTATGTAACAGATGGTATGAAAAATACTGTTACAATATTTGAAGAAACGGATTTTGGAAAGGTAGTCCACAAAGCAACTGAGCTTTATAATGACGGCAAATATGAAGAAGCATTAGAGCCATGGCATGAAGCACTCAGGCATGACGGCAATTATACAAATGCTTACCTTGGAATAGCGTCTGCCCTTATCAGCAAAGGTGATTATAAAAGAGCTATGGAATATGCTGAGCTTGGAGATTCATCTTATTATTACAACAAGGCATTTGAGGGTTATCGTGAAGAGTGGCTTGATGAAAATTTTTCTGTTGTTATTGCATCAGTAATATTTATAGTATTGTGCCTTGTTTATAGACATTTTAGAAAAAAGCGAAAAGCAAAATCAAAATATAAGATTGAAAATGATTATAAAAAGGAGAAGCTGTAATCATGATGGAGCTTACGGAAAGACAGTGGATACGGCATATAGTTTTTCACCCTGTTGAAGGATTTGAAGACCTACGCTGGAAAAAAGCCGGTTCTATGCTTATTGCAAATATTATTATAGCTTTATGGTTTATAGGCGAGATCTTATGCGGAAATTTTTATGGACAACAGTTCGTTATGACAGATCTTGATAAATTCAGCATTGTGCCTTATATAACGAGAACATTTATATTGTTTTTTGTGTGGACAATATCCAACTGGTCTATATGTACTCTCTTTTATGGAGAAGGAACTATGAGAAAGATATATATTTATAGTGCCTATGCACTTGTTCCATATGTATCACAGCTTTATATTCAAGTATTGCTTTCGCACTTTCTTGTACGAGATGAGATAATATTTATACACATTCCGGAAGTTGTGGGGATATTTTGGTCTGCCTTGCTTATGTTTACGGCAATAAAAGCAGTACATCAGTTCAGTGTCTCAAAGGCATTATTGTCTATATTTTTTACAATAGCTGTAATGATGGTGATTTTAGTACTTATGGTGCTTGCGGTGTCATTGATACAGCAGGTTTATTCTTTTATATCATCTATTTTTGCTGAAATAGAATATAGAATAAGAGTATAGTTAAACAGAAGATATAAGAACCTGTTCACATAGGAAATCCCGCACGTCTTTTTGGCAAATTTTGTTGATTGCTGCGTCAAAGATCCTTGCCATACGTCAGTATGCCTGCGAATTTTTTTCTTGTACTCAGTAAAATTATGCTCGAAAATCCTCACACAATTTCTATGTGGACAGGTTCTAGAATAAAAATAATATAGACAGCGAGGTGAGATTTTTATGAAAAAATTTATATGTATTATCACAGCTTGTACATTGCTTGATTTTTCATCTGATTTTTCTTTAAGTGCTATGGCTTATAATAATATTGAAAATAAAACTGAAGAAAAAACAGCGCTTCGTCTTGCTGCTGAAAATAAAAATCTTAAATTTTATGTTGATGACAGCAGCGGAGAAATAGCACTTAAAGATAAAAACGGGAACATATGGTATTCCAGTCCGCAAAATGCTGGAGGTGACCCAATTGCTGCACCATCTGTGGTATCAGACTTGCAATCACCTCTCAGCATTACATATTGCGATCCTAAAAAACGTGTTGATGCAAGTTTGTATTCCAAGAGCGGTGCATCGGTAAAAGTAAAAAATATAGACAATGGTGTAGAAATTACATATAAATTTAAAAAAGCAGGTATAACAATTCCACTTAGGCTCACGCTTTTTGATGATTATCTTGAAGCCAAAGTAGATACAAGTAATATAAAAGAAAGCAGAGAAGATAAACGGCTTACAGGGATCTCTATTATGAGCAGTTTCGGTGCGGCAGATTCGGATGATAATGGATATTTTGTAATTCCCGATGGCTGCGGAGCTATTATAAACTTCAATAATGGTAAAGTAAATTCTAAAAGTTATGCCAGAATGGTCTATGGACAAGATATTACTATGTCACCTTTGACAATGTCAGATAATACAAGTCAAGTATATTTGCCAATGTATGGAATTGTAAAAGACAGCAGTGGACTTATGACAGTATGTACAGATGGTGATTCAAACGCATTGCTTACAGCAAGCGTAAGCGGAGTATCTAAAAGCAGCTATAATCTTTGCGGTTTTGAATTTATATTAAGAAGCAGTGATAATTATTATATATCAAACGATACTTCAAGCGTTCTTACAGTGTTTGAAAGCGGAGATATAAAAACAGACAAGATTTCTCTTCGATATTACCCTGTTGAAGACAGTGATAAAAACGGCATGGATTATGTAGATATTGCCAAGAGTTATCGAGATTATCTTATAAATGATATGAATGTGAAAAAAACGGCGGATAGTTTCACAGAGCTTTATATTGATTTATACGGCGGAACAGAAAAAAAGCATTCTTTTTTGGGAATACCGGTAACAGTGAAGAAGTCACTTACAACTTCCTCACAAGCAGCCAGCATAATGCGAACTCTGAATAGTCTAGGCGTTTCAAATATGACGGTGTGCTATAATAAGTGGACAGATTCAGGAATCAAAAACAGAATAGATGTGAGTGCAGAGGCATCTAATACTATAGAAAATGAAGAGTTTTATGAGTTTTTAAATCACGCTGATGAAAATAATGCAGCTATTTATCCGGGTGTGCAGAATGTATCATTCACATCCGGTGGAGGTTATAGTGTGCATGGTGATGCAGCTGTACGTATTTCAGGAGAATATGCAAGATTGTATGACTATGATATTGTAAGCGGTGGAGCGTATAAAGACAAAAACGTGAAGTTTCTGCTGTCGCCGAATGAATACCCTAAAATGTTTTCCAAACTTGCAGAAAATTTTAAAAATAAAGGCATCGAGAACATATGTCTTTCAGAGCTGGCAAATTCTCTTTGCGGAGATTATGACAAAAGCAGCGTATCAAGAGATAAAACTCAGCAGATTCTTTCCGATGGCTTTAAAACACTTGATAATTCATTGAGCAGTATTCTTGCAGACAGTGCAAATGCCTATGCTTTTCCCTATATTGATAAAATAAGCAATGTTCCATTATGTTCCGGCGGATATGATATATTTGACGAAGATATTCCATTTTATCAAATAGTTCTTCACGGACTTAAATCATATTCAACAGAGCCTATAAACGGAAGTGCAGATGACCGTAAGCTTATGCTAAATGCTATAGCATCAGGCAGCAATCCGCATTATGATATGATAGGTGAAAGTGCAGGAGCTATAAAAGATACAGAGCTTGACGGATTATATTATGCTTATTATGATAATTGGACAGAACAGGCAGCAAATGATTTTCTTTTTACAAGGAAAATATTGTCAGGTGTTCAGGATAAGTCTATAATAAGTTACAGAAAGTCTGGAAGTAAGACATATACTGAATACGAAGACGGAACTTTAATAATTGTAGACTTTGAAAAAGAATCTGTTTCAGTAAATGAAAGTGAATATTATTTAAGCGATTATACTGTGAATGGAGCGTGAGTCATTTGAAACATTTTAAACTTGGGTTTGAGAAGAGAAGAAGTTTATATGGCTACGGATTTATTTCAGTATGGTTCATAGGTGCTGTTATTTTCTTTATAATTCCTCTTGTACAGTCATTTATATATTCATTTTATGATATAAAGCCGGATGTTGGCGGTATGACAGGAGAATTTGTAGGGCTTGAAAAATATAATTATGCACTGAATGAAGATGCGAATTACCGCAGTTATCTTTTTTCAGTTTTGAAAGAAACGTTTTGGAAAACACCTCTTATTATGATTTTCTCATTGTTTATTGCAGTTGTGTTAAATCAGAAATTTAGAGGACGGACATTTGCAAGGGCGATATTTTTTCTTCCGGCGATAATTGCAACCGGTCCAGTTTATAGTATAATAAGCGGTAATATGGCAAGTACGGGAAGCAGTGGTTCAGACAGCTTTTCTACGATGTTTTCATCTGATTTATTTGGAAAACTTATGTATTTCCTTGGCATATATGATATTTCTGAAACTGTTACAAAAGCAGTAGAAGCTGTTGAAAACGATGTATTTGGCATAGTTTGGAATGCAGGGATACAAATACTTATGTTTATGGCAGCTCTCCAGAATATTCCATCATCGTCAAGAGAAGCCGCTATTATAGAAGGTGCAACGGAATGGGAGTATTTTTGGAAAATAACTTTTCCAAGTGTAAGTCCCATGATCTTAGCCTGCTTTATATTCACTGTTATAGATTCATTTACAGATCCGAAAAATGCGGTTATGATCAGGATCGGCACTATGCAGATAGATTGGAAATATGGCGAAGCATCTGCTATGGCGTGGATATATTTTGCAATAGTTTTAGCATCAGTAGGGGTTATTTCTTTAATTATAAATAAATTTATTTATTATGAAGTGGAATAAGGAAGGGAGCTGTAAAATGGAAAGGTCAAGCATGACGTTTTGGCGTAGGTTTAGGCTGAATGATATTATGTGGCGTATTTTCCGCTTTTTTATACTTTTTGGATTGAGCTTTATAATACTATATCCGTTGATTTATATGATAAGCCGTGCATTTTCTGCACCTGAGGATATGAACGATCCAACGGTTGTATGGATCCCGAAGCATTTAACTTTGAGTGTTATAAAAGAAACAATGGAAGTAATGGATTACTGGAATACGCTTTTTAATACACTTATTCTTAATATAGGCTGCTGTATTGTACAGGTTATATCATGTGCTATTACAGGTTATGGCTTTGCAAGATTCAGATTTAAATTCCGAGGGGTATTATTTGGAATAGTTATTATGATGATACTTGTGCCGGTGCAGATAATAGCGATACCTCAATATATGATTTTCCGTTATTTCGGACCTTTTAATCTTATAAATAATCCTTTGTGTATGTATTTACCGGCAGCAATGGGTTGTGGTATAAAATCCGGAATTATGATATTTATATTCCGTCAGTCATTCAGGGGACTTCCAAAAGAATTTGAAGATGCTGCATACCTTGACGGCTGTGGACCTTTTAGGGCATTCTGGTCAGTTTTAGTTCCAAATGTAAAATCTTCTATTCTTACAGTTTTTCTTTTTTCTGTTGTATGGTACTGGAATGATTTTTATGTTAGTTCGACATTTTTTGACAAGAATCAAACTATAGCACTCAGCCTTAAAAATTTAAATACACTTCTTTCACAGACACTTTTTGACGGTGCTAATGTAAGTGTACGTGAACAAATAGTTTGGCTGGAAGCCGGATGTCTGCTTTCAGTTGTGCCGATACTTATAATGTATATTTTTCTTCAAAAGCATTTTACGGAGGGAATAGAACGTTCTGGTTTAGCAGGATGATATTTGTAATACTTGCCATATTTGTAAGTTGTGCACAAAAAACATAGTGATAATTTTACACCTAAACTAACAGTTTTTATTGACAAAATGTATATATAGTGGTATAATACATACATAGCTTATTTATGAAAGGATATGTAAAAATATGGAATCTATTCGCAAGTATATTGCTGAATTTATAGGCACTGCGGTACTTGTAATTTTTGGCTGCGGAAGTGCAGTTGTTGCAAATGCAATGCTTAGTGGTCAAGGAGTGGTAGTTCCGCTTTCGTTTTCAACATTAGCTATTGCAATTGCATTTGGTCTTGTAATTGTTGCAATGGCTTATTCAGTAGGTAATGTTTCTGGTTGCCATATAAATCCGGCAGTTTCTCTTGGAATGCTTATTGCTGGTAAAATGTCAATTACAGATTTTATAGGATATGTAATATCACAGGTGCTTGGCGGTATAGCCGGTGCGGCGATACTCATGGGCGTTTTGGGCGGTACAGCTTATGGTTTGGGAGCTAATGCTTATGGTGAATCAAGTGCAATGGGTACATCACTCACACAGGCACTGCTTGTTGAAATTATACTTACATTTGTATTTGTATTTGTAATACTTGGTGTAACATCTAAGGAAAAATACAGTTCTGTATCAGGAATTGTTATTGGTCTTACACTTACACTTGTACATATTTTTGGTATTCCATTTACTGGAACATCTGTTAATCCTGCAAGAAGTTTAGGTCCTGCTTTGTTTATGGGCGGTGAATCTCTTACACAGGTATGGGTGTTTATAGTAGCTCCTCTTATTGGTGCAGCAATAGCAGCTATTCTGTTTATGCTTTTACAGCCTAATAAGAAAAATCAATAATTTTGAAGTCTAGAGCATTTATCTCTTTTTTCTCATTGTTTTTTCCAAAACAGCCGTCATTGCATTGCAGTGCGGCTGTTTTGGGTTATAGTTAAACAAAAAATCCGCCCTTTTTAATTAAGGCGGATTTTTTGTTTTAATTTTGTACTTTTCTTAGTTGCAAAGCTTTTTGAACGGCAATTGCAAGTACATATGCAATTACAACTGATACTACATCTTTAATTAAATAAGGTGCAGAAGCGATAATAAATGCTTCCAGAGGTGATGAACCGGATACAAATGCAAACTGCAATGTGCCAAAGCCATGGCATACTGCTAAGCCTAAAATTGAAAGGATTATTGTTAAGGCTTTATTTTTATTTGCCGCAATGCCGCAAAGAGCAGCCATGCCCAAGAATCCCCAAAGGTATCCGCCGGTAACACCAAAGAGTTTTGCAAATCCACCGGTAAAACCTGAAAATACAGGGATACCTATTGCACCAATAGCAAGATATACCGCAACTGATATAGTACCGTTTTTCCAGCCAAGTAAAAATCCGGTAAGTGCTATTGCAAAAGTTTGCAGTGTTACAGGAATGCCACTTGGCAAAGGTATTGAAATAATACTGCATACAGCGATTATTGCAGCGAACATTGCTATTTTGGTTATGTTCTGAACAGATTTATTTTTCATGACCATAAACCTCCTTTCTATATGATTTTTTTATTTTATCATATGGCGTTTGTATATATCAATAAATGTTTATTGATATATAATGAATACGAGTTTTGTAAGAATAAAAAGTGATTATAGCTTGAAATGATACTTGACAATTTAAAAAAACAGTTTTATAATATAAATTGATGTTGGAAGTAGTCTTATTTCTGACAAATCCCTTTATAAAAGGATGTGATGCATATGGGCGAAATGCTTACTGAAGAGCTTGGAAACAGAACGGTTTTTACTATACCTATAGACATACCGTTTGTTGGGCCCATAAAAATTCATGAGTCCATTATTGTCATGTGGATTATTATGGCTGCAATTATGATTGCCGTACTGATCATGACAAGAAAGCTGAAGATCGTTCCCGGAAAGACTCAAGCGGTACTTGAGCTGGGTGTAAACTTTGTTTACAAATTCTTTGGCGAAAATATGGGCAAAGCAGGAAAACGTTATGTACCTTATTTAAGTACTGTCCTGCTGTATTTGTGTATTTCCAATATTATAGGCATGATTGGATTTGGAATGAAACCGCCTACTAAGGATATAAATGTTACAGTTGCATTTGCACTTCTTAGCATTATTCTTATTGAAGTGGCGACATTCAGAGCCAATGGCGGACTTTTGGGATTTATGAAGTCATTTACAAAGCCAATGGCAATTATGCTCCCTATAAACATAATGGAAATAGCAATTAGACCTCTGTCGCTGTGTATGCGACTTTTTGGTAACGTTTTGGGTTCATTCGTTGTTATGAAGCTTATTGAACAGCTTTGCGGTGTTATTTTGCCAATGGTGTTCAGTATGTACTTTGATGTATTCGATGGTGCTATTCAGGCATATGTATTTGTATTCCTTACATCATTGTTCATAGGTGAAGGAATTGAACCGGAAAACGAAAAAATCGAAGCAGCAGAAAAACTCAGTTTGAGTGCTGCAAAATAGGAGGTAAAGTAATATGATAGCTGCTGGATTAGCTGTTCTCTCCGGAATCGGTGCAGGACTTGGTATAGGAATCGCAACAGGCAAGGCTGCTGAAGCAATCGCACGTCAGCCAGAAGCTGCCGGAAGTATTAACAAAGCATTACTTCTTGGTGCTGCTTTGGCAGAAGCTACTGCTATTTACGGATTTGTTGTAGCTCTTCTGCTGGTAATTATGAAGTGATTTACTTTTTGGAGGTAAAATAATATGATAGCTGCTGGATTAGCTGTTCTCTCCGGAATCGGTGCAGGACTTGGTATAGGAATCGCAACAGGCAAGGCTGCTGAAGCAATCGCACGTCAGCCAGAAGCTGCCGGAAGTATTAACAAAGCACTGCTCCTTGGCGCTGCTTTGGCAGAAGCTACTGCTATTTATGGCTTTGTTGTAGCTCTTCTGCTGGTAATTATGAAATAAAATATGGAGTTGATTTAAGGTGCTTGAATTTGATTTTTGGACGATTTTATTTTCAATTATAAATATTCTGGTGCTGTTTCTGTTCCTGAAAAAGTTTCTCTTCGGCAGGATAAATGCCATTTTGGAAAAGCGTGTAAGCGTTGTACAAGATGAGATGGATAAAGCTAAGGAAGAGGCACAGAAAGCTGAAAAAATTCGTGCTGATTACGAAGCGTCAATATCTGGAGCTAGAGAAGAGGCAAAGAAGATTATTCAGGATGCACAGAAAACTGCAAATGCCCAGAGTGCTGCAATTACTCAGCAGGCACAAGAAGAGGCAAATCGTATTGTGGAAAGTACAAGACAGGAGCTTCAGCTTGAGCGTGAGAGATCTGTTGCAAGTGCACAAAACGAAATCGTCAGTCTTGCTATGGAAGCTGCTGAAAAGGTTCTTGGCAGAGAGATGGCTGATAAAGATAATCGTGCCATTGTTGACGCTTTTCTTAAAGAGGAGGAAGAAGCGTGAATCAGGTGACAGATGCTTATGCAAAGGTCCTTCTTGATTTAAACATACCTTCTGAGGATATAGAAACGGCAGATAATACTTTAAAGTGTTGCCGTGAACTTTTTGACGCTATGTCAAGTCCTGCTGTTCTTCTTTCTG